>CAKZYJ010000316.1 GCA_937884755.1 uncultured Flammeovirgaceae bacterium
CCCACCGAGAGATTCCGCATTCACGAGCACGAAAAGCTAGCCCACTACGCTGATGCTGCTATCGATATTGAATACCAGTTTCCGTTTGGATTCAAGGAAGTAGAAGGCATCCATTCCCGCACTGATTTTGACCTGACTGAGCATCAGAAACTATCCAAAAAGAAGCAGCAGTACTACGACCCCGATGTATCAGAAAGCTACGTGCCTTACGTGATTGAAACCTCCATCGGGGCAGATCGCCTGTTTTTAATGACCCTTTGTGAGGCCTATACCGAAGACACTGGAGTAGACGCTAAGGGTAACGAAAAGAAGCGGGTTTATCTGAAAATCCACCCGGCCCTGGCCCCGGTAAAAGCGGCAGTGTTGCCACTGGTAAAAAAAGATGGCTTACCCGAAAAAGCGAAGGAAATTTATGAATCGCTGAAGCTGGATATGAAAGTAGTATACGAAGAGAGTGCGGCGATTGGTAAGCGTTACACCCGCCAAGATTTAATTGGAACGCCCTATTGCATTGCGGTAGATCATCAAACCCTAGAAGACAACACGGTTACTATTCGCGAACGCGATAGCACCGAGCAGGAGAGAGTGTCGGTGAGTGAGTTGCGTACCACTTTGTTGGAGCGGGTATTGCTACAAAACGTTCTGCGTAGTCTGGCAGGGTAATTGAAACTGCTTGGTGTTTCAAACCCGTAGTAGTTTTTTGTTATGACTTTTTTACTAGCATTGTTTCTAGTACTGCTCATAGGCGTGACTGTCTTTTACCGCAGCATTCCCACGCCTCAGCCATTGTATCCGTTGGTGAAAGTGCGGGAGATAGAAGGCATTCTGGCGAGGTACTTCCCGTACTATCAGCAGTTACCGATGTCGCAGAAAAAGATCTTTATGAAGCGGGTGATGCACTTCATCCAGCAGAAGCAGTTTATTCCTCGGGGTTTTAAGCCGGTTACATTAGAGATGAAAGCCATGATCAGTGCTTCGGCAGTGCAGCTTACCTTCGGCTTGCCCGAAGTGAGCCTATCGCATTTCCGGCGAATTCTGATTTATTCCGATGATTATTACTCTACCATTACCCGGCGGTATCATAAGGGTGAAGTGAATCCACGATTGCAAGCGATTGTGCTATCGTGGCGAAGCTTTGTAGAAGGATACGCCGATGTTACTGATGCCCGTGGGGCTACACGAAATGGCGCACGCATTAGAACTGGAGAATATGATTGAAAATGAGGAGTATCAGTTCTTTCCAACCCAAGTACAGCAACGCTGGAAGCAATTAGCGCCGTACTACATAGAAAGTATCAAGCGGGGAGAAACGGATTTCTTCCGGGAGTATGCCGCTACCAATGTTCGAGAATTCTTCGCAGTAGCAGTAGAATATTTCTTTGAAAATTCAGCCGAATTTCAGCGGCAACATTTGGAACTTTATGAGGTACTGGTGTCATTATTGAACCAGAACCCTTTGAGGTTAGCCGCCTGAAAGCTAACAATTCTTAAAAAAGCTAAACCAGTTGATTAGCAATCAGTTATTTTTGAGGTAGTCGGAGCAGCTGCATTGCTTCGGACAGAACGTGTCAGATATCCATGTGGATTAAGCTTGCTCATTTTATTATCCGGTATCGGCTATGGTTGATGTTGCTGTTGGCAATCATCACGGCGGTAATGGCTTACAAGATTCCTAGTCTGAAGCTGAGTTATGATTACGTAGAGGCCGTGCCCGAAGACGATCCGGCTATGGTCTACTATCGGCAATTTAAAGAACAGTTTGGCGAAGATGCCAACCTGCTGGTCATTGGGGTACAGGACTCGGCTCTTTATCAGGTAGATAATTTTCGGAGGTTTAAATACTTCAGCGACGAGCTAGCAAAGCTCTCGGGAGTGAAATACACTGTTTCATTGCCGGGCTTGCAGGCTATTGTGAAAAATACTGAAGCTAAGAAGTTTGAGCTACAGCCAGTCTTCGCCGACTTGCCCGACCGTCAGGCGGAACTAGACAGCCTGCTGCAATTAGCCCGAACATTTAAAGTATACAGTAACCAACTGATCAACCAGAAGAACGGGGCTACGCTGATACTAGTGGCGGTTGATAATAACACCCTCAATTCCGATAAGCGAGAGCAGTTGGTGCCTGACATTCAATATCTGGGTGAGAGCTTCTCAAAAGTGACTGGCATAGAACTACACTACGCGGGGATTCCCTTTGTGCGAACGGTGATGAACGCTAAAATCCGTGCCGAACTGCGGTTGTTTCTGATATTGTCAGTAGTAGTCACGGCCCTGATTCTGCTCGCATTCTTTCGCTCCTGGGATGCTGTTGTATTCCCCCTGATCGTGATCGGGATTATGGTGGTATGGTCGGTGGGCACACTGGCCTGGTTTGGCTACGAAATCACCGCTCTGTCGGGACTGTTGCCACCCATTATCGTCATCATTGGTATTCCCAATAGTGTATATCTCATCAATAAGTACCATCAGGAATATCGCACGCACGGCAATAAAGAGGAAGCACTGGGCAGCATTATTCAGAAGATTGGGATGGCAACGCTGATCACTAATGTTACTACCGCCATTGGTTTTCTAGTGCTACTGTTCACTAACATTTCTATTCTAGAGGAGTTCGGACTGGTAGCCGGGTTGAATATTCTCGCCACCTTCACGGTGAGTATCATCGTAATTCCTTCCGTATTTTCATATCTGCCTCCGCCCAACGATCGGCAACTAAAGCATCTTCGCTTTTCGCTCTTAGATCGCGTTCTCACGATATTGGATTTACTGGTGCACCGGCATCGTTACCGGGTGCTAGGGACATCCCTGTTGGTTGTTATTATCTTCTCGGTGGGTCTGCTTCGTATTGAAGCGGTTTCGTATCTGGTGGATGGGGTTCCGGCGAATAGCCAACTGAAGCAGGATATGGAGTTCTTTGAGGAGAATTTCTCCGGTATCATGCCGATGGAGATTGTAGTAGACACTCAGAAAAAGCGGTCAGCTACCCGAGTATCTACGCTAAGGCAGGTAGAAGAATTGGAAGTTTTCCTGGCTGAGCAGGAAGAAATTGCTCAGCCTATCTCACTGGTGAGCTTCGTGAAGTCGGCCCGGCAGGCTTTTTACAACAATGACTCGTCTTTCTACGCGTTACCTGATAACCGGGATCGGGCATTCATTCTCCGCTATCTTAAAAATACCCAGTCAGCAGCTCCGGCAGAAGGAGGAACTGTTTCACAAGCTGATGTTTCGGAAAACTCGCCCCTTAGTTTGCAAAGTGGGTTGTCGGATAGCACCGGTCAACTACTACGCATTTCACTGAAGGTGGCTGACATTGGCTCGAAGAAGATTAAAACGTTAGTAGAAGAAAGAATACAGCCGAAGGTAGACGAGATATTTAGTGATTCGGAAGCCCAGGTATTCATTACTGGAGCCAGTCTGCTGTTTACCAAGGGCAACGAATTCCTGATTGATAATCTGCTGGTGAGTCTGCTCATCGCCTTCGGTATCATCGCGGTGATTATGGCTATGCTATTCGGTAGCGTCCGGATGATCTTCATTTCGTTAATTCCGAATGTTATTCCGCTGATCATTACGGCAGGCATCATGGGTTTTTTCGGTATTCCACTTAAGCCTAGCACGGCTATCATCTTCAGTATTGTGTTTGGTATTTCGGTAGACGATTCAATCCACTTTTTGGCCAAGTATCGGCAGGAGCTGAAGAGTAATCGTTTTTTTGTGCCTATCGCTATCAGCAAAAGCTTGCGTGAAACGGGCACCAGCATGATTTACA
This sequence comes from uncultured Flammeovirgaceae bacterium, assembly GCA_937884755.1. Lineage (GTDB taxonomy): Bacteria > Bacteroidota > Bacteroidia > Cytophagales > Cyclobacteriaceae > Tunicatimonas. The sequence continues at coordinate 3,770 of CAKZYJ010000316.1, forward strand.
CCTCCATTATTCTGTTCTGCGGGTTTATCATTTTCGCCGGTTCCAGCCTTAGCGGCACTCAGTATCTGGGTATTCTAACGTCACTGACCCTGGTAATTGCCATGTTTACCAACCTGACCGTGCTGCCCGCTCTACTCATGATATTTGACAACGGAAAAGGCATTGCCGGCCGTAGCAATCGACCGTTATTCCACCTCATTGAACACTACGATGAGTTCTATCAGGAAGACGACGACGAAGAGATTGATCTAAGTCGGTTGCGGGTACCCGGACGTGCGAATGGTCAGGATGAGTTAGTGGAGGTTCGTAAAGAGGAATTATAAACGGCAATAACCTAAATCTTTTTATTTACAGCCGCGTTAATTAAAGTCGTGTTGGGCAAAAACCTAAACAGGTTGTACCTTTGCCCGTTCCAATACAAATAGGAAGGTTTCGTATGTCTCAATTCGAGAAGTATCCTGAATATAAGCAGGTTAGTTACCCTCAGGTAGCAAAGGAAATACTGAAGTTCTGGCAGGAACAAAAGATTTTTGAGAAGTCGGTAGAGCAGCGCCCGGCCGATAAACTATTTACCTTTTACGAGGGACCGCCCTCAGCCAACGGTACTCCGGGCATCCATCACGTGATGGCCCGGACGATTAAAGATATTTTCTGCCGCTACCAAACCTTGAAGGGGCACCGTGTGGAGCGTAAGGGCGGCTGGGATACCCATGGCCTGCCGGTAGAGCTACAGGTGGAGAAAGAACTCGGAATTACCAAGGAAGATATTGGTCAGAAGATCTCCATTGAGGAATACAATCAGCGCTGCCGCGAAGCAGTGATGAAGTTCAAGAGCCAGTGGGATGACTTGACTCAGAAGATTGGCTATTGGGTGGATTTGGATAATCCCTACATCACCTTTGAGCGGGAGTACATGGAAACGCTGTGGCACCTGCTTAAGCAGTTGTACGAGAAGGATTTGCTTTACAAAGGATACACCATTCAGCCTTACTCTCCCGCTGCCGGAACCGGACTGAGTTCGCACGAACTGAATATGCCCGGTACTTACAAGGACATAAAAGATACCTCCATTGTCGCCCAGTTTAAGGTGAAGGGTACCGAGAACAATTATCTGCTGGCCTGGACCACCACGCCCTGGACACTGCCAGCCAACTCCGGTATCGCGGTGGGCTCGACTATTGATTATGTAAAGGTGAAAACCTTCAATCAGTATACCTACGAGCCGATCTATGTAATACTAGCGAAGGACCGGATGGAAAGTTACTTCAGTGAAAAAGCCAAAGACTTAGCTATTGAAGACTATTCCCCCGGTGATAAGCAAATTCCTTATCAGGTAGTAGAAACTATGAAGGGAGCTGACTTGGTGGGTATGAAGTATGAGCAACTATTGCCCTACATTGCTCTTCCCGAAGATTCTGGTGCTTTCACGGTGCTGGCGGGCGATTTTGTGACTACTGAAGATGGTACCGGACTAGTACACTTAGCGAAAACCTTTGGAGCGGATGACTTCCGGGTGCTGGAGCAGCACGGTATCCCGGGCATCATGGTGAAGGATGAAAACGATAATGATGCGCCTATTGTCAACAAAAAAGGACGCTTTGTATCCGAAATCACCGACTTCGCCGATATGCCAGTGAAGAACTACGATGATGAAGATGAAAGTGCTGCTGGCTATCAGTCTACCGATGTAAAGATCGCCATTAAGTTGAAGCAGGAGAATAAAGCGTTTAAAGTAGAGAAGTACGAACACTCCTATCCTCACTGCTGGCGTACTGATAAACCTATACTTTACTACCCGCTGGAATCCTGGTTTATCCGCACCACGGCCAAAAAAGATCAGTTGGTAGCCCTGAACAAAACCATTCACTGGAAGCCGGAATCTACCGGTACCGGGCGTTTCGGCAACTGGCTGGAGAATCTGGTGGATTGGAATCTCAGCCGCTCTCGCTACTGGGGTACACCGCTGCCCATCTGGCGCAGCGAAGATGGTAGTGAGGGAAAATGCATTGGCTCAGTAGTCGAACTGAGCGAAGAAGTACAAAAAGCCAACGAATCCTTTGCGGACGATGCTGAACTGGTACGAAAGAACAATGACGCCCTGGCGAAGCAGGACTTACACCGCCCCTACGTAGACTGGATTACGTTGGTAAGCGACAGTGGGCAGAAACTGCATCGCGAAGCTGATTTGATTGACGTTTGGTTCGATTCGGGGGCTATGCCCTACGCTCAGTGGCACTACCCATTTGAGAACAAGGAGGTATTTGAGCAGCGCTATCCGGCGGATTTCATCTCGGAGGGAGTAGACCAAACCCGCGGTTGGTTCTTTACTTTACACGCGATTGCCGGATTATTGTACGACAGCGTAGCGTTCAAGAATGTGGTATCCACCGGCTTGGTGCTGGACAAGAACGGCAATAAAATGTCTAAGCGGCTGGGTAATGCGGTTGACCCCTTTACCACTCTAGAAGAACACGGTCCAGATGCCATCCGCTGGTATATGATCTCCAACGCCAATCCCTGGGATAATCTGAAGTTTGATATTGAAGGAGTGAAGGAAGTGCAGCGCCGCTTTTTCGGTACGCTACAAAACACCTATGCTTTCTTCGCCCTCTACGCTAACCTGGATGGCTTCACCTTTGCTGAAGATGAGATTCCGCTAGACTGGCGCACGGAAAGCGATCGCTGGATTATCTCCAAGCTCCACAGCCTGGTGAAACAGGTGGATAAGGCCTATAAGGATTACGAACCAACCCGGGCAGCACGGGCTATTCAGGATTTTACGATAGATGACCTAAGTAACTGGTACGTGCGGCTGAACCGGAAGCGGTTCTGGCAGGGTGAGTACAACGAAAACAAACAGGCCGCTTACCAAACGCTGTATACCTGTTTGGTGACTTTGGCGCAATTGTCATCGCCTATCGCTCCATTTTATTCTGAACATCTGTTCCGCGATCTTAACCAGACCAGTCAGCGGCAGAACCCAGATTCGGTACACCTAACCGACTTTCCGCAGGCGGATGAAAACGCGATTGACCAGCACCTAGAAAATAAAATGCAGATGGCCCAGTCGGCATCTTCGTTAGTACACTCCCTGCGTAAACAGCATACCATTAAGGTACGCCAACCGCTTTCCCGCATTCTGATTCCAGTGCTGGATGCCGGTTTCAAGCAGCAGTTGGAAGAAGTGGAAGATATCATCCTGTCGGAAGTGAACGTGAAGGGGATTGAGTATATTGACGATACTTCGGGCGTACTGGTGAAAAAGATTAAACCCAACTTTCGAAAGCTGGGTAAGCAGTACGGCCCTATGATGAAGGACATTAGCGCTGCGGTAGCTCAAATGGGGCAGGAAGAGATTAATCGGTTAGAACAGGAGCAACAATACGAACTTGCTTTGCCTAAGGAGCGTATTACTCTTACAACCGACGATGTAGAGATTACCTCGGAGGATATTCCGGGCTGGTCGGTAGCCCGGGAGGGGAACATGACGGTGGCTCTGGATATTACCATAACCGAAGAACTACGGCAAGAGGGTATTGCCCGCGATCTGGTAAATCGTATTCAGAACCTGCGGAAAGACCAGGGATTGGACGTGCAGGACAAGATTCAGGTGAAGATAAAGACCGATCATACCTCGGTACAGCAGGCAGTGCAGGCATATTGGGAGTATATAAGTACTGAAACTCAGGCTACGTCGTTAGAGTTGGTAGATCATTTGGAAAAGGGGCAGGAAATAACGATGGATGAGTTTGAGTTGAAAATACAAATTACGGTAGAATAAGCATTAGAACACTAAAATTGCAATTTCTGTGAAGTACTGGAAATATTACTTGCTCAGTGTAGGAGTTATCATCCTGGACCAAACCGTGAAGCTGCTGGTGCACAACAATATGGATATGGGCATTATCGGTCAGATTCCCGTATTTGGGGACTGGTTCAAACTGCACTATACGCTGAACCCCGGTATGGCCTTCGGAATGCAGTTAGGCTCAGAATACGGCAAGCTTATTCTTACTGTCTTCCGCCTGTTCGCGATGGTTGGTATTGCTTACTACCTCTACGTATTGGCGAAGAAAAAGGTCCATCAAGGCTTACTCTGGTCAGTAGCGCTAATTCTGGGAGGAGCTATTGGTAATGTGATTGACAGTGCTTTTTACGGAGTATTATTAGACAATGCTCCCTACGGTTCATCTACTCCCTGGTTCCACGGGCAGGTAATTGATATGTTCTACGTTGACATTTGGGAGGGCCGGGTAGCCGACTGGGTGCCTATCTGGGGAGGTGAATATATGGCACTGTGGCCTATCTTTAACATTGCTGATGCATCTATTTTTGTGGGCGTGGCAATTATTCTGTTGTTTCAGAACAAGTTTTTTAACGAAAAAGAACCCCACGCCGAAATGCGTGAGGTTACAGTGTCTGCTTCCCAACCGGTAGATAACCAGCCTTTGGGGAATCAGTCGCGAGAATCGGCGATTTAATTCGCTCGATTGGCGGTCATGTCAAAGCTATCGTAGCCAGCGGCTACTTCACCGTCGAAGCTATCACCTTCAAAGGTTCCGCTCATCTGAATTTCGGTGCCGCTGTAGTATAAATCAGCACTAAG
>CAKZYJ010000317.1 GCA_937884755.1 uncultured Flammeovirgaceae bacterium
ACTGAAGAAAGTAGATGAAGTTGATCTGCAAAATGTGCTGAAGGATTACACTTTCAGTCCGAAAAAATTCGAAAATATAGGCAAACATCGATCATTCGTGTGGGTGAGACCTGAGCATATGGAGCCGCAGGGCATCAAAGCGTTGCCAGAAGTACGGTATATTATGAGTGCCCAGGTACAGCAATGCGTTGATGTGCTCCAATCTCTTCCAAATGGGGAAGGGTTATTGTACAAGACAACAATGAGTGTAGATAACCTGGGAAAGTTAAATGTATACGAGTACATCTACTTTTTAGCGCAACATGCAAGACGGCATGTAGAACAAATGGAAAAGAACAAAAGAGAATTTCTAAACGAATAAATCATGGCAACAAATAAACTAACTGGCAAAGACTTGCGAAAACTGGGCTACCCTGAAGGTAAAATCATCGGGTTGGCTTTGCAAGCTATTGAAGATGGGTACAAGGGCAAGAACCGAAAGGTGAAGCTGGACTTACTGAAGAAAGTCTACCAGTATCCGCATAACTATGTGAAAGACCAAGTGGTAGGCGCAGTGGCTCAGGCTTTACTTGCTCCTACTGAAGATTCAGGTCGCATTGCGCTAAATAAGCAGTGGAAAGATTACCCGATCTACGGCGAGGCTGGGATTGAAGAAGGTGCTAAGCACCAGATGAACGTAGCGATGAAGCTGCCTATCACCGTGAGTGGGGCGTTGATGCCCGATGCCCACCAGGGCTACGGTTTGCCCATTGGCGGAGTACTGGCGACCGAAAACGCCGTTATTCCCTACGGTGTAGGCGTGGACATAGGTTGTCGAATGTGCATGACTTTCTATGATCTGCCCACAGCGCACCTAACTGAGCGGAACGATCAACTTCGGAAGATACTGATTGACAACACCCGCTTCGGGCAGGCTACGTTTCAGCGACCGAAAGATGATGCAGTACTGGAGCGCCCCGAGTTTCAAGAGATCAAAATAGTACGAGACCTGAAGGATCGGGCGTACAAGCAAATCGGTTCTTCCGGTGGTGGTAATCACTTCGTGGAATTTGGGATAGTAGACATCGTGGATGCCGATAACGAATTTGGCGTACCCGTTGGTAAATATCTGGCGGTGCTGTCTCACTCGGGTTCGCGAGGGCTAGGTGCCAACATTGCGGCGCACTACACCAAGGTTGCTAAATCGGTGTGTAAACTGCCCGACGAGGCGAAGCATCTGGCGTGGCTTGATCTGGATTCAGAAGCCGGACAGGAGTACTGGCGAGCGATGAATTTGGCGGGTGATTACGCCTCGGCTTGTCATCACCAGATTCACGAACGGCTGGGGCAGGCTTTGGGAGAAGCTCCACTGGCAATGGTGGAAAACCACCATAACTTTGCCTGGAAGGAGCAAGATGCCGACGGCAATGAGATCATCGTTCACCGGAAAGGAGCTACTCCGGCGGGCAAAGGAGTCCTCGGAATTATTCCGGGTTCTATGACTGCCCCGGGCTTTATTGTGCGAGGACGAGGCGAGGTGGCATCGATCAACTCGGCTTCCCACGGAGCCGGGCGGGTGATGTCACGACGAAAAGCCAAGCAGTCAATTACCCAGCAGGAAGTGGCCAACGCTTTGAAGCAAGCAAAAGTAACCCTGATCGGTTCCGGTCTGGACGAAGCTCCAATGGCCTATAAAGACATCCGGGAGGTAATGCGGCAGCAGGAAAACCTGGTGGATATTGTCGGCACCTTCCAGCCCCGAATTGTCCGAATGTGCGGCCCCAATGAGGGTTGGGATTAAAAAGAAAGGCCTGCCGGGTAGTAACTCCAGCAGGTCTTTTTCTATTAGGCGTAATACGTATAATAGGTAAGCATGATAGCAGTCATGTTGTAAATCCCATGAGCCACAATAGGTGCAACTAATCGCTTGGTATACAGAAATAAGAAAGTATACATAAATGTAGGCACCAAAATATCAAACCATCCTAAAGAATCAGAAGGTAGATGAAGTGCGGCAAAAAATAGGATTGATAAGATAGTAGCAATGTACATCCCTACTTTGGGATTTTTGAACGTATCTGGAAGAACAGTGATAAAGTAACCCCTGCTGTAGATTTCTTCAGTTATTCCACCGCCAATAACCCCTAGAGCTATGTACGAAAGCATCCCTATCAAACTGCCATCCATCATCTCTACCATCTGCGATATATCTTCTCTATCAGCCCCACCAGTATTAGGTATAATTAGAACAAACTGTAAAGTAACCCAGGTCAAACCGCCTACTAAGCCCAGTAGTCCATCTCTTTTCCAGTGAGATAGCGAAAAACCAATGTAGCGGAAATCTTTCTTTAGCAGCCTGAGTGAGAAGTGTATTAACGAACAGACGGTGATACACTGGAACAGACCCATAATCAACAGATTTATTCCGGTGAGTCCTCCGTTGAATTTTGTAATACCGAAAAACAGATTAGGAGCTACAAATAAGATAACTCCTAAGATTATCGTAAAGACAAAAATTACCAAAGTCTTTGTTCTACTCACCAATCTACTTTCAGAAACTTGAATAGTCTTCATTGTATCATTTTTTAGTGAGAGAGGGAATATTTAACAACTACTTAGGCAGTTTGCGGAGGAAGATAGAGGGTTTCATCCGTCTCATCTACCACTGCCTGATAGAGTGAAGCAAAGGAGGATTTTATCCAGATAACTGCGGGTATTGTCCCGACGATGAACAGTAGAAGCCCTCCAAAGAAAATGAAGATCGAGGTAACTCCTAATCCGAATATTCGCCAGCCGTGCCCTCGAGTTAATTTCCAACTACCTTCTACGGCAGCAATCGGATCTAAGCCTTTATCCATCACCAGATAAGAAACAAAAGATAATCGACAGGCAACGATAATACCGGGAATGATGAGAGCGATAAAAGCAATACCAATTAAAGCACCAGCGAGTAGATTAGTCAGAACAATCGTAACGTAGTTATTAAAGCCGATAATGATATTCTTCACATTAATCGTCTCCCGACGAACTGTTTGCACGAATAGTAAATCGGCACCGTACTCAATTACTGGAACGAATAGTAGCCAGTAAGCAATAATCATTAGTTGAAATACGGCCGATACTTGGCTAAAGGGGCCGATAAATACATCTTCATCGTAGTCCTGATCCCCGGAAAAATTACCGCCGATGGGTCCTATTAAACTATCTACGATGGCTAGTACAATTACGACTAAGAATAGCGGGAGAAAATAGCGCTTCATCGTTTCCCATCCGTGGGATAGGCTACCTTTCCAAGTGGGTTGAATGTTATTATTTACAGTTTCCATTTTTATTGGGTTTTTGGTTAAAAGAGTATGCCCAAATGAAAGGAAAAGCGGCTAATTCCACTAGCTACTAAAGTAGTGTTTTACTAATTCACTACTTTAGTAGGATGGCTAATACCAAAGTAGGGGGTATTTTGCGCCAGTACAATTATCAAACGTTATGGATATTCAGCGGCTGCTGATTTGGGTATGTTTCATCTTATGTCTGGGCCTCACCGTAGGCGGAGTCATGGTATTTTTCCGGCTTCGCGAACGGGGTACACTTCCGGCAGTGCGACTGATGCAATACTACCTAGTGATGATGTACGCCTTTGGCTTTTACGCCCTCTGGAGCGATGTGCTGCTCCGATTACTATTTCCACTAGAGCAAGAAGAAGGGTTAATTCCAAAAATCTCTAATTTTTTATCACTACTAGGCGCGCCATTTCTGCTAATTGGGCTAATTATGCTCGCCCTTTGGGGAGTGCGAATGCTACTGAAGAAGTCAACGATCTTAATTATTACTAGTAGTGGTCTAGGATTACTAGCTATCGCATTGCCCTACCTGCTAACCCAACAATTTGAAGTACTGCTCCATACTGAGCAATTGTTCTCATCGGTTACAGTAGCGGTCGTATTATTTACACTATTGCCTGTAACGTTCCTGCCCATCCGCTATCTAAAAGGAAAGGCAAAAACTCCGCTTCTTGCTATTTTGCTGTTGATAGGACTAACTCACGGAATAATTTTTCTACCCTTCCTAAGTGACTCTCAGCTAGAGTTATTATTCATCTTTTTCTTTTTTCTGACCAATACCGGGCTGGGAGTTTACTTCTTGTACGCGGGTGATTTTCCGTCGCTAATAAAAGAAAAATCATCTACGCTTACACTAGATGGTTTTGTTCAGAAGTACGGAATTACTACCCGAGAGAAAGATGTAATTATGGAAATCTACAAGGGGAAAACCAACCAAGAAGTTGCCGACACACTGTTCGTTACCCTACAAACCATTAAAGACCACACCAGCCGAATCTATCAGAAAACCGAGGTTAAGAATCGTAATCAACTTACCTCATTGGTACGGAAATTTGAGAAGCCAGCTTAGTACAACCCCTAGGTAGCGGATTACAGTAGGATATTACGTAGCTAAGATTCTCAGGGATATAGCCATTTACAGAATAAGGGTAGGTAGTAACTTGAGCTTTCATTTTATTTATGATGCTCGCATGAAGAAGATACTTTACCAATTAGCAATTATTATACTGCTGGCTGCCTGTCAGGAAGAAACTGAGGCCCCCACCTTGCCGAGCAGTTTTGAGCTCACTATACCTGAGATACTTGAAATTGGGCTTTATTCGGCTCAGGCTGAAGCTCAAATTACTTTCAGCGAAGTGGAAGAAGTCAAGAATGTAGATTTCGGGTTAGTGTGGTCAACCTCTCCGGGAGCCATACCATCTGACTCGGTACGGCAGTCGTGGAGTACCCGAGGGGCAGGAATAATCTCGCGCAGCCCATTTCCAATATACGATGTTTTGTTAGGTCTAGACCTAAATACTACTTATTACATCCGTCCGTATTTCGTCGATGAAAAAAACAATCTGACGTACGGGCCCGAAACTACTTTTACCACCTTAGCGGGTAACGCCTGGAGTCCAGTTGGAAACAACTTCCCAGGTAATGCCGGACAGTGGCCAGTAGGTTTTGCCATTGGTGAAGCTATCTATGTAGGGCTAAGTTTAGTATCCGAAGGTGGTAATTTGTCTGTAACCCGGGAATGGTGGCAATTTGATGTAGCTACTCGGCAGTGGACACAAAAGGCTGATTTTCCGGGTGATCTTAGTATTGACCCTCAGGCTTTTTCGGTTGACGATAAAGGATATATCGTCTCTAGTGTATCTGAACAACAGGTGGCTTGCTGGGAATATGATCCACAGCAAGATCGTTGGACTCGTAAAACTGATTTCCCGGACTATGGACGAGAGGGTAATGCTGCCTTTAGTTTTGGGGTGAACGGCAAAGGCTACCTCAGTGGAGGATACGGTGGTGGATATTCACTTCAATCTGTTTGGGAGTTTGATCCACAGGACGCTACCACTGGTGTAGATGAACACGGTAACCCGATGGGCTCGTGGACACAAAAGAATAATTTCCCCGGACGAGAACATCGTAATGCGGCAGTATTCATTATTAACGACCAAGTGTACATTGGTCTGGATGCCGAAACTGTAGTAGGAGCTGACAGTTTGGAGACGAAGAAACAACTATGGCGATATGATACTCCGAACGATGCCTGGATAGCCGAAGGCTTTTTTCCTGGTGAACCTCGTGAGCTAACGATCGCTTTCAGTGCTAACGGCAAAGGCTACATGGGCGGAGGTCGCGATCATACCGATTTTTGGGAGTACGACCCAGTCATCAAGGAATGGACTCCCCGAGCCGAAGCTAGTGGGGGGGATATCAGTTTTTCGGTAAACAATCGGGGCTACACTTTTAGTTACGGTATGTTGGAATATGTTCCATAAGATTCGGTTAGTAATTCTTTAAGCTATATTTCCCCTACTACGATATACTTCCTTTTTAAGGAATCAGAATGTAATTTGTTGAAATAGATTAGTCACACACTTTAGTGAAGTGAAGCTAGCCGGTTTTGGGATTGCTTTCGGAATTGTTCGTGCAGAGATGCCCCTACTTTAGTAGCTTCTTGCTCCCAGGGGCGATCTAAATATGCGAGTTTATCTAGTCTTTCGCAGGCTTGGCTGTGCCAACTGAAATGAGTATGGTCGCATTGTACTAACTGACCCTGAACAAACTGTCGGGCGTGTACCATCTCGTGCGCCAGCGTTCGTAGCTGATGTGAGCGGCCCGCCTTTTTGCTGATCGAGATATGCACCTGATGGCCTCCACCCTGCGGCCGGGCATCGTGGTAGCGGGTAAAGCCCTTCATTTTCTCGGGTACCCGGGGCGTAAAACTGATCAGTATATACACTGTTGAATCGAGACCTAAAACGTGGGCGTAGTACTCGGCTTGCTGCTTGATTTCCTGAGGTTGGTAATCGTTGCGGACTGCAACCACGGCCTGAGCTACGGCTGAATAGCCTGCCAGCAGAAATATAATTCCGAGGGATAAAATCCTTTGCATAGTGATGACGGGTTGGTAGGCGAAGATGAACTACCCGGTATCCGGTTAGGATGCCAGTCATTACAAATTGCGGATTATAAGTACTCGATTCAATCACCCATTTAAGGGTAATTTTGCTCAGCGGCAGGCGATTTTTGTTGTCTGGCTGACTATTCAACTTGTTTTTCTTGCCACCAAGCCCAATTAGTTGAAGCGCTGGGTCAGGCTAAACCAGTTACCGGAGTTGTCCTTAAACATGGCTTCGGTACCGTAGGGCCGCTCCTGCGGCGGAGACATAAATTCTACTCCTTTAGATTTTAGTTCTTCGTAAGTAACCTGACAGTTGGGGGTTTCAAATACTCCGGAGCCCATGGCCCCTTTCTTAACCAGCTCCTTCATCTTTTCCACGGTAGTTTCGTCATAAAGTGGGCCGGGTTGAATAGCCATCAGGGTAATCTCCAGATCGGGTTGGGTAGCAGGGCCAACGGTAAGCCAGCGGAAACCTTCCAGCGTAGTATCATTGCGAACTTCAAAGCCTAGCTTGTTCACATAAAAATCTTTGGCTTCATCCTGATCCAGCACATACAGTGCCGTGTGAGACATTTTGGTAATCATAGGTGATGTCAGTTGATAATGGATAATTGAAAATGGACCGGCCATGCTTTGATACAGGCAAGTCCGAGCTTGAATTGTTTAACTTTTAGTTTTGTTAAAGATAGAAGACTCGCTCGAGAAGCGCTTTCGGAATATTGCTATTCTGGCGAACAGTGATTTCGGACAAAGCAAAACGGAATAACCGTATCCGGCTGGCTCTGAGCCTTTTGTACGGCGGCGCGCGTTTTCTCGCGATATTGAGTAGGGTAAGTACCCACCCACTTGCGGAAGGTAACGTTGAAGTGAGGAACGCTCTGAAAACCCACCCGGTAGCTGATGTCGGTTACCGAAGCGTCAGCGTAGGTAAGCAACTCTTTAGAAACCTCAATCCGCCGACGAGTCAGGTACTGATGCGGAGTAACCTGGTATAGCTTACGAAACAAACGCAGAAAATGAAATTTGGAAAAATAGGCGGTGTCTGATAATTGCCCCAAAGTCAATGGCTGATCGTATTGCTGATCAATAAACAGTTTGGCCCGAACAATCTGCTGATAATGAGTCATAGGTTCTATTGCGTAAAATCTTCGGGGTACGCCTGGTGCAGATGCTGCTGAAGCAGATGTACCAAGTCGGCATGCTCCGGTTGCTCTACAATATTTACGTTCTCCAGCGAATCCTGTTGGTGGTCGTACAGCATGCGGGCGTAAATCTCTCCGTCTTCTTCACTCCACTCGGTGTAGCGGTAACGGTCATTCTTCACTGAGAAGCCGTTGTAGTATTTGCTGTAGATAAATTCCTTACCGGGCAAATTGGGTTGGGAAAGCAACGGAAGCAGACTTTCACCTTCTAAATGTTCAGGTAAGGGTAGATTAGCGAGTTCGCATAGAGTAGGGTAGATATCCACAAATTCGGTGAGGGCTTCGGTACGTTGCCTTTCCGGAAAACCGGGAGCCTTAATCAGTAAGGGTGCGCGGAGAGAGGTCTCAAAATTGCAGTGCTTGCACCACAGGCCGTGTTCTTGCAGGTTCCAGCCGTGGTCGCCCCACAGTACCACAATCGTATTATCGGATAAACCTAAAATATCCAGAGCATCTAGCACTTTGCCGATCTGAGCATCGGTGTAACTGGTGCAAGCGTAGTAACCGTGTACTAGTAGCTTAGCCAAACTCGGATGCAATGACCCTTCGGGAGGGATACCCGCATAGTTACGTAACTCACCGAAATTATGCAGGGCCGCATCAGGAGCATTCTCTGGTTCAAATGGATTAGATGCTTCCGGTAGGGTGCGAGGATCATATAAATCCCAGTACTTCTGCGGGGCATTAAAGGGCAGGTGGGGCTTCAGAAAACCAACCGCCAAGAAAAAAGGTTGATCCTTTTCCTTCAACCTCTTCAGATCTTCAATAGCTTTCGCGGCAATTTTACCGTCGTAGTAGGCGGTGTCGAGTACTTGTGCTCGCTCAAAGGCCGGTCCTCGTCCGTTACCGTGTTCAGCGGCAATCTGTTGGGCGGCTTCGGTCACGTAGTCGCGCCAGTTGTTCCCCGGATTTTGGGGACGCCAGGCTGGTTCACTCCAGCTCCCGGCCTTATCATCGCGATGGTGAAAAATTTTACCATTAGAGATAGTATAGTAACCGTTCTTCCGGAAGTGCTGGGGAAGAGTAATTGCTCCGGGTGCATCCTCGTCGGCGCGGGTGCTGTAACCCAAAAATCGGTCGCGGGTTGGCCGTAATCCGGTAAGCAAGCTAGCCCGGGAGGCTCCGCAAACGGGAATCTGACAGTAAGCCCGGTTAAACAACGTACCCGTGTCAGCCAACCGATCAATGTTAGGCGATATCATGGCCGTTTTACCGTAGCAGCCCAACTCGGGACGTAGATCGTCTACTGCAATAAACAGCACATTGGGACGGTCGGCGACTGCCTGAGTTCGAGAATTCGGTGCTGAAGTGGTATCGGGCAGCAGTATTGCCACGAGCCAGAGGACAACCAAATAGAAGTAATTCATAGAGGATAAATTACGAATTGCCAATCACAATTGAAAAGAAGAAATGTGTTCAAGTGTTATCGTGTTTGAATGTTCACGTAATTTGAGTGAAGTAATTTTGAACATTACGCGCCGCGGCGGAACACTATTACTCGTACTAACTACCCGCCTCCCAACCTGTAGAACATTGAAAAAGCCAGACTGCGGTTGCGGAAAAACTGAAGGGGACTAGCACTGGTTAGGCCGTTAATAATACTAATCGAGAAAGCGGCATTATCAAAAGGTTGATAAACTACTCCCGCCGTGTAGCAAAAATCAAAATCGGTAAAACTTTCTCGACTGTTTTCAAAGCCAAATCCGGCATCGACTTTGGCCTGGATAAGGTAATTAGCCGTAAAGCCCGCTGAAAGCGATACTTTGGGTAACAATGCGTACTGAACCACTATGGGAAGTTCTAAGTAGTTGACCCGTAAAATCTGAAAAATCGGATCGAATTCGCCGTGACGACTACCCTTACCACTGTACACTAATCCTCCCTGAGCCATCCAGCTACTATCCAGCGGAAACGCAACGTGTACTCCCAATCGTAAGCCTGGTTGATTATAACCCGCTAGGGCGTCACCGTCGATCTGAGAAGCATTTATGCCGAACTCGGCGTAACCCTGGAAGCTCTGGGCGTAAATTACGGATGAGATAGAAAGCAGGCAGAGAAATAATCCGGCGTATCGTATCAATCTAACAGACTAATTAAGTTTATGAGGGACTTAAATAACGATCAATGCATTGACTAAGCATCTTTCTAATACGTATGCTTTCGTTAAGAAATTGGAACACAACTTTTCCCTCCTTGTTTATTACAAAATTAGTAGGAAGCCCAATATCACCAGTAAACGCTCTTTGTAATTCAGTAGCTTTATGTTCTTCGGATGCTAACGATACCAGTTGAAAATAGAAAGCTTTTCGTTCTAAAAAGCTTTCTATTTTCTCTTTTTTATCAACACTTATGGCTAGAAATACCACATCATCTCGGTCAGCATATTGTTGAACTAAGCGATTGAGTTCAGGAATTTCCCGGACGCAAGGGCCACAGGTGGTACCCCAAAAATTGATAACCACTATCTTACCAAGTAAGCTTTCATTGGTATACGTATTCTCAGAAATATCAGTAAGCTCAAATGCTGGAGCTTCCCTTTCAACTTTAGTACTATAGATCCAGAACAATCTGCCGATAGTCTGAATATCGCTATCCAATATCGTATTAGTCTTTGCGATAAAGCGAAGCCTAGCACTGGAAGGATTAGAAAACTCTAGGTATTCGTCGTGTTTTGTAGCAGCTATTTCTCGATCCTGTTCATCTATGATTTTAATCTCCAAATCATTTTTAACATTAATATCCGGATGGACGAACAACCTAAAGAGTCCACTTTTTAACTCATACTTTGAAGTGAGAGTGTCGCCCAGATGCTTTTGGTAAAGAGAGCAGTTCTTACCCATATACCTAGCCGTATCCCCTGCGGCACCTTTGTAATAATAGAGCCCATTATAATTAGTCTGAGAGTAGCTTTGAGTAACGATTAATACTAAAGCCATAGAAAAAATCAGGTTTTTCATATTCATAAAAAACAGGTAATTACGTCACTGGATATTAATCAATAAAATCATTTTTGCTGAGAAAAGCTAAGAAAGATAGTGCCTAAAACGTTACTATTTTTCTTGTTTCCCAACTTCTTATCAGTAAGCATTTATCGGATTATTAACGCTGCATAACCGAAAGAAACCTGTAGTTTTGACAAAAGGAAAGATAAATGCTTACAAATTATAAAAATACAACCCTAGGCATTGTCGGCGGTGGACAACTAGGGCGAATGCTGATTCAGGCGGCCATCGATCTGAATATTGACGTGCACGTGCTCGATCCCGATGCAAATGCCCCCTGCCGCGATATTGCTACCCGGTTTACGCAGGGTTCACTAACCGACGTTAATACCGTTTATGAATTTGGCCGCCACTGCGATGTGGTAACCATTGAAATTGAAAATGTAAGCACTGAAGCTCTACAAAAGCTACAGGATGAAGGCGTAACTGTTTATCCTGAGTCCGATATTATTGCTCTGATTCAAGATAAGCGGGAGCAGAAGCAATTCTACGAGAAACACGGCATTCCTACCGCCCCTTTTGTACTTACCGAGCAGCAATCGGACTTAGAGAAGCATCAGGATATGTTACCGGCGGTACAAAAGCTGGGGCGGGCTGGTTACGACGGGCACGGAGTGCAAAAAATTGAATCGGCGGCGGACATTGCCAAAGGATTCGACCAGCCTGGTTTGCTGGAAAAACTGATTGATTTTGAGAAAGAACTGGCGGTGATTGTCGCTCGAAATCCTTCGGGTGAAGTAAAAACATTTCCGGTCACCGAGATGGTTTTTCATCCCGAGCACAATCTGGTCGAGTACCTTTTCGCCCCCGCCGATATCAGTCCCGAAACCGACCGTAAGGCTACGGATCTGGCCAAGAAAGTAATTGAGGAACTGAACATGACCGGCCTGTTAGCGGTAGAAATGTTTCTGACTCGTGAAGGTGAAATTCTGGTAAACGAAGTAGCTCCTCGTCCCCATAACAGTGGCCACCATACCATTGAAGGAAATACAGTTTCGCAGTATGCTCAGCACCTACGGGCCATTCTGGATTTACCGCTAGGTGCTACCGATACTCTAACTTCAGCCGCGATGGTTAATCTACTAGGAGAGGACGGATACACCGGCGAAGCCCAGTACCAAGGACTAGATAAGGTGCTAGCCGTAGACGGAGTAAACGTGCATTTATACGGAAAAAAACTAACTAAGCCCTTCCGAAAGATGGGGCACGTGACCATTTTAGACCAGGACCTGGATCAGTTGAAAGAAAAAGCACAGTTTGTAAAAACCCATTTAAGAGTAATCGCATGAGTAAACCCCAAGTTGGTATTATCATGGGCAGTAAGTCTGATCTGCCCGTAATGCAGGAAGCTATCAAGTTTCTAGAAGAGCAGGAAATTCCCCATGAAGTGAGCATCGTATCGGCTCATCGCACTCCTCACCGCATGGTGAAGTATGCCGAAGGAGCCCGCAAACAGGGCATTAAAGTAATTGTGGCCGGAGCCGGTGGGGCCGCTCATCTGCCGGGCATGGTTGCTTCCCTCACTTCATTGCCCGTAATTGGAGTACCCATCAAATCCAGCAATTCTATTGATGGTTGGGACTCAGTGCTGTCTATTCTGCAGATGCCGGGTGGAGTGCCCGTGGCTACCGTTGCCCTGAACGGTGCCAAAAACGCCGGAATTCTGGCCGCTCAAATTCTGGGGGCTACTGATAAGGCAGTTGCTAAAAAACTGGATGCTTACAAAAAGGAGCTAAAGGAAAAAGTAGAAGAATCAGCGGAGCAGATAGAGCGCTACGGCTACCGGGGGAACAAAATCGGCTTTGGTGCGTAATTTTTCGATAAAGTAGGCGTTCATCACCTATACCTAATCTACGATTGAGCAACATCCATCTATCCCACTATTCTAAAAAGACGTCGAAGGCGAGTGGTTTTCTAAGACCACTGCAAGGACGGAGTCCGTTTCAAAAAGCGACTTATTGGATTAGCCAGAAGATCGTTGATGAAATCCCCCCAGCCCCCTTTTCCAAAGGGGGAAGATCACGAAGCAAATCCATCGCTTCGCAATCACCTTTATCTCGGCAAGAGAGTTTTCTTTGGAAGAGCAAGAACGTTAACAAAAGAAAAGTATACGCTAGCACTATTCCCCCTTTAGAAAAGGGGGCTAGGGGGATTTGGAGAAATCACCAATTTAGCCTTGCGTCCCATTTAACCTGCTGGATTACTTTAGCTCTAATAATTTGCACCACCGCTTGCTCCTATGACCGGGAGCGACGGGGTACGTCCGCGCCTCCGAAAAAGGAAGCGGCTCCGGCTCAAGAAGCTGCGGTGGAAGAATCACCAAAGAGTGCCTACGCCACTTCCGTATATCTGGAGAATTCGGGAAGTATGGACGGCTATGTGCGGGGCAACACCCAGTTTGAAGATGCTATCTACCGGATGCTGGTAGACCTTAACTACTGGGCCGATACTCTGTCATTAAACTATATTAATTCTCAGCCTATTCCCTACCGGCAGGATATTTCTCAGTTTATCAGCGATCTGGAACCGCAAGAATTTCAGCAGCGAGGTGGAAACCGGGGCAATAGTGATTTGAATAAAATTCTGGCTCAAGTGGCATCTCAAGCCAGCCGGGGAGAAGTAAGCGTGCTGATCTCGGACTTCATCTTTTCGGTGAAAGGCGGTAATACGGAGGAGTTGCTGAATAACCAAAAGATCAGCCTTTATAATACTTTCCGGCAGCAACTGGCGCAATCGCCCTTTAGCACCTATATCATAAAACTAAGTTCGGAGTTTACCGGCAGCTACTACGATAAAAACGACCAACCGCTCTCCCTAGATGGTGTAGCTCGCCCCTACTACGTTTGGGTAATGGGACCAAACAATGCCTTACAGTCGTTAAGGCAACAGATCAACTTTTCCGGACTGGATGGCTATCAGACCAGCTACTTATTATCCGACGGGTCAGCATCAGAGCCTCCTTTTTATACAGTGCTCAGTAATACATTAAATACTGGCTCTTTTCGTACCGACCGCGACTATGCCAGTGCTGAATACGTGCGGGGTATTGAAAAAGTGGAAACGGGACGCCGGGGAGAAACCTACCAGTTTAGCTTTACGATAGCGATAGATTTAGCTTCGATTCCGGCGGAAGAAAGCTATCTGACCGATCCGTATAATTATCAGGTAGAAGGCTATCAACTGGATAGTATCATTCGCGTTGAACAAATAGAGCGGGTACACCCCCGAGACCAGGCTCTGATTGACGGAAAAGCGAGTCATGTACTGGTGGTGAGTACTAAACAAACGAATTATCCGGACTTATCAGTCTCATTGCTCAAACAAACTCCGGCTTGGGTAGTAAACACTAGCTCAACCAGCGATACTCGCATTCTTCGGAGCGAAGAACAACAAAAACAAACATTTGGTCTCCAGTATCTGGTAGAAGGAGTAGAAGAGGCCTACGAGCAGGTATTCAATAATCAGGATACTTACTTTACTGCAAAAGTATCAGTTAAGAAATAGCGTGTTCAGGCAGTAACCCGCCTGAACACGCTATTTCTAAAATACAGGTGTATGAATATTGATATTATTGGAGCGGGGATTGGCGGGTTGACCGCGGCAATCGCGCTTCAGAAAAAAGGAATTGAAGTCAGCGTTTTTGAGCAGGCTAGCAAAATCAAACCAGTAGGTGCAGGAATCATACTGGCTAACAATGCTATGCAGGTGTACGATCGGTTGGGGTTGCGAGAGGAGATAGAAGAAAGTGGCAACTCAATATCGGCCATGAATATCACCAATGCCCAGTTGAATGTTATTTCCGGGGTTGACCTCACGTATTTCGAGGAGAAGTTTCACGTCCGTAATACCGCTATTCACCGGGGTAAGTTGCAAAAGATGTTGTCTCGTCAGCTCTGTGAAGGAAGTTTACACCTAAACAAAGTACTTAGTCGAGTTAGACAAATAGATTCAGGATATAGGCTAGAATTTGAAGATGGGAGTGAAGTTGTTTCGCAAGTGTTGATAGGAGCCGATGGAATCAACTCAACCGTAAGAAACTGCTTTTTTTCCGAAAATAGGGTACGCCACGCTTCTCAACTCTGCTGGCGCGGAGTAACGAATCTTATTTTGCCGAAAAGGTATCAAAATGAACTGAACGAAGCCTGGGGAAAGGGGGGGCGCTTTGGGTTTGTCCAGATAGCTCCAGAAAAGGTGTACTGGTATGCTCTCAAAACGTTTAAGTACCATCAACCTCAGCCTACTCTCAATGACTTGAGTGCTTTATTTAGTGATTATCATCCGATAATACGGGAAATCATTCGGAAAACGGTACCGGAGGCTATTCACACTGCAGAAATTTCCGACCTACAGCCGATTAAGAAATGGCATCAAAACCAAGTTGTTCTTTTAGGCGATGCGGCCCACGCCACTACGCCCAATCTGGGGCAAGGAGCTTGTCAGGCGATAGAAGATGCTTTCGTATTATCCGAATGCCTAGTAAAGTATGATGTAGGCGAAGCTTTCGCAAAGTACCAACAATTGAGAATGCCTAAGGCACATCGGGTAGTGAATACGAGCTGGACTTTAGGCAAACTTGCTCACTGGCAAAATCCGCTAGCCGTATGGTTTAGAAATCAGCTGATGAGTATGACCCCCACTCAGGTCAATCGAAAGCAATCTGAGAAAATATTTCAACTAGCCTCCGTGTAACGTGATAGTATTATCAGCAATTTTAGCGATAGTTTTTCTTCTACTAGCTCTACTGCATTTTAACTGGGCAACGGGTAATCAGTGGGTCCTTGATAGTGCATTGCCTACCGATGAAAGCGGTGAAAGAGTGTTGAATCCTGGAAAAACGGAATGTATTGTGGTAGGTCTAGGATTGACGGCCTTTGCCTTATTTTACTTACTCCGAGTGGAGACATTTGGAGTGATTATTCCTGACTGGATACTTAAATACGGAGGTTGGCTTATTCCAACTATCTTTATGATGCGGGCTATTGGGGATTTTAAGTACGTTGGTCTATTTAAAAAAATCAGACAAACCGAATTCGGAAAGCGGGATACTCAGTTCTACTCTCCTTTATGCTTGATAATCGGAACCATAGGGATTATTGTCCAACTGATGAAAACATAGTGTTATGGCTTCAGTATCGTTAATTATTTAAACCTTGCGTAGCGTATGTAAAGACTAATACCTAACTTCTAACCCATAATAATCAGGTGTATGAACGATTTTTTTGCTCCCATTTACGAAGGGTGGGGAGCCTTCTATCTCGAGAATTTCTCTGACGATCTGTACAACGAGCAGTTGTATATCCCCATCGGCTGGACTCTACTGCTCACCGCCTTAGGGCTGGTGGTCGTCTATTACTACGTGATCAACCACCCGCGCTTTAATCGCTGGTTTCACTGGTTGATCTACGTGTTGGTAATCGGGGCTATCAATTTCGCAGTAGCCTACTTTATCAGTTACAACGAGATTAGCGTACTTTACGAAGAAGACCCCTACGGCTCGGAGTACTATACGTTTAGTCTGGTCAACTTTCTTTGGGCACTAGCATTCTGCCTACTTTTTTCGTTAGGCATCCGCTGGTGGAGTACCAATAGTTCTACTACTCCTATTCCTCAGTAAACAATATTAATTGACAGGTGACAATGGGTAATTGATAATGATCTAACCTAACCTATCTACTTTCCATTGTTCACCCTGGACAAGTTCCGGGGTCCATTATCAACGAAAAACTTATGGCACGACTTTTCATTTTTGGCATTGGCGGCACCGGCGTTCGCGTTATTAAATCGCTAACCATGCTGCTGGCTTCGGGCGTGAAGATGAACGCTACCGAAGTCATTCCTATCATTGTAGATCCTCATCAGAGTAATCAGGATTTAAAGCGAACCCTGAATCTGCTGGAAAGCTATCAGGCGGTGCGCGATAAGCGTGATCCGGGACGGGAAGGCTTTTTTCAAACCAATATCAGCACCCTACAGCGCCTTACTGGTAGTCAGAATATCGGCAGCACTTTTTCCTTCAAGCTAAAGGATGTGCAGAACGAGCAGTTCAAAGACTATATCGACTTCGGTAGCCTAGATGATAAGAACAAAGCCCTGGTCAGCCTGCTCTTCTCCGAAAAAAACCTGGAAACCGAGATGGACATTGGCTTTGTGGGTAACCCTAATATTGGTAGCGTAGTACTCAACCAGTTTAAAGACTCGGGTGAGTTTGTCAACTTTGCTTCTAACTTCTCGCAGAACGACCGGATATTTATTATCAGCTCCATCTTCGGAGGCACCGGGGCGGCGGGCTTTCCCACCATCCTCAAAAACGTGCGTAATGCCCAGCCACCTCTGCCGAACCACGAGTGGGTCCGCAATGCTAAAGTGGGTGCGGTTACACTGTTACCTTACTTCGGCGTAGCTCCCGATCCGGCTAGTAAAATTGATAAAGCCACCTTCATTTCCAAGTCTAAAGCTGCGCTGGCCTACTACGAGACCAACGTAAGCGGTAACAATTCGGTGAATGCGCTCTACTATTTGGGTGATGATCGAACCAAAGATTATCCGAACGATCCCGGTGAACACGGTCAGCGTAACGACGCCCATTTTCTGGAGGTAGCCGCCGCCCTTTCAGTAGTTGATTTTATGAATATGTCTGATACGGCGTTAGGCTCAGAAAACGGAAGAGCAGTACAACCGATTTATAAAGAATTTGGTATTAAGCGCGACGAAGAAATGGTGAGTTTTACCCAACTGGGCGATGAAACCCAGGCCCAGATCAAAGCTCCGCTTACTCAGTACTGGTACTTCTACCTCTACTTACGCGATAAGCTAAGTGTAACTTTAGGAAAACAGCCCTGGACCAATCGTAAGAAACCGCCCATTGACAAAGCCTTTACCCACGGAGCATTTTACCAGAACCACCTAAGTTCGTTCAACGAACAGTTCGGTACCTGGCTCAAGGAGCTACGCCAGAACAAGCGAGCATTCTCCCCTTTCGCTTTGGCTGACGATCATTCATCGGGACTGTTTGATACGGTACGGGGTATTGAACCTCAGCGCCACTGGAATCCGTTTGCCCGGGATAACTATGTGCTATACGATGAGGAGCTAAACCGGGCCGAACGAAACGTAGGCAGTGTAACCGTGGAACAGAAATTTATGCGCATTTTTTATGACGCTACCCGCTCCTTAGTAAACCGAAAGTTTGATTTTTAATTAGAGCTAACGATGCCCAAAATATTAACGTACCATAACCTGACTAATGGCGAGCACTGGTTTAAAGCCGATGCCTACGGTCGCCGGCAGATCGATGCTATTAGTGATCCGGAAGGGGGCAATACCGAACAACCACCTACGTCCATTCCCAGTCCCTTTGCTCAGATTGACCTAGTGCGGACGGCCTTCAAGAATATTATTAAGGATAAACAACTACGAGGCACCACACTAGATCGTAAGCTCGTTTCCGACTCGCTGGATGTGGGCGAATTGTTATTCAATGCCGACTATATCAAAGGACAATTGCAGCTTGTAGCCTGGGATCCGGATACGGATTTGCAACGACTGCGACAGTCGGGCAACGAACAGCACCGCCGTTTGGGCGAAGTGCTGGATTTGTACCTGAAGCAGGATGCCGATACTTATAATTTTAATGAGATCAAGCGGTTGTACATTCTGTACTACAATTATAAAGTAGTGGGAGGTACCTCCCCTACCTCGCTGTTCTTCGCTTCGTCTAACGACTTGAGTTTCGTAGATGTGCCGTTGGATAAGAACAAGTTATTTAGCGGAGAATACCCACCGCTGTACGAGCGCAGCGAATCCTTCCAGCTATACCTTTATGGACTATTGAAGTTTTACCGCTCGGCCGAGGGAAAGGATTTCCGGACGTATTTTAAGGAGGTGGCCGACTATCTGGAAATCAATCTGGAAGTGCTACGCACTCGGAATCTGGCTTTGTACGACCGGATCAATAAGCTCACCGAAAAGTCTTTTCTCGATCAGTTTGCCGAACTGGATACCGGCAGCGCGGGCGACACTGTGGAATTACTGGGCTTTCCGCTGCGCAAGAAGAAAGTTGAGCAGGGTTCTATTGGTGAGCAAAGTGACTTTGTGATTCAGTCAGCTAAGTATTCGAAAGATATTAAGCCGCTGGTGCTGCAAAACCAGTTTAACAAACCCTACACCTACGTGAGCGAACCCTGGAATAATGACCAGGAAGTACCCTACCACGTAGCCGAACCGCTGGAGCAGCGTACCTTACCGGGGCAGGTAATTCAGTATCCTTACCTAACCGTCAGCGATTTTCTCGAGCCTTACCTGATCAAGCTGGTATATCCTATCAACCGGCAGAAGTACTTTGACGGGCACTGGGCCGGCCGCGAGCAGGATTCAGGCTACGAGTAGCCGATCAAACCCATATACTTCCGGTTCTACGATCTGGCCGATTTGCAGGGAACCGTAGCCGGGGGAAAAAATACAATTGACATGGAGCCGCTGGCAGCCGGAGGAGTGCGGGTAACTTTGCGCATTCCGGTGAAGCAGGGCTTTGTAACCTTTGAGCGGATCTACACGCCGGGAGTAACCGAAGGCGAAATACCACCTCCGGATGAAAGCCGTAATAAAGGAGTGATCGTTGAGCATCAGTTTGGTGTGACGCTATATCCGTTTATCAAAACGGGTAATAAAGTAGAGAATACCCACTACCGGGTACAGCTTGTTGACCGGGATGTGAGTCCGCATACCCGCTACCACCAGTATGATCTACAGTTTTACCACGAGGACCAAACTCAGCCTCTTGATCATCAGGCCGAAAAGCAACGTAGTGATAAACGGGCCGCCGATCGTGCCAGCACCCAGTACTACGTGTTGCAGCAGGAGTTTGACTATATGCAATTGCAGACCGGTGTCGCCCAGGGAATCGTCGTTCCTAAGTTTCCGGCCTACAGCGGGGGTAATGATACCTACACCTTCGCGATTGATTTCGGCACTACTAATACCCACATTGAATACAAAGTAGGCAACGGCAACCCGCGCCCGTTCGACATCACCGAAGAGGATGTACAGATTGCCACCCTGCACGATCCCAACTTTGCCCAGGCGAATCCTGATTTTGGGGGTAGCGGGGCTACGCTCATCCGCGATCTAATTCCGCAGGAGTTTCTGCCGCGCTATATCGGTCAGCAGTTTGAGTTTCGGTTTCCCCAACGTACCGTTATTGGCGAGAGCCACAATCTGAATCTGGGCACTTCAACCTACGTGCTATCGGATTTCAATATTCCGTTTGTGTACGAGAAGTATCCCATTCAGAAAAACACCCGGGTTACCACCGAACTTAAATGGTCGAACTACACCCGCAACCAGGAGGATAAACGGCGGGTAGAGGCCTTTTTTGAAAATTTGTTATTCCTAATCCGGAGCAAGGTACTGCTCAACAACGGTGATCTGAAAAAGACCAAGCTGATCTGGTTTTATCCGTCCAGTATGCTACCCAACCGCCGGAACAGTCTAGAAGCGACTTGGCGGGATTTATTCCATCGCTATATCACCTCCGAGCGCGATCCGCAGAAACTTTCAGAAAGTATTGCGCCCTTCTACTTCTATAAAGAACGACTAGGCAAAAGTGCAGCTGATAAACCCTCCGTCGGTATCGACATTGGCGGCGGCACTACCGACATTGTGATCTTCCAGAATAATCAGCCGACGGTGCTGACTTCGTTTCGGTTTGCGGCTAACGCTATTTTCGGAGATGGCTTTCACGGTTCAGCCGCTATCAATGGTTTCGTTCGTCGCTACGCCGAAGAAATAGGGCGGTTGCTACAAGAAAACCGGCAGAATGAATTATTACGGGTGTACAACGCCATTGTGGAGGAACAGCGCTCGCAGGATATTATCGCTTTCTTCTTTTCGCTGGAAGAGAACAAGCACGTTAAAGAGCAGAATATTCCGGTTTCCTTCCACGCCATGCTAAAGGAAGACGAAGACTTCAAGATTGTGTTTCTGGTATTCTATACCGCCATTATCTATCACCTAGCTCAACTCATGAGAGCCAAAGGGTTGGAGATGCCCCGCCACGTTCTGTTTAGCGGCCGGGGCTCGAAAGTGGTGAATATTGTCGATCCTAGTCCTAACCTGAATAGCCTCAGTAGTTTGACCCGCCTGGTTTTCAAGCACGTTTACGAAGCCGAAGCCAACAGCATTGAACTGGAGCAGTACGCCGAGCCTAAGGAGATTACCTGCAAGGGTGGTTTGCTCAGCGATGTGGACGTAGAGATTGATCAGATCAAAACCGTTCTTTTAGGTACCGGTAACGGGGTGCTGGTACCGGAGCAGCCCCTAAAGTACCCCGAAGTGACCGATGAGACACTTAAGCAAGTACTAGGTGAAGTAGATGAATTTATGCAGCTGCTGTTTACTCTTCACGACGAATATAATTTCACCCATCACTTCGGAGTCAACCCGTCTCACTTGAGCAACTACCGGCAGATGTTGCGGGAAGATTTGATGGAATACCTAAAATCTGGTCAGCAGCTTAAACTGAAAGAGTTGGCGGGTAATCAGGATGTGAATGTGGAAGAAACCTTCTTCTTTTATCCGCTCACCGGAGCCCTCAATCGGCTGGCCTTCAAAATTGCTACCGAGCTAACCGAAGAATATAACTAACCAACACTACCATGACTCGCAAGGCACTACTACTTATCCTATTTTACAGCTTATTGCAACCGGCGCAATCAACAGTCATTCGGGAGCAGTTTGCCCAAACGGTAGACTACATCGGCTGGCAGATCATGGATGCGTACATGCAAGACTATCTGAGTATCCGGCCTAACCAAACCGCGGAACGGGCGGGCTACGAAGCCTTTCAGCAGCAGTTTAGCAGCAATCAGTACAGTATAGAGCAACCTCCTAGTAGTGAAGCCCTGGCCACCTTTCTGGAAAACAACGATTGGCGCAATGCCAGTAATAACCTGTACCGTCGCATCATCGATATTAAAGATATGTATCGGAATGAGTGGACGGAAGACGAAGCCATTGACTTTCTCCAACAGCAAATTCAGAATGTGAGTCTCCAACCTTTAGGAGTTGCATCCGAAGAGCAATACGAGCAGCTACAGCAAACCAAAGCATTGCTAAGGCAAGAGGTAAAACAGTATCTAGCTACAGAAGCGACCACCCCCGCCGAAACCGCTACGGAACCCGGTAATAGCGTTCAGGAAGAAACTGTCGATAACGAATCTGAAGATCCTGCCGACTATACTGGGATCATTCCTGAAAGTAGTATCAATGGTATGAGTTCACTGGCGTTTTTGGATAGCCAGACTTTTAAGCTGGTTCTTTTAGGATTAATGTTATTACTAATGGGGTTACTTTGGTATGTGTTCAGTTTGCTGAGAAAGCAGGATGCCCGAATTGACCGTTACGGCAAACGGATTGAAGAATTAACCGTACGCTCGTTTCAGAAAAGCACTCCGTACGTTACCCGCGAGGAGGTGGCTCAGGTAAAAAATCGCCTAAAGGAAGCAGAGGCCAAGGTAGCTTCCCTACAACAGCAGTTAGCGAAAGAAGAAAAATCCAAATCTGCTCCTATTTCTAAGTTCGGGCCTAATCGTCCGCCTACTCCGGTAACTAAATCATACTATCTATCCACTCCGAATAGCGACGGTACCTTCCCCGCAGGATCTATGTCCGCTCAGTTTCGGCCGTCGGCCTCTATCTACCACTTCGAGGTGCTGGAACAGAACGGAGAAAATACCGCTGAGTTTACCGTAGCTAATAATGCCGACGCGATGAAGGATGCCCTTAGTTCTCCAGGTAGCTACCTGGAGCCGGTCTGCGACAGTGCTAACTCCTACTTTCCGGGTGCTCAGCGTATCATCAATGTAAAACCTGGTAAGGCCGTTCGCCGGGGCGACCAGTGGGTGGTGTTACCGGAAGATAAAGCCCTGATCCGGTATGAGTGATCTGGCTGCGTTCGAGCTTATTCTTTTACTAGTCGCTCTGGGAGCTGAAAGCTGGTTCTTCTGGCAGGCCTGGCAGCGTATTAAAGAGTTTGCCCGCTGGATTCCGTCCGACGAAGAGGTACAGATCACCTCCCGCCGTGTTCCCCTCACCACCCTAACCGAGACCAATACCGATCAGCTGCTGGAGCAGTTTTACCAGGGAAAGCTACGCTCTTCCGAAGGTATCCGATTACCGATGCTGCGCGCTGAAGAATACGAACCAGCCGCTCGTTACCAGCTTTTTTACGCGCTCAATCGCTACCTGCTTAAAAGCCGGGGAGTGGTGTTGGACTTTGCCCTGATTCAGAATTTGGTGGCCCGGCAGGAGATGCAACTGGGGCAAGGACTAAGGCAAAAGGCCTGGATACCCGCCCTGATCGGTTTAGCCACCACGATTTTTGGGATAGGAGTAAGCTTTTTCTTTCTTCCGGAACTGCCCGATGAAATTATCACCGATGCTATCTATCTGAGTTCGGCTGCCGCCTTTCTGAGTGGAGCTAAAATTGCGATCATCGCCGCAATAGTAGGTGGCCTACTTACCTTGTTTCTTTTAGGCTGGTCCTGGCCCGATGCTCAACGCAAAGCACTCCAGTGTAAAAATGAATTCCTCACACTCATCCAAACCGAATGGTTACCTCAACTGGCGCAGGATACTACCCAAACCTTGCAAACGCTACAGGGGCAGCTAAGCGGCTTTCAGCAAAACTTTACCGATAATCTGGTGACCCTGGAAGGGCTACTCAATAAAAACTACGAGACACTCAAGGCTCAGGAACAGATTGCGCAGGCGTTACAGGAAATCGACATTATGGAGTTGGCTAAAGCCAACTTGAAAGTATTTCAGTCGCTGAACGAAAGTGCAAGGGAGCTAACTCAGTTTAAAGACTATCTGGCGCAAACCAACCAAATGGTAGATAGCACGGCTGGATTAACCGAAAAGCTTAATCAGTTTTTGTACCGCACCCAGCAGGTAGAAAACGTGCTGGAAGAGATTCGCGGAGTGGCGCAGAAGAACGAAAAGCTACAAACCTTTTTACGTACCCATTTTTCCGAACTGGAGCAACGGGGACAAGTGATCAATAATGCTGTCATTAAGGTCGATCATGTGCTGGACAAAAGCTTACAGGAGTTACTGGAGCATACCCAAACCCGAATCCGCACCATCCGTGATCTGGCTATTCAGGAAGAAGACCGTCTACGCAAAGCCTTTGACGACAACCAGCACGCCATAGGCAAACTGGCGCTGATCGAGCCTTTGAACCAAAACATTATTGACCTAAAAGAGCAAAATAGACAGCAACAAGCTGCTATTCTTGACCAATTAAAGGAGTTAAATCAACATTTTTCTCCGAATAAGTCAGAAGGTAAAAAAAGTTTTTTCGAAAAACTTTTAGGAAGGGAATAAATTCCGGCACGAAAATCGTTATATTGATAATGATGAGAAGTATTATTTGGTCCCTCGCTTTAGCCATACTGCTCTCAGGTTGTCATAGTTGTTCCCGTTCCGGCCGCAAGCTGGATGCTCAACGTACCTCTTTGCGAAAAATGGCCACCCAAAAAGTAGCTCCCGATACGGTGGCTACCTACAGTCCTCCCGTTTCTACTGCCCCACGGAAAGAAAAATCACTTACTGATATTGTCGAAATTGCCGAACCTAGCGTATTTGTAGTGTACACCTACAACCGTACTGGTAAGCGTATTGGACAGGGAACCGGCTTTTTCATTGAAAAACAGGGTATTGCCGTCAGCAACCACCACGTCTTCGATAAAGGCGAAAGCTGGAAGATCAAAACCTTTGCGGGCGAAGAATATGACGTGAAACGGATTATCAAGCAGAGCGAGAAGTTTGACTACGTAATTTTTCAGGTGAAAACTGAATCCGAAGTAGACTACCTTCCTTTAGGTGCAGCGTTACCCCGCAAGGGCGAAGACATCGTCGTATTAGGCAATCCTCGCGGATTGGAAAGTACGGTTTCACGGGGTATAGTGTCTTCAATCCGCAAGTATAAAGGTCAGCGAGATGCACTCATTCAAATGGATGCAGCTATCTCTCCCGGTAGTAGCGGCAGCCCGGTTATGAACCAAAAAGGTGAAGTGATTGGTATTGCCACTATGCAAGTAAAGAAGTGCGAGAACTGCAATTTTGCCTTCAATATCGCTCTGCTCCAAGACGATACTTCTCTGTAATCAATAACATCTCAGTCAGTTCCAGTTTAAATAGCATGAGTGAATCGCTGTTTATCCTGGGGGTAGATGCTGCCTGGACTTTTCATAATCCATCCGGAGTAGCGCTGTTGGAAGTCAATGCAGGTGCTAGACCTCAACTCGTCCCACTTGCCCGATCTTACTCCGAATTTCTCCAAGGTGAAATTTGCTGGGATGAACCAGCTAAGGTTTCACCGCCTCAGCTTCCGAAATTGCTGGAGTACTGTCAGACACACTACGGCAATGTACAGGTAGTGGCTCTCGATATTCCTATTGGTCCGCAACCAGTTCGCTCGTATCGGGAAGCTGACCGGGCCGTGACCCGAAAATACGGCGGACGAGGAGCTTCAGTGCATAGTCCCACTCCCGAGCGTCCTGGTATTGTCGCTGATCTGCTCTATCAACAGTTAACCGAAGCTGGCTTTCGGTGGGCTGGATTATCTCCGGTGACTAATCGTCCCTCTTTTCTAGAAGTATATCCGCATATCGCCATCATAGAGTTGTTTGGCTATAGCTACCGGTTGCCCTATAAGGTGCAAAAGCGTAATCAGTATTTCAAAGACGATCCGCCCGAGATTCGGTACAAAAAATCCGTAGAAAAGTTAAATGAACTAAGAGATAAGATTCTAACCGAGGTGAAGCTGTCGGAAAAGATTAACCTGCCTGAATTAGATATTGATCAATACTATGCTGTCAAGTATTTGAAAGGATACGAAGATGCGCTGGACAGTATCATCTGCGCGTTAGTAGGATATTACTATCAAAAAGGAGAAGCCATAGCATTAGGAAATGAGACTGGAACCGTTTGGGTACCTCAGTCCACGCAAGGGCTTTAGGCAACTAACCCAAAATTTAGTATTTTAAAGCCCGGTAACTAACCATAAATTAGGTTGAGTTGCTTTAAATGTTAACCAAAACCATTTCTGTTATGTCAAAAACTATCACCGACATTGAGGGCATTGGCCCTGCCATTCAGAAAAAGTTAGCCAAAGCGGGCATCCGCTCGGTAGGGGGACTTCTTAAAGAAGGAGCTACCAAAAAAGGGCGTAAAACTATTGCCGAAGCCAGTAAGATTGATGAAAAGAAAATACTGGACTACGTGAATATGGCTGACCTGTTCCGTATTAAGGGTATTGCTGGCCAATTTGCCGAGTTGTTGAAAGCAGCCGGGGTAGATACAGTGAAGGAGCTACGTAATCGTAAGCCGGAAAACCTGCACGCCAAACTATTGGAAACAAACCAGGCTAAAAAATTAACCCGAGTGGTTCCTGGAGTGAAGCAAGTCACCGACTTTGTAACCCAAGCGAAAAGCCTGGACCCGATTGTGAAATATTAACTACTGTTACCTGCTGAAAAGGCCATCCTTAAGCGATGGCTTTTTTTATGGAAGAGCTAGATACGTTAACCCTTCACTTCAACGAGCAGAGTTTACAACTGATGAACTTCTGCTTAAGTCTGGTGATGTTCGGGGTAGCCTTGGAATTGACCCTGGCTGATTTTTGTCGCCTGCTGCAACAACCTCGTTCGGTGTTGGTAGGACTGGTCGTTCAAGTACTGCTGCTTCCGGCCATTACCTACCTGCTGATTTTGCTTATCCGGCCCAGCACCAGCGTAGCGCTGGGGATGCTACTCGTAGCCTCTTGCCCCGGTGGAAATCTATCCAATATGCTCACGGTGATGGCCAAGGGCAACGGCGCGCTATCGGTAAGTCTTACAGCTTTGTCCACCCTGTTAGCGGTCGTTAGCGTACCACTGAATTTTACCTTTTGGTCGGGAGTATACCTGCAAACCCAGGAAGTGACAGGCTTTTCACTTTCGGCCTGGGCTTTGGTGAGCACGCTAGTTTGGGTAGTGGGAGTGCCCCTAATGGCGGGCATGTTTATTAATTATCGCTTTCCGAAGTTCACAGATCGGGCTCGCCGTCCGCTACGAATTCTTTCACTCGTTATTTTTTTCGCCTTTATTGTTGCGGCCTTCGCTGCTAATTTTGATCTATTTCTACAATATGTACACTGGCTACTGCTAATTGTATTAGCGCATAACGCAGTAGCCTACGTGGCGGGTTACGGAACAAGTGCCTTGTTTTATCTGAAACTACCCGACCGTAAGGCAATTGCGTTGGAAACCGGTATTCAAAACTCGGGGCTGGCGCTGGTTATCATTTTTAATTTTTTTGATGGATTAGGCAGTATGGCTTTTCTAGCCGGTTGGTGGGGTATCTGGGACATCATTACCGGAGTGCTACTAGCCAGCCTGCTGGCTCGGGTGAAAGTCCACCCAACATTGCCTAAATATTCGTAGATTATCAGAATACTATCTGCCAATTTCTGACCTCGAAATGCGGTTTTCCATGTTCTTGGTGGGGTTGTTTTCCATACGTTTTTGGTACATTCTCAGACCTCTAAGAAGACCTACCGGGGATAAGGCCAGATTCGGCAAGTAGATGCTAGTCCCCGGCCTATTCAGCAACAGTGCCGAAGCACCTTTGCCTTTAAAGATGCGGGTATTTATCTCAGCAACAACATACCTACGGCACAAGTACTTTCTCTTTGTTCCTAGCCTGCTGCCGGAAGAAGTCAGCTAGCCGATGGTGGCCGTAGTGGGGAGCGATATTATCCTGACCCATCATGGTCGGAAAAAATTCAATGGGACCGTAGGTTTTAGAGGAGGTAAAAGTCCGTACGAGAGTGATTGCGGTCTTTCTCACCCAGTCGGGAATATGCGTAATCTTCGCCGGTTGGGATTGGGCATCCAGGGCTAGTTCACCAATCTGGTTCTGGGTGAGTACATCCGGGCCGCCCACGCTGATCTCTGTTTGATTGCTATCAACGGCTTGCAGGCAAACCTCGGCTAAGTCTTCTCCGTGAATGGGGTTTAGTTTGAACTCACCGTTGCCAAACAGGTATACCCGACCGCGCCGGGCCATATCCAGAAAATCCTGCATATCGGAAAAGAAGCCGTTGGGCCGCAGTACGGTATACTCCAGACCTGAGGCTTGAAGAGCATCCACGAACTTCTCCTTGGCTTCCATAATCTTCAAGTGCCGGAACTGCTGACCATTAACCGCCGAAACGTAGACGAACTTACGCACTCCGGCGCTTAAGGCTTCGTTTAGTAGATTCATATTGGCCTGATAGTCTACATTCATATAGGTGAGACCATCCTTCTGCCGGGTAATACCTACGGTAGAAATCACCGTATCTACGCCCTCAAATACATTCGTCAAGGTTTCGGGTTCAGTTACCTGTACCTCGGCTATCTGTGATTCGGCCAGACCCAGTGCCTGAAGTTTGCTAACGTTGCGGGCCAGGGCCACGAATTCGTACCGATTGAGTAATAATTGATGTACAATGTGGCGGCCCAGGTAGCCAGTAGCTCCGGCCAGCGCAATTTTTTTATGGGTTTTCATAGCGTTTTTAGCTGTTTCGTTTATCGTATTTTTTTAGCTCCGAGAGTACCTTGACCAGAAATACTATGTGTCCTTTCTTAAAATCCGTCTGGTTGAAGGAGCCAGTCAGGTAGGTGTCTAACTCGGGGCAGTAGTACATAAATGAGGCAGTAGAACCAGAGTGGCCAATCAGGGTAAGTTTGGGTAGGGTCGGGAATAGTTCGTGCAATTCCCACTTGCGTAATCCGTAGCCGTAGTAGGTTCCCTGGCTTTCATCCGTCCACTGTTGCATCTTCTGGTAAGTAGCTGGTTGTACCAGTTTTCCCTCCTGTAGTGCTTTCATAAAGTGGTATAAATCTTCGGAAGTACTCAGCAAGCCGCCCCCGGCCCAGTCGGCACTCAGGCTTTTCAGCCTACTAATCTCGTAGGTCTCAGCATACAATTCGGCCATCGGATAATCTGGGGTGTTCGTTGGTTCAGAGCGGAGATGCATACTGCTGTAGTTCATACCCAACGGTTGGAAGATGCGTTCGGCAAATACCTGATGCAAGGGTTTTTCTTCCAGTTGTTCGATGATTAGTCCTAGTAGGATGTATTCGGTATCGGTATAGTGGTAGTCGGCACCCGGTTCAAATTTAGCTTGGAAGTGCTGTTTGGTGAACTGGATTAATTCTTCCGGCTCCCAGTAGCGCTCCGGTTGGGAGAAAAGGAGGACCATCATGTTTTCGCCCGATGTAGGTTCATCCTCAAAGTAATCGGGTAAGCCCGAGCGGTGTTGGAGCAGATGGCTAATGGTAATCTGATTGCCGTAGTCCACACCATCAACTACGTGCAAACCTTGCATCATTTCGGTAGGCAAATAATTGGCCGCCGGATCGTCAAAACGCAACTTTCCTTCGTCGGCCAGCAGGGCGATGGTGGTAGCGGTAAAGGTCTTCCCTACACTGGTGATATGGAAGGGCGTTCGGGCGGTAACCAACTCATCATCAGCGAATTGCCCACCAATCCACTGCTCGTGAATACCCAGCCGGTCGGAATGTAACGAGAAAAACCCGCTGTGAATATTCTTCTCCTTCAGCACCTTATCGAACTGCTTTTTTACTTTGCCAATCGGCTGAGAACGGCTTTCCGGAGAGAGAAAAGTATTTAGCATAGTTGAGAGGATAAAGGCAATGAGTAGCGTTTTCATGTTGATCAAGTTTGATACTTGAAGTTAGTCAACTATTAGTGGAAAATCTGGAAAAAGAGAGGCTGGAGTACAACCTCTCGGCACAAAAATTAAAACTTAAAATTAACACCAAGCTGAACATGATGGGTAGAAGAAGACAGAGGCTGACTCGTCTCTAAATCCTGGTAAGCAAAGTGGTACTGAGCGGCTAAGCCTATCCATCTACGAAGCTCATACTCGGCTTGTATACGCACCTCGGGAGCCACGTAGTTACCTAAACTTTGCCAGTCGCCGTTCTTCATGCGGAATAATAAATCGTCGGCTTCCATTCCCTCGGTAAAATCTGCGTAGGGGGGACGGGCAGCGTATATCAATAGTGGCAAGCTTAGCTGTCCGGTAAAATTCCAGCGATTTAGTTGGTAGTTGGCTCGGCCAGTAGCCGATAGTCCGTGGGTGCTTACGTAAGTGTAAGAAGAACCGGAATTTTCCGGAGTAGTAACCTGGGAGCCAATACTGTACTCCGGGCCGAGATGAAATTGCCAGCGGGTGGTTTCCTTCAATTTCCACAACCAGGCCGATTGCAACTCAAAGCCAATCATTTCGCTTTCTAGTTGATCTCCAGTTTCAGGAGTGAGTTTAGCGGCGATACTTTGGGTTTCCAGTACGAAGATATGGCCTCGCTGGGTGGATCGTTCCCAGCCAAACTGCCAAAGTGCGCTTCTCGCATCGTAGCTAAAAGGTGAATAAAATTGGTCTTGCCACTGCCCACTGCCAAAGCCAGTCATCAGTGTTATCCGGTGGCGGGGCTGATCGGTTTGCGCCTGAACATTCAGGGCAAGGAGGGCAAAAATTACAAATACTAGAGCTTTCATTTTTTAATTAGTTAAATGTGAATGTTTGGGTTAAAATTTCTCATCAATCTTCAGCAGACTCTTTTGGATTATCTGCTTCCGTTAGGATGATGAGACAAAGATGGGGGATGGTGAGAGTATAATCGTTCCGTATTATGATTTCGGACGAATGGATGAGATTTCGCACTTTTTATCTACTTCAATCAGCGACTACTAATGCTTAGAGCGCTTTTGTTTCAGCCACTGGCGGGGTGTAGTTCCGGTAGATTGTTTGAAGAAATGGTTAAATACCGATTTAGAATTGAAACCGCTTTCGTAGGCAATACCCAGCAACGTGAGGTGCTGATAATCTGGACGTAGGGCGTTCGCTTTGAAGGCTTCTAGACGATAGCTATTCACGTATTCATTGAAATTCTTACCGATGTGCTCGTTGAGCAGCCAAGATAGCTTATTAGAGTGCAAATCAATATGATCAGCTAGCTTTTTGAGCGACAAGTTAGCATCCAGGTACAGTGCTCTTTCCTCCATAGCTTGGTCTAATTTTTTCCGGTAAGTGTCGCGTTCGCTAGCCTCCAGCTTTGACGTGTCAGTTGCCGGTACAGGTAGTGCTGAAGGCAATGATAGTTTTCCGTAGAACTTCTGTACCAGTTGCTGAAAATCAGGTCGTTTTCTGAGAGGTTGGAGAAACGGATCAACATTAAAGTTGACATAGGGGCCTTTCTGATCCTTAATTCCCTGTTTAAGGTTCTGCATTGCCTGCTCTTCCCGCTCGCTATAAATGTACGAGTACAGTTCCCAGGGATAATACAGCGGTAGGTTTTCGTCGGTTTCGTAGTGCCAGTCCTGTGTGCCATAGTGGAAGCAGTCATACAGCATACGAACATGATGAGCAGTAGGTAGATTTGGGTACGCCTCTAGCAAGTTATCTAGCGCCTGCTTATCTTCTAGCAAGACGTACGAACCTAACCTAACAGGAAAGGTTAGTTTCCATTGGGAGTCAATCTCCAGAATCTTGTGCATGT
>CAKZYJ010000318.1 GCA_937884755.1 uncultured Flammeovirgaceae bacterium
CAACTGGCTGAACTCTGGTCGCAAGGCATGGAAGTTTTTGAAGATGAGAACGATTTACGTACTTGGCTGACAAGTGAAATTCCGGCCTTAGGAGGACAAACGCCATTAGCGTTGCTGGCTACTCCGTTAGGGCGCTCTCATGTTCAGGAAGTATTGTTACGGTTAGAGTGGGGCATTTACTCTTAGCTACTTAATATGCTTGTCTACCGCATTGGCAGTCATCGGCGCATTCGTGATCTTCAGGGCACAGGTGGTTTGTATGTAGCGGGACGTTGGCATCAGAAAGGCACCCGGGTTTTATACACTTCTTCCAGTATTTCACTGGCTAAATTGGAAGTGCTTGCCAACAGCGTAGGAAAAATCCCCCAAAGTATGGCTTTAATGACGTTGGAATTTCCTGACGATGCGCCCACGCAAAACGTAGAGGCAAAGCAACTACCTCAAGACTGGCACCTCTATCCGTACCTCAGTCAGTTAAGCCAAATTACCGAGCAGTGGCTTAGTGACGGTGTCGATTGGATCATGAGGGTACCTTCAGCCCAGTCACCCACCGAATACAATTACCTGTTTAACCCCTTGCATCCCTGGCATGATAAGCTAAACATCGTGGAAGTGCAGGATACCTATTTTGATCCCAGGCTGAAACGATAGATTGGGGCTACTCGAGTAGAAATTCCTTTAAGAAGAGGGGGGTAAATCTTTAAAACTGTAAAGATCTTTCTTCAAACGGTCGGTTGGTAATGTCTTAAGCAAGGCAAAGGCTTCGGCATGACACCACTTGAATTTTTGCCCGCTTTCGCAGATGCATCGGTCATTTCGCCCTGGAATGCTATTCGCTAATACCATTTCTATCACTTTAACGGCTAGGTGGACATCAGCAATGTTAAGATCTTCGGCATAAAATTGCCGTACCCCCGCAAAGTGGTGCTCATATTCTTCTCCGGCGTATTTTTTTTCTTTATTCTCATCGTAGTATAATTGGTTAGCGAAAAAGGGATACACTTTTTCCACGATGAAATCTACCAAACGAATACCCCGACTGGCCATGTGCAACAGCTTATGATCCATATCCAGACAGCAAATACCTTCCTCAGAAATATGGCGATTAGTATCCCGAGGAATTAGTGTGCTCTTTTCAATAACCTGAGGTACGCAGTACGGGTACGTGTTGGGGATAAGAATTAGAATATTGAACGTATTCCAGTATTCCCCCTGACTGTCACATATATCCAAGTCACCCGCTAGTAGCCAAGTATTGGTGCTACTATCAAAGTGTTTACTCAGCTTAGGAAACTGCCCAAGGGCTTCTGCTATATCCTTCTCAGGAGATACTTTTCTCCTCATTAAAAGCCAAAGTAAGGCTTATTCCGCTCAGCAATCGGAGCCATATTTTTGAGTATCCGTGGAGTGGTATTGGTTACTTTACGTTTTAACCGCAGGTTGCCGTTTAAGTCCGTAGCGATAAAGTCTTGCTTCTTCAAAAAAGGTAGCCAGTGAAAATCATACTGAGTGTAACGGAACTTCTTTTCAGGTATCTCAAATATGTACCGGTCTTGATCCTTTTCGGTTCTATGGCAAACCGGGGAAAGAAAGTTATGATAGGCTTCAGCGTTATCTTTTACATAATCGCCTATGACAATACCGTTACTGTTTGCACTGGATTGCATTTTGCTCGCCAGACTCGTGTGTAAGCTACAGGTAGTTACTTCACTGATTTCCCCAATCCCCGCCTTCGCCCATATTACGTCTCGCTCGTACCCAAGATCGATTCCTGTCCGAATGTAAATCTTCTCTATTCCTTGGGCATCGAACAGGTTTTGAAGGTCAAACTTTACAAAGTAAGAAAATACACTAGCTCCCCGCAGGGCCCGATGCACGGCTTCTTTCTCGCTTAGTTCTTTTCCCCCATAGTAAATAAAGAGTCCATCCCCCTGAAGTCGATGGATATACCCACCAAAAATCAAATATGTATGAATAGCCGCCTGTTGGATAGTGCTGTTGATGATGTATACTGTTTCTGGCGTATACTTTTTGAACAAGTTGGTAGAACCTTTAATATCCACAAACATGGATACGATGTAGTGCTTCTCAGCCCGGTCAGAATCTTTGAGGTGAGCGAAATCAGGATGTAATCCAAGTTGCTGATCAAAATTAAGTTCTACACCTAATTCTTGAGCAAGGTCTTGAATACTAGGAAGCAATTTTTCTTCGTGGGCTTCGCCTGTGAAATTCCTGAAGGACTCTTCAAGAGCTCGCCCCTCAATGCCGTCAATGCTTTTTGACAAGATTTCGGTTTGCTCATCAGCGGCAATCGCGGACTTAATTCTTTTTAAGTAATCGTCGTAAATGTTCATCATAAGTTATTTTATGTGGTATGCAATGAGAATGAATAAGGGAATTAGTAAGAAAAATAGAGCCGTGAATAGTTTGCCAGCTAGTTGTAAACTTTTGAACTTACCTTGCAAGCCACTGGAAAGTTGATATACTTGATTGCGAAGGTCGGCTAGTTCATCGTCGGCACTTAGCTTAGCCGAACCATCCTGAAAGTCTTTAAGAGTCAACTCTGCGATTGCCCCAAAATATAATAACGAATTACCTCCTTTTGAATAGAATGGAGTAGCTGCAATGATGACTACAATCATTACTGTCAGTCCTAAGCCCACTAGTGCGAAAACAAAAAGATGAATCCAGATACTACTCGTCGTTTTTTCTATGATCAGTGGATATCCCGTGATCAAAGCCCCTACGATGAATGTACTTAAAGCCAGGAAAACGGCGCACTTACTGTTTACGCTGTCGTAGTAATGATCGAATCGCTCAATACTAAATTTCAGTCGATCTCTTTCCACGAGCATTATCCTTTAATATTTCTGGGATCATTCCCGAAAGAGTCTTTCTCTCGGATCTTTCCATTCCTTCCGTGGATCAGAAGCTCTGAACCTTGGTTTCTAGCAATTTTCCGGGCAGCACCGATAGCTTCCTTTTGGGTAGGAGCAACTATTGTAGCCTGTTTATTTCCCGCACCTTTGACAGCCCAGCCATCAGGATGCTTCACAACATGTTGATTTTTTCCTTTTTTCATGGATATTTGATTTTTGTTAAACAAGAATTTATGTGCGAGCAGCACCATTGCTGTTCATAAGTGTATTAATCGGAGATTAGAACTTTTACCCCATCTGGTGTAAAAAAAATTTTCCAGTTAATGGAAATAGGAAAACACTATCAGGCGAACCAACAAAAGTTAGAAGCAGTAAGCGAGGAAGAATGGATCGTTGCGCTAGAAAAAAGTAGGCGACATTTGAAGCTACGTATTAAGCAGCGGACATTGTATGGGGCTCATAGCGAAAAGAATCTTGGTGAAGATCCCTACGACTATTACACTTCATTTGCCTACGAAGCTATCATCTCGTGAAGGTGGGAATGGAAGAGTGAGTTTTCGCTAACTGAGCAAATGATTCGTGTTATGAATAGCCGTATATCAGAGGAGGTTGAAAAGGTGAAGCGGGAAAAATCAGTGGCATTAGAAGTTAAATACGATGATATTGAAAACGAACTATATAATGTCGGGATATCAGCTTATGATCTATCCCGAGAGGAAGCAAAAAAGTGGGAAAGGCAGATACAAAAAGTAGAAGCGGCCATTGCTGAAGATGATGTCCTTAAATTCTTCTGGGACTGTATCAAGGAGGGGCATAAGAGAGTAGAAGTGGCTGACCTTATGGATTTGAAACCAAGGCAGCTCGACAAAGTACGAGAACGCTTCATTCGTACTGTCAGAAATCACCAAGCGAACAAAACACCTACACCATGAATACGATTGATAGGCATCAAAGCGGACAACAGCCCACTGAAGCGCAGCAGATACTAAATAATATGTACGGCCTGATGATGGAAATCAATCTTTATCGTTCGGATGAGGATATTCTCGCTGAAACCGACACTCAAGACCCTTTCATCCGAAAGCATCTGCAAAAGATTAAGCAATTAACCGCGAAGTATACTGCTGTAGGGAATCAAAGTAAATTTCAACAACTTAAGGATGAGATTCAGCGGCTTAAAGAGCTAGGTATTGAAGAGGTAAAGAAGCTGTTAAATCCACAAGATCAAATGCAGTTGCAGCCCCTATTTCGAAAATTTGAAGAGCTGACCGAGGCTGATGAGCAGTCAATTCTTGAAGATCAAGAACTTCTTCAGATGATAGAATATCTAAAAACAAAGGGTGATAGTGATGAACAAACCGCAGAGAGAGGCTCATAAGCTCTTGTCCTCGGTAGGCTGGTCGCGACCCGGTGATCTGACGATAGATGAAATAGCTTGGTCATTAGGAGCTTTTGTAAAAGAGTCTCCTTTAGAAGGAAGTGAAGGGCATATCTTAAGGAAAGGCAACACTGCCATTATAACCGTCAATGAACGGGTTGACTATCAGCCTAAAAGGAACTTTGTAGTTGCCCACGAAATAGGACATTTTGTTCTCCACAAGGGAGTGAGCCTTCTATTCTCGGAAACCGATAAAACATTGACTGAATGGCA
Organism: uncultured Flammeovirgaceae bacterium; assembly: GCA_937884755.1. GTDB lineage: Bacteria > Bacteroidota > Bacteroidia > Cytophagales > Cyclobacteriaceae > Tunicatimonas. The sequence continues at coordinate 4,531 of CAKZYJ010000318.1, forward strand.
CCAAAAAAGTGCCCATGAACAAGAGGCCAACCTGTTTGCTTCTGAATTATTGATGCCAACGGAGTTATTTATTAAAGAAATTAAGGGTGAGACATTAAGTCTTGGACTGATAGAGGAAATTGCAGATTATTTCGGCACTTCACTGACTGCTACTTTTTTGAAGTACGCGAAATATGGCGATTTCCCACTAATGATCATCTACACTGAGGGTGGAATTATCCGATGGAAGCAGCATTCGGACGATTTTCCTTTCCAGTGGCTGCCTTTGGGCAACTCAGTACCACCCCTTACTGTAGCTGGTGATTTTTTCAACGGCAATGGAATAGAAGATGAACCGGTAGAAGTAGATACGATAGCATGGTTTCCTGAAGATTACGGCATCAAAGGGAAAGAGCACTGGAAGCTTTGGGAGCAGTGTTTTCCAGTTTCATCTGATGGATTAATTAGCTGTCTTTGGACGAACTAAGAAAATTTGACCCTTACTATTTTCCTTCTAGCTTTTCTATCTCAGTTTTCAATTCATCCAACAATTGCTGTTCGGTAGGTAAGTAGAGTTGAT
>CAKZYJ010000319.1 GCA_937884755.1 uncultured Flammeovirgaceae bacterium
GTCGGTTCATAAAATTGTCAGGTTTAGGTTATAATTTTGATAAACAAAGCTCCTTAGGGGAGCGCGGAAAATTACTTTTTAAAAAATAGTGCGTTACCCACAAATTTATAAATTTGTGACAGATAAGCTATTTTCCGACCCGGAAAAGCAGAGACTGCACTACATCCAAATCTATTAATAAAGCAACCGTAACATGAAGAAGCCTAACCGAAGAACCTTTATCAAACAGTCATCAGCAGCATTGGCAGGCGGCAGCGTGGCCTCGGTATTGCCCATCGGAAGCCAGGCGGCTAACATTCTTTCAGCTAATGAGAAGATCACATTAGGTGTGATTGGCTGCAAGGGTATGGGGTTTCCTGATTTGAGAGCTCACCTGAAAATCCCGAATGTAGAATGTGCGGCATTGTGCGATGTAGATGCGAACGTGCTGGAGGAACGGGCTGGCCAAGTAGAAGAAATGACCGGCACGCGCCCCAAAACTTACGGTGACTACCGCAAACTACTAGAGCAAAAAGATATTGATGCTGTAATTATCGGTACTCCCGATCACTGGCATTGCCTAATGATGGTAGATGCTTGTGAAGCCGGAAAGGATGTATACGTAGAAAAACCCATAGCTAACTCAATTGAGGAGTGTAACCTGATGGTGAAAGCGGGCGAGCGTTACAATAAGATTGTACAAGTGGGACAGTGGCAACGCAGTGACGAGCACTGGGACCAGGCGCTAGCCTACGTTAATTCCGGAAAGCTAGGCAAGATCAGACTCGTAAAAGCCTGGGCGTATATGGGTTGGGTACCTCCGGTTCCGGCTGTCCCGGACCTGGATAAACCGCCTGCTGGAGTTGACTACAATATGTGGCTAGGACCAGCTCCCGACCGTCCGTTTAACGAAAACCGTTTTCACTTCAACTTCCGTTGGTTCTGGGATTACGCTGGAGGTTTGATGACCGACTGGGGGGTGCATCTGATTGATATGGTTTTGGCAGGCATGAATGCTACTGCGCCCAAATCAGTGATTGCTTCTGGCGGAAAGTTTGCCTACCCTGATGATGCCCAAGAGACCCCGGATACCATGCAAGCAGTTTATGAATTTGATAATTTCAATATGCTTTGGGAACATGCTATGGGCATTGACCTGGGACCCTACGGCCGTAGCCATGGAGTAGCCTTTATCGGAAATCTGGGTACATTGGTAGTAGATCGGGGTAAATGGGAAGTAATTCCCGAAACCGAAGACGGAAAGTATAAGATGGAAGCCTTACCCACGCAGAACCGGCGCGGCCCAAGTGGGCTAGATAAGCACGCAGTAGATTTTATTGAAAGTATCAAAACGCGAGAAAAACCAGTATGCAGTATTGAAGTGGGTCGCCTGGCTGCGGTGAATGCGCATTTGGGCAACGTAGCGTTTAAAACCGGTCGCAAAGTTTACTGGAATGAAGAGCAAGGACAGTTTAAAGATGATGCTGAAGCTAATGCACTGCTTAAAGCCGAATATCACGGAAAGTGGAAAGTGCCTAAAGTTTAATAAGAATCATAATTATACAGTTAATGAATACAAAACACATCTTAGCCAGTCTAGCATTACTTTTTGTTTCCTCATCGCTTATTGCCCAGCAGTATTTAAAGGAGGAAGATTACAAACCGGAAGATACCGAATTTTGGGAACCTGAAGTTGAGAAAGTTGATCCGGGCGAAAGCAACGCCTCACCTCCCTCCGATGCAGTAGTGCTGTTTGGTGGAGACGATCTATCCAAATGGGAGAGTGTGAAGGGCGGAGATGCCCAGTGGGATGTTCAGGGCGGGCACTTTACCGTGAAGCCCGGTACTGGCGGTATCAAAACTAAAGACGACTTCGGTAGCTTCCAACTACATATTGAGTGGCGATCACCACAGGAGATTGTCAGTGAAAGCCAGGGGCGGGGCAATAGTGGAATATTTTTGCAAGGATTATACGAAGTACAGGTGCTGGATTCGTACGACAACCGTACTTACGCTAATGGGCAAGCCGGTAGCATTTACAAGCAGTATCCCCCACTGGCAAACGCTATGCGTCCTCCTTCTGATTGGGAGACGTACGATATTATATATACCGCACCCGAGTTTGATGAGAAAAACGGAGCGTTAATTGAACCAGGGTACGTAACTGTAATACACAACGGAGTAGTAGTACAAAATCATTCTAAGCTACAGGGCACTACCCAATATATCGGTACGCCTAAATGGGTAGCTCATGGCGACGGACCAATTATTCTGCAAGACCACAGCAACCCCGTTAGTTTCCGCAATATCTGGATTCGCGAACTGTAACTAAATTTAGTGTTACAGTGCTCGGCGTTAAAGCGGTAGGGCGGTTGCTAACATACTGCTTTAACGCCGAACACTAACTGACTATACCAATGGTTTACAAAATCGCCAACATCTTACTAGCCTTGTTATTTGCTTTATTTGCTTACTTTCAGCTGAATGACCCAGATGCTATTAGCTGGGTATTGTTATACATGTATGTAGCAGTTATGCTCGGTATGGCCGCTTTTAACCGCTTTAATCTGGCGTTCCTGATTCCGGGCCTCGTCATCTTTGCGCTGTATTTTTTATATCTTACTCCTGGTATCATTGACTGGTTTGCCAGTGACGATAATCTGGTAGGGGTGGAAATGACGGATGATAAGCCTTACATAGAAAATACTCGTGAAGCCTTTGGACTGTTAATGGCTTTAGTAGCACTGATATTTGTGCTATTGCAGCTACGCAAGCAACGCCCTCTTATCTGATAGTAAGTATGATTCAGCGGGCAGGAATAGTAGGAGCCGGAATAGCGGGGATTGCCGCCGCAATACGCTTAGCCAACAAGGGCTATCAGGTAGATGTGTATGAAGCAAACTCCTATCCGGGGGGGAAGCTAAGCCAAATTACTTACCAAGGGTATCGGTTTGATGCAGGCCCTTCACTATTCACCTTACCCAAACTGGTAGAAGAACTATTTATGCTTTCAGGTGAGCAGGTTCAGGATCACTTTGAGTATATACAATTACCCGTAAATTGCCACTACTTTTACGAAGATGGCACCTTTCTAAAAGCCTACGCTGATCGTCACGATTTTTTACGGGAAATTAGTCAGAAAACTTCCGAAGATCCTGAGACGGTAAATGCCGCACTAGATAGTAGTGCTAACATCTACGAAACGCTCTCCGATCTGTTTATGAAGCGTTCGCTGCACCGCTGGCAAACGTTTATGAACCCTAAGGCATTGAGGGCGTACGGGAAACTACACCGACTGGATTTTTTTCGAACGATGCACCAGGCTAACAAGCAGCGATTTACTGATGAGCGAGTGGTTCAATTGTTTAATCGGTATGCCACCTATAATGGCTCTAACCCCTATGAGACTCCGGCTACCATGAATATCATTCCGCATCTGGAATTTAATATTGGAGCCTATTTTCCGACGAAGGGAATGTATTCTATTACTCAGAGCCTGGTGGAGCTAGCCAAACGCTTAGGGGTTACTTTTCATTTTGGGGCAAAGGTAGAAGAGATTAGTACCCATGAGCAGGGTGTACAAGGCATTAAAGTGAATGGGGCTATACAGCCCTACGCATTGGTAGTCAGTAATATGGATGTAGTAAATACTTACCGAAAGCTGCTATCCTATGTAAAGCCACCAACACGTCTATTAACGCAGCCTAAATCAAGTTCTGCGCTGATTTTCTACTGGGGCGTTGAGCAAACGTTTGAGCAATTGGACTTGCACAATATCTTCTTTAGCCGTAATTATCAGCAGGAATTTGAACATATTTTCCAGAAGAAGTCCATCTATCACGATCCTACTGTGTACGTCAACATTACCTCCAAGTACAAACCCGATGATGCTCCGCCAGACTGCGAAAACTGGTTCACTATGATTAATGTGCCCAATAATAGCGGCCAAGATTGGGATCAGCTAATTGACCAGGCTCGACAAGCCATTATTGATAAAGTGAGTCGTAACTTAGGAGTAGATCTAAGTGATAAGATTGTCTGTGAAGATATATTAGATCCCCGAACCATTGAAAGCCGGACTTCCTCTTCGCAGGGCGCACTATATGGTAATAGTTCTAATAACCGCTACGCGGCATTTTTGCGCCATGCGAACTTTAGCCGAAAAATTAAGGGATTGTACTTTTGTGGAGGAAGCGTGCATCCGGGGGGAGGCATTCCGCTTAGTCTGCTCTCCGCTAAAATTGCAGTAGACCAGATACCGGCGGTAGCTTAAGCATTAATACTAGCCATTGCCGAGTCATCGCCTACCAATTGCTTGTATCGCTCGTAACGGTTTAGTATTTCCCGCACATAGTTTACCGGCTCAGCACCCCGCACATAACCTGATTTCACTACCGGATCGTTGTAGTACTCCAGCTTAGATTTAAGTAGCAAAAATTCAGAAACATCGGCCCAGACACTGGGGTTTTTATCATACTTACGGGCCAAACGGCGCGCATCCAGCACGTGACCTTGCCCGGCATTATAAGAAGCCAGCACAAACTTAATTCGCTCCTGCTCGTCGGGTACGTACTTCGTCCAGATTTTATCTAGCCAAGCCAGGTAAGTAGCCGCTGCTTGCAAGCTTTCCTCGGGGTCTAGCATATTATCTACTCCGTACATTTCGCCGGTGTCAGGCATCAGTTGCATTAGTCCCACAGCTCCCGCCCACGATTTTGCCTGAGCGTCAAACTTGGATTCTTGGTAAGCCTGTGCCGCAAGTAAGCGCCAATCCCAGCCTAAGCTGTCGGAAGCCTGCTTGATAGCATCGTCGTAGGGAGAAATAGTATTGCCACTTAGCGAAGAATAATCACTTCGTACCCGCCGCAGTGTGGCTTTGGGGCTTTTGTAGTATTTATTGTAGATCACGTAGTAGTCAGCTTCCTCCTTCATTCCCCGAATCCAGGCGTTTACGGCTTCTAGTAGCTGAGGTGCGTTAGTTCGGGTAGCCCAGGCAATTTTCTGCGGAAAGCTAACCGGAGTGCTGGCATCAATAATAGGGTAGTAAGTGGCGTTAACCAGCGCTACATCTTCTTTAGCCACGGTAAAGTCTACTTCGCCGTCGGCTACCATTCGGATCAATGCTTCAGAGTCAGCGTCCTTTTCCATGATCTTGATGTTGCCCCCAATTTCCTCCGACAAGTTCTCCAGCCGGGTAGCATAAGCGGAATTCTTAGGTACCCACACTTCTTTACTGTCTAAGGCCAACGGATTACGGATTAGGTATTCTTCAATCTCGTGGCGTTTTCGTTGACGCCAGTTTGGGGGCTTGCGCTGAATAAGAACCTGCTTCACCTCATTGTGGTGTTCGGTAAATGCTACCCGCTCTTTATATTGGGCAGTTACTGCCATATTGAAAGCAATAATATCCCCTTCCCCGGAATTAAGCATCTGAATCGCTTCATCGACTCTATTCGTCAGTTTAATGTCCAGTTCTATATCCATTGCTTCAGCCAAGCGAGTGAGAAGTTCGTACTCGTAACCCATGGGCTGGCCTCGGTAAATGAAATACCCGGTAGAACTGTTATTCAGTATAGCCACCAGGGTGTCACGCTCCTGAATTTGAGCCAAATCGAGCTGAACCGGAGAACGATCCCCGTTATCCGATTCGTTTTGCTGCATCATTCCTCCTTCTTCTTTACAGGCACTTACCGACGTAAGGCTGAAGAGAAGGAAAAGCGAGGCAAATCTTATGTATTGTAAGGCGTTCACTTCAAAAACAATTGAGACAGTTACGATCTATTTGTAACATAAAGAGTTACTTACGTAATCTTATACCGATTTTTACGATAAAGTTAACGGTTTTTAAACTATCTATGATTTTTTTGTATAAATAACCAATTGGGCTTAACGAAAAAGACTTATTTAAGGTTCAATAGGGCTAGAACTAGTTAACGAAAGGTAATATTGTTCAGTTATAGTACAAATATTACATACGACATGAATACAAGATATATAAAAAATTATAAATAAAAAAATAAATAATTGAATTATTAAAATATAACAAGTGCCAGTATCCGAACTTGAGTTAGTGCTAACGGAACGGTTAGAGCAGCATCTTGCGCCGCTAAATTTTGAGAAAACCCCTCATCTGAAACAGTTTCGTAGAGCGTGTAAAGGGGGGTATCAGTGTATTGTTCTATCGTTAGCAGGTCAGCATCCCCTGGAAATTGAAATTTTTCTGGGGGTGCGTTTAGATTTAGTAGAAGAGTTGGTGTATCAGTTCACGATGGGGCTACGTGAGTACAGACCTCACAGTACAACCCTATTAACACCAGCCAAGAAGGTGACTGAAAAAGCAGAGCTACGGTATGAGCTACACCAAGAGTCAGATGTTGAGAAAGTTGGCAATGATATTAAAGAGTTTATGCTCACGTATGGGTATGATTTTCTTGATCAGTATAACGGTGTCTCCGCATTAGATCAATTGTACAACGCTAACCCTGAACAAAAAGCTGATTATATCACCAACGAGTATCACCGGGCACTGCGGGGAGTAATACTGGCTAAGTTAGTACAGTCTCAGTCGTGGCCGGAATTAGTCCAGTTTTACCAAAGGAAGTTAGAAAAGAAAGGGACTCCTGAAGTGCAACTTAATAAGTACCTGCGTCTAGTGGAATTCTTAAAGAATCATTCTTTTAACTAGTTGAAGAGTCTTCGTCTAGCAGATCCGGTCGTCGTTGTTGCGTACGAACTACCGATTGCTCCTCGCGCCACTCATCAATCAGCCGTTGATTACCCGAAAGTAATACATCGGGTACTTGCCAGTCGTTAAATTCGGCGGGACGAGTATATACTGGCGGAGCCACTAGATCGTCCTGAAATGAGTCAGACAACGCCGAAGTTTCGTTAGACAAAACCCCAGGTACCAGTCGGATTATAGAGTCGGCTAACACCGCTGCGGCTAGTTCCCCTCCCGACAGTACATAATCACCAATGCTAATCTCTCGGGTGATTAAGTGTTCTCGCACCCGCTCGTCTACTCCTTTATAATGTCCGCACAGAATAATAATATTCTTTAATAATGAAAATCGATTAGCGATTTTCTGATTTAGCAACTCACCGTCCGGGCTCATGTAAATGATTTCGTCGTAATCGCGCTCAGATTTAAGATCTTCGATGCAGCGAGCGATTGGCTCAATCATCAGTACCATTCCGGCCCCCCCACCAAAGGCATAATCATCTACCTGACCATGTTTGTTAATAGCGTAGTCTCGTAAATCGTGTACATGGACTTGCACAATACCTTTATGTTGTGCCCGCTGAAGGATAGAATGTGAGAACGGACTTTCCAGCAAGGCCGGAACACAGCTAATTATGTCTATTTGCATACCGAAAAGGAGATTTAGGGGGCAAACGTAAAAATGACTAACAATTGTTCATAACATTGCTTACGATCTTATACTTTTGCTATGCGGTGTTAGAGTTCGTGGTGTTATAGTGTTATAGCTTTTTATACGTTATTACTTGTAAAGACAAGATCCAGATAATTTCAGAAACTGTAACACAAGGCTTTTAATCACGAAGCAAGTGCTCTAATACCAAAACACTTACGCACTATAACACTATTTAATCATGAGAAAAAAAATTGCTGCCGGTAACTGGAAAATGAATAAGACCATGGAAGAGGGTAAAATCCTCGCTTCCGAAGTAGTCAATATGGTGAAAGACGAGTTACGAAGTGACGTACACGTGATACTCTGTCCACCGTTTATTCATCTCACTTCTTTACACGCTATGTTAGAAGGTCACTCAAATATAGCGTTTGGTGCGCAGAACTGTAGCAACCATGCGTCGGGAGCATACACTGGTGAAATATCAGCACCCATGTTGAAATCAAATGGCGAAGATTACGTAATTCTGGGACACAGCGAACGTCGCGAGTACTTCGGTGAAACCGACTCGTTACTAGCCGAAAAAATTGATATTGCGCTGGAAAATGGGCTTACTCCTATCTACTGCTGTGGGGAACCGCTGGCAGTACGAGAGCGCAATGAACAGACAGACCATGTGCAACGACAGGTGGAAGATGGTCTTTTCCATCTCTCGGATGAAGATTTCGGCAAGATCGTAATTGCCTACGAACCCATCTGGGCGATTGGTACTGGCAAAACTGCTTCGGCCGATCAGGCACAGGAAATGCACGCTACCATCCGTAAGCAAATCACCGGTCAGTACGGTGAAGAAACAGCCAACAACACCTCCATTCTGTACGGTGGCAGCGTAAAACCCGGTAACGCCGAAGAGCTTTTCTCCTGTATGGATGTAGACGGCGGACTGATTGGAGGAGCCTCCCTAAAATCCCGAGACTTCGTAGATATTGCCAAAGCATTCTAAATAGGTGTTATTGTGCAAAGCGTCATGGTGTTATGACCGTACTCAATATCCTTGATTCCATACACTATCCGCTATTCCAGCTTCATAGCATCATAACATCTCGTACTGTAACACCACTTCGTGAAACAATACATCGCCGTAGAAATAGCCTGTAGTGAAGATCTGAAAGAGATACTGATGGCCGAATTAGGCGAGGTGAACTACGATTCTTTTTTGGAAACCGACGAAGGGCTAGAGGCTTATGCAGAACGAGATCAGTTTGATGAGCAAGTTCTGCGAGAGATACTAAGTCGATATAATCTCTCGAGCGATAGCTACCAAATTCAGACCGTAGAGGAAAAGAACTGGAATGTGGAGTGGGAGAAGAACTTTGAGCCTATCGTAGTGAATGATCAATGCCTGGTGCGGGCTACCTTTCATCAGGTTACTCAAACGTACCCCTACGAAATTGTTATTGATCCTAAAATGGCCTTTGGAACGGGTCACCATGCCACTACCTACCTAATGCTACAATGGCAACTGGAACTTGATCAGCAAAATAAAACGGTGGTAGACGCCGGCTGTGGTACCGGAGTACTGGCCATTATGGCCAAAAAGCAGGGTGCCGACCAAGTAACAGCCTTCGACAATAATGAGTGGGCAGTTAGCAACAGTCAGGATAACTTCGCGCTAAACGAGAGTACTGACATTAACCTGTTTTTAGGAACTATTCAGGACATCAACGCTGAAGAAAAATTTGATCTGATTTTAGCCAATATAAACCGCAACGTGCTGCTCGACGAAATGGATTCCTACGCCGAACGATTAGCTTCCGAAGGAAATCTGTTGCTAAGTGGCTTTTTGGAAGCCGACCAGCATTTAATTGAACAGCAGGCTCAACAGGTCGGATTGCAAACCATAGGTGCAAAACGTCACCGAGGCTGGGTAGCTCTTAGACTTAGCAAACATTGATGTGTTCAAGTGTTGTGGTGTTCAAAGTTGAGTACCTCTATCAGAACACTTGAATACCACAACACACCACCTCAATCCCCACGTAATTTTCATTAAACAGTACATAACCCCTTTCCGCTAGAGAATTGTGCGGAGATAATTCTTAATCTTTCTAAATTTTTTTTGCGGTAAAACGTTATGGTTTAGACAGGTACGAGAACAAACAGGTGGTATGAAGACAAAGTACATTTTCTTCATTTTATTACTATATACCCAATTGGGGTGGGCGCAGCGCTACGAATTCGCCGATAGCCTCACCTACGGTGACCAGGTTCGGGAGTGGTTTTCGCGGGCGGGTGATAGCACTACCATCAAACTGGGCGAGCAATTTGCCGTTTTTTGGGATGGGGGCGCGTTATCTTCTTCGCAGAAAGATACGCTAGTGGCCTTAACCACTCAAATGTTAGCCAAAAATTACAAGCTGAAACCCTACCTTACCAACCTACACGCTACCGTACTCTACGCAGTAGACTCCGCCAATATTAGTGCAGGAAACCTGGATGCCATGCTCAGTATGCTGAGTAAAACCGTAGCTTACTATGATCGTCGGCAGGTAGGACATAGCCTAGCTACCCTAAAATCATTTTTTGCCTCTGGGGCCATTTATATTGCCAATTATAACAAGCTTTACGCTGAAGCCGATGGCTATTCGTTTGAGTTTATTAAAGCACCGGAGGATGAATTTATCGTATCAGACGAAGAACTCAGTGAAGGAGAAGATGAATTTCTGAGTGAAGAAGACCCGTGGGATGCAGAGGAAGCCGATAGTGCGAATGAAGATGACTGGAGCGACGATGCTTGGGGAGATGATGCCTGGGCTGACGAAGACTGGGGATCAACCTCGGAAGAAACTCTTCCCGAGGTTGAAGAAGAATCGGAGAAGGATATCCTAGACTATCTGATCCAGGAGTCCGTTCAGCCGGAGTTGGTTGGTGCGATTATGCGCTTTACCAACGTAGACTTCACCTTTACTACCAGTTACGATACGGCTTACCTTCGGGAGGCTGATGGAGCCATCATGCTGAAAGACCAGTTGTTTGTGGGCGAAGGCGGAAAGTTCGACTGGACCATGGCTGGCTTGAGTGCCGACTCAGTGTACTGTACTTTGAATAAATACAATTTTGATATCCGAGTTCCCAGGTTAAGCGCCGAAACAACCAAGATGACCTACGTTGGTAAAATCAAGGAGCCAGTGGAGGGTATTTTTGAGTTTGCCAGCCAACGCCACGTGAATACCCGCGATGCGCAGTATCCCCGCTTTAAAAGCTACCGCAGCGATATAAAAGTAAATATCTACGATAAGAAGGATGTCAACCCCAACCAGGTTTTTCTGCAAGGAGGGTTTTCGCTGGTGGGCAACCGAGTAAGTAGCGCTTCCTATTTTGAGGGAGAAACCATTGTGGAGGTGCAAGACAATACTGGCAAAAAATTCAAGGCTACTTCATTACGCTTCGGTATCACCGACTCGCTGATGACCAGCAGCCAGGCCAACGTAGTAATCTACCAGCGTAATGATTCTATCTTTCACCCGGCAGTGAGGTTCAAGTACATTTTAGACTCTTCGTATCTGGTGCTGCAAACCGGCAAGGGCGACTTCAAACGAACGCCCTTCGTTTCTACTTTCCTGAAAATGGATATCCGGGCTGATATGATTCAGTGGGACTTACGAACTGATAGTCTGGCAATTTCTACACTCACTGCCCGCGACAAGGTGCCGGTACTGTTTGAGTCGCAGGAGTATTACAATGAGGAGCTATTTAATCAAATGGCCCAGATGTACGATTTCCACCCGCTGATTATGGCGGTGAGCTATGCCCGCAAGACTCGTAGTAAAACATTCTACGCTGATGACATGGCGCAGGCCATGCGGCAAAACCCCAAAATCATCCGCTCGGCTATGAAAGATTTGCGGGGGCAAGGGTTCATCAATTATGACGAAGAATCCGGAGAAGTGACCATTAAGCGAAAGGGATATCATTATGTGCTTTCTAAGTCTAAGCGGAAGGACTACGATGATTTAATTATTCCGTCCTACGCCAATAACGGGCCTAACGCGGTACTCAATCTGGATAGTATGGCACTGGCTGTACAGGGAATTGAAAAGTTTACCATTAGTAATGAGCTTAACGTAGAATTCGGGCCTACCACCAACGAAGTAACCATGCTGGGTAAGCGAAACTTTAAGTTTGATGGAGTATTGATTTCCGGCAACTTTGAGTTTTCGGGTAAGGACTTCACGTTTACCTACGATAGTTTCCTAATAGACCTGCCGGAGATTGACTCTATTAGCTTCTACTTGCCCGATAGCAAAGGAAACCGACGTAAGGTAGATAATAATCTACAAAGCGGCGCTGGTCGGGAGAAGGTAGATAATGTTCTACAACCGGGGTTGTCATCGGGTATACAGAAAACGTCTGGCAGGCTCTACATTAATGATCCTAAAAATAAGGCGGCGCGAAGCAAAGACCCCAGTTTTCCCAAGTTTACGGCTGAATCAGGAGCTGTAGTGTACTTTGATAACAATAACATTCTGGATGGAGTATACGACAAGTCGGTCTATTACGTCATACCACCCTTTGACATTGATAGTTTGAATAGTACTGATCCTGCCTCTATTACGTTTCCCGGGACATTATACAGCGATATTTTTCCACCCATTGAAGAGCCGCTGGGCGTGCTTCCCGACAATTCTATGGGATTTAAGCATAAAACTGCTCCGGAAGGTTACGTAATGTACGGTAGTACGGCAACCTACAACAACGATATCACGCTGGACTCCAAGGGATTGAGAGGAACCGGAACCATTGATTTTCTGACTACCACCCTGGAATCCGAAGATTTTGTGTTTTATGTAGACTCGGTGAAGACTGTAGGTACCGTGATGGATATGCGGGAGGGTGAATTAGGAACTGCTAGTTTTCCGCAGGCGTACGTAGAGGACTATACCCTGAAGTGGCTGCCTTGGGCAGACAGTATGTACATTGCCAACAACGCTGAGCCGTTTGATCTGTATAATCAGACTGCCTCAATGAATGGTGAAATTGTACTAACTAACAATGGCCTTTTAGGAGCCGGAACACTATTTACCCGAGGTTCGGAAGCAATATCGGATAAAATGGCTTTTAGCCAGAACCAGTTTTCGGCTAACAACGCTAATTTTCAAATTCAGTCCGATAATCCTAAGAAACCAGCCTTGGCAGGTGAAGATGTGTATCTGAATTTTGATTTGCTCGCTAACAAGGCCGACATCAGTCCGGAAATAGAAGGAGTGGCCGCTATTGAATTTCCCTACGCTCAGTTCCGAACATCAATCACCAAAGCAGTCTGGGATTTAGAAGAAGAAACAGTCCGGATGAGTAAGCCAGAGGATGTTGATATTGAGAATTCGTACTTCTACGCTACCCGCGAAGAACTGGATTCACTGGTATTTAGTGCGGAGGAAGCTATTTACCGCATTCCATTGCAGCAGCTGGATATTTCGGGTATTCCGTACATTACTGTGGCTGACGCTAAGATTACCCCGGAGAACAATCAGGTCCAGATTCGTGAAAACGCTAAGTTTGATACTTTTACTAACGCTACGTTGGTCATCGATACGCTGAACGAATATCATAACCTGTTTAACGGAACCATCGATATCATCTCCCGAAATGAGTTTCGCGGAAAAGCTACCTACGAGCTAGTATCAGCTACGGATACCTTCGCCATTGAACTTACCGAATTTATGACGGACTCAGTGCAGGTTGACCGGGGCAAAGAGTGGTATAAACATACGGTGGCCGATGGAAGAGTGCAGGAAGCGCAGAATCTGATTATCTCACCCGGTATGCTCTATCGGGGTAATATCCGGATGCACGCGGCTAAAGAGGCATTGGAACTGGACGGAGAGGTGAAACTGGACTTTAAATCCATTCCGAATTATAATACCTGGATTAGCTACACCAGTGACGCCGGCGATAAGCAGCTAACGTTTGATGTAGCGGCCAGCAGTACCGATACCGGAGAGCCGCTCACAGCTGGTTTGCATCTGGACCGTAGCAATAGTCTGTACATGACTTTTGTCACTGACCGCCGTTCGCCGGAGGATCTCGACCTGTTTAAGCCGGTAGGAATGCTTTCGTACGACGAAGAGCAAGCAGAGTATAGCATTCGGGCTCCCGAAAAGGATGAACCAAATGCACTAGCTGGTGATGTTTTCACCTTTAACGAGAACGAACAAACCATCGAGTTTGAGGGAATGCTCAACCTACTACCCTACCCCGAGCAAGGTCTTACCATACAAACTGCAGGTTCTGGAAAAGGAGACTTACAAACCAATGAGTATGATCTGGATGCCTTCATGACCATCGATATTGATCTTCCGGCACAAGCGGTGTTTATGATGGGGCAGGATTTGAACGCGGCACTAAACAAGTCGGGCGCCCGAGCCGCTATTAATGACCGTACTACGTTGCTGTACAAACTGGCCGAGTTTACTGGTGATCAAGCGGCTCGCGATTATGATAAACGTTCTATCTCTGATTATACTCCGCTTATTGAAATTGCTCCCCAGTTAGAGAAAACACTGGTGCTAGCTGACGTTCAACTAGAATGGTCGGACGATCATAAAGCCTGGTACAGCACTTCGCCCCTGGGCTTATCCAATGTACGCGAAACCGACGTAAATGGTCAAACCACGGGCTTCTTGGAGATTAAGCCTACAGATGAAGGTACCATTTTTAATTTATTTATGCAGGCTACTGCTGATTCCTGGTACTACTTTAGCTACCAGAATAACCGCATGGGTATTTGGGCTTATAGTGAAGAGTTCTGCGATGAGATCGGGGCTCGTTCCAAAATGGACAAAGCCGACTCGGATGAGTTTGCTTTCTACCTCAGTGATATTTCCGAAACGCTTACGTTCGTTAACCGTTTTCGCCAAACCTACTTGGATATTGATGAGCCTTATAACTTCGATATTATGCCCGACATGATTGCTGACGAAGAAGCTGAAGAGGAGGACGAAGAAGCCGATCGGGATGGGTTTTAACAGTTGAGCCACCAACACCGTTTAAATACCATATCGTAATAGTTTCTTATATTACGCCTCCCGCTCTAGCGAAAAAGTGCAAGATAGCAAGCAATCGTTATCTACACTTTTGGCTATGGCAGACTGTTAAAAGAAGATAACTATCTAATTATGACCATTTTATATATAGGGTGTGCGGTGCTATTAGCTTATTTATTGGGTTCTATTCCTACTGCCGTGTGGTACGGAAAACGAGTGCACGATACTGATATTCGGGAATACGGTAGCGGTAATGCCGGGGCAACTAATACCTTTCGGGTACTAGGTAAAAGAGCCGGTATTATTGTGCTGATGATTGATATGTTAAAGGGTGCTACCGCTGCATCACTGGCGCATGCATTACTACGTTTAGACACTATACCTACTGATCGGCTGATTGAAATTCAGTTACTCCTCGGGATTATAGCCGTACTAGGCCATATTTTCCCGGTTTTCACCAATTTTAATGGCGGTAAAGGTGTGGCTACTCTACTGGGAATGATGTTAGCTATTCAACCAGTAGTAGCGTTTCTATGTATCGTGGTTTTCCTGATTATCGTTTTTTTTTCTATAGACGTCGCATTTGGCTCACTGCTAGGAGCTCTGGCCTTCCCCCTTCTTCTGTTGCTTCGCCCGTTCCGAACTGGCGAACCCTTACTCATTGCCTTCGGTTTTGCTATGTTCGCCCTGTTAGCCATCACCCACCAGAAAAACATTCGGCGCATACTGAACGGAGATGAAAACCGCACCCACCTGTTTGTGAAGAAGGATTAATGACAATGTGTTAAAGTATTTGTGTGTTCTGGCGATCGTAGGACTGCCCTGGTCGTACGGCGTTCATGAGTAAATAGAATACGTAGATATCTAAATCCTTATGAAAGAAACTACGGAGCTGCCCGTCGAGTATTCGGTAATCTCTTCTCTTTCCTTGAGTCCAATCTTGGCGAAAGCCTACGATTTACCCGAGAAATTTAAGGTAGAATATCTCCACCAAGGGTTTCATGACACTTATCTTGTCACTACCGAAGTATCTAAATACGTACTAAGAATATACCGACACAATTGGAAAGCACTAGATGACATTTGTGGGGAAATTGATCTCCTTTTGCTGTTGAAGGATGCACATATACCCGTTTCCTATCCAATGGCTGGTAACGAGGGCAAATTTGTCATCGAGCTACACTATCCCGAAGGAATCCGATACGCTGTACTCTTTAGCTATGCCGCAGGAGAAAGTCTCTCCTCGCTCAATAGTGGAACGGCTAGACTGTTTGGAGAACACTTGGGGCGGGTGCACAATCTAACTGAAAATAGAGAAGATAAAAGGTTACTCAAACGATATACCCATTCAGAAATCTTTACATCCACCCGTCAATTTTTAGAGGCGAGATCGGGCGACTTGAGTCACCTACTGCAAAAGGTCTCTAGTATTGAGCAGAAGTTAATCGATAAAATAGATGTAGATACGCTGGACAAGTTTCCCCGAGGAATATGTCATGGTGATCCGCATTACGAAAATGTATTTCTGGAAAAGTCATCCATGAAAATGACGTTGTTCGATTTTGATTTCTGCGGCTACGGCTATCTTCATTACGACCTAGGTAGCTTCTTTAAGTACGAACGGAATAGCGAGCAAAATAAAGCCAAATTTTTGGAAGGATACGAACAAATACGACCTTTGACAGTA
>CAKZYJ010000320.1 GCA_937884755.1 uncultured Flammeovirgaceae bacterium
ATATTGGTAGTAAGCCATGATGTCTACTACCAGTCAGTCAACGTATCGTTCTCCTCGCAGCAAGATTGGACGGTTATTGCTAACCAGCCGTATAGCTAAGGTAGGGGAGATTTTAGGAGTGTTTTTGGTTGGATTACTGCTAATCCAGTTACTGCTTCCTTTGGCCGGTGATAACATTATTGTACAGCAAGCTATCGTTTGGGTGGCTAATGTTGTTATGCTGCTATTGGTGTGGTGGGGCATCCGAGTTCGGGGGCAACATTGGAGCGATATCGGACTAACCTTCAGGCAGATTACGCTCAAAGAGAGCTTTAGAATTTTCTTGCAATCTTTGCTGGTGTTTGTGATGGCAATGGCTGCCTTTGTGTTGGGGTCAATCATTATGGCTAATATCACCGGAATTCCGGAGAGTGCTGATATGAGCAATTACTCCTACCTACAGGACAATCTGTTCATGCTGATTCTCACCTTAATTGGGGTGTATATCGTTTCTTCCTTCGGCGAAGAAATTATCTACCGGGCCTTTCTGATCAATCGGCTGCGAGAGCTGGGCTTAGCTACTAAAACCGGAACCGTACTGGCCGTAGTGCTCAGTGCCATAGTTTTCGGATTGATCCACTACGAATGGGGGCCGATGGGAGTAGTTCAAACCGGATTTATGGGGCTGGTGTTAGGCGTCTGCTATCTCAAATTCAACCATGGTCTGTGGGTAGTCATTTTAGCCCACGCCTATATGGATACTATCTTGATGGTGCAAATGTACCTGGCGGGCTAATTGGCAGGTTTGGTTACTTAATGAATGTGGATCCAGATATTTCCAGCAATTAACCTTTGCGGCAGTTTAATATAGTAGGAGTTGTTGCGTTAGTAGTACAAACCCATCATTATGAAAACTGCACTCCTCAGTTTTTTTGCATTGATTTTTTTTACCCACTGTCATCATTCAACCCTTGAAGATTCCCCTCAACTATCGCTGGTTGGATTGTGGGAAAACACCGATGGTCCTAATACCATAGAGTTTGATCAAGACAATAATTTCATCTTAAGCTTTTCCGGTCTAGTGTTGAATTTAAAGTACACTATAGAAACCTCTGAAGGCCAAAATCAACTCAATCTCTACGATTCTGCCATTAACTACGAGTATGATTTCTCGTTTCTGGAAGGTGACCAATTGCGGTTGGATTTAAGACAAGTCCATACCTCATTTGGCAGTAGCTCTCCGCTAAGTTCAGCTATCTTTCAGCGAGTTGAGTAAACTCGAGAGACTAAACTTCACAAACTTATCGTATTGGAATGATGCTCCGCTCACCTACAATACCGTAGACTTGGTCTTGAGGAGTAACATTCATGCGCACGCAGCCGGTAAACTGCCCGAAAGCTGGTAACAGCCCAATATTGGGTCCGAAGAAAAAACAGGGCATCCGCTCGCTCTGGCCTAAGCCGAGTCGTACTGTGGTGCCCGGGTGGATATGGCCCGCCAGGTTGTAGAGCGAATCAGCTTCAATATTGTACTCGGGAAACTTCCACCCGCCACGCTGGTTTTTGGGTTCAATCAGTGGCTTGTGAGTGAACAGAAATGGCTCTACCGGCCATTCTTCGGCTATTACTTCCAGTTGAGGTAGGTCATAAGCAGCATCAGGTAGCATATCGTGATTACCCTTTACTAGTACAAACGGTAGTGGGGCGTATTGCTCCATCCAGCTGGCAAAGTCCAACCATTCGTTGTTGAGTGCGCTATGAAATAAATCTCCCAGTAGTACTACCTTCTCGGGCCGGTAGGTTTCAACGAGCGTACCCAACACCACCAGGTCTTTCCAGTGTACTGCCGCCGGAATGGGAGAGCCATTTTTCCGGAAATGCCCGGCCTTCCCCAGGTGTAAATCTGATAGTAGCAGATATTTCTTTTCTTCCCAAAACAGGGCGCGTTGTGGCAGCAGGGTTAAATGCTGGTTCCGCAGCGGAATACTAAGTTTGGTGGGTAATTTTTTCGGGCTGGTTACGTTGGTCATTCGGATAATTTGTCAAACAATTGACACTTCAAGTTTTTTACAAAAAAATGAACACTGAAAATACAACGAATATGAGCAGTAAAACAATCGTATTAATTGCTTTTTTAGCAGTGTTTGGATTATCTGCTCAGGCTCAGACGGCTGATGCGGTAGTTGGAGAGTGGTACACCACCGATCAGCGGGGAAAAGTAGAAATCTATCCCTGTAGTAATGCTTACTGCGGTAAAATAGTCTGGTTGAAAGAACCTACTAACCCCGATGGGTCGGTCATAGTGGATGCGGAAAACCCTGATGAAAGCTTACGCAATAGACCCATTGAAGGTATTGAAATTTTAAGCGGACTGGAGTACGATGGGGACGGAGAATACGAAGACGGGAAAATCTACGACCCGGAATCGGGAAAAACCTATAGTTGCCTGATGCGCCTCAAAAATGGTGGCTCCGAACTAGAGGTGCGTGGCTTTATCGGCTTCTCTCTCATCGGTCGCTCCGAACAGTGGACTAGAGTTAATTGACATTTAACAATTAGCAGTTAGCAATGTGCAATGAACAATGTAACTTTCTAGTTGAAGAGGCGTGGTTGCTACATTGCACATTGCACCGTTCCAAGGGGGCATTGTTCATTGCTTCAGGGAAATTCCTGCTTTCCCTAGGAGTTCAATCTTTCGTTCGCGATAGAGGCCGCCTACGGCTTTTTTGAACACCTTTTTGCTCATGCCTAGCTGATCCAGAATCTCCTGGGCATCGCTTTTATCGTGTAAAGGTAGGCTTCCTCCAGCTTCCTGAAGTTTACGAAGCAAGGTGAGCTTGGCCTGTTCGGTTGCATCGCGTCCGCTGGGGTAAGCAGTCACATCAATTTTACCGTCTTCCCGTATTCTCTTGATATATACCGTTAGCGCATCACCCCGAACTAGTTCGGTGGGGCTGTCGCTGTAGAAGAGCAATGCGTCGTACTTTTTGCCGATGATTACTTTATACCCTAAGTCGGTTTTATCGTAAACCAGGGCAGTAGTCGCCTGCTGTTCTCCCAGTTCGGAAAGATCGCGTTCGAAAAACGGCTGTAGTTTAGATACGGCAATGAGCCGTTCGCTGCGGGGGTCCAGTACCACACGTACTACAACTGTATCTCCTTCGTCAACCGGGTAGAGTTGCTCTTTTTTAGGTAGCAACAAATCCTTCTCCAGTCCCCAATCCAGAAAGGCCCCGAAGGAAGCGGTTCCCACCGCGATCAGGGCGGCAAACTGGTCTACCTTGGCCAACGGTTTTTCGGTGGTAGCTACCAGCCGGTCTTCCGAATCAGTATAAACAAATACCGTTACGTTCTCCCCAATTTTCATGTTAGGAGTGATGTATTTTTTGGGGAGTAAAATATCCTGCTGTCCATCCGAAGTATCTGCTTGAAGATACAAGCCGTGCGGACTTTCGCGAAAAATGGGTAAAGTGTTGTA
The DNA here is from genome assembly GCA_937884755.1 of uncultured Flammeovirgaceae bacterium. Lineage (GTDB taxonomy): Bacteria > Bacteroidota > Bacteroidia > Cytophagales > Cyclobacteriaceae > Tunicatimonas. The sequence goes on from CAKZYJ010000320.1 coordinate 3,458, forward strand.
TGATCCGATGATTAACATACTGCAAGGTAAAACTAATTTCGGGTTTGCGAGTTCCTTAATGGACGAATGAATGATGGAGTGACAAAATGAGTGAATAGTACTTTTCCATTCGGTCTCTTTTTCATTCAGTCATTTATAATTTAGATAAATACCTTATACCAATAACAGATATGAGTGTAGAGGAGTATGCTAAGCAGGGTTACGAACAGTTGCAACAGGAAGATTATCAAAAAGCACGTCAGTTCTTTCAGCAGGCTTTAATCGTGGAAGATACCCACCCTGATAGCTTATACGGACTGGCCCGATCCCAATTTAAACTTGAGCAATACGAAGAGTCCGTTCAGGCTTTTGATCGGCTGATCAACTTATTACCCAACAACGCTGTATACTACAGCGAGCGCGGAGTAGCATTACACTGGATAGGTAACAATCAATTAGCCCTGGAAGATTTTGACCGGGCGGTAGAACTGGAGCCACAGAATCCCTACCGATACTCTAGCCGGGCTTACATTAAAGACCGTTTGCGGGATTTTCAGGGAGCCATTGACGATTATTCCAAGGCAATTGAGCTGGACCCCGAAGATGCCATCGCCTACAATAATCGCGGACTGATTGAGGAGAAATTAGGCTACATGGAGAAAGCCAAACGTAGCTACCAGCAAGCTGACCAACTCGATAAGTCCAGCAACGGTTCAATTGTCAATGGTAGTGCTAAGCGGGAAAAAGAGGTGTCTCAATCGCCCCAAACGACCAGCCTGCCACTTGAACAAAAAACAACGCAGCAGGGCTGGAGCAACTACTGGCCAGTGATTCGTTCGGTGTTTACCGACCGTGATCAATTAAATGATTTTATTCAATTTGTAAACCCTTTTCGTAAAAAAGCATAGTTATGTTCGGATTATTTAAGAAGAAATCAGAGTTAGATAAACTACAGGATAAATATCGTAAGCTACTGGCCGAGTCTCATACGCTCTCGCAGCGGGATCGCCGGGCAGGCGACGAGAAAATGGCTGAGGCTGAGGAAGTTGCTAAACAGATTGATGCCCTGAAAGCCCAGCAAGCGTAGTTAAATGAGCATAAGTCTACTCATTTTTGCAAAGCACGATAGTGGTATTGTTTTCTATAATTTCACTATCGGCTTTTTCAATTATAGTTTATGATTAATACAGCATCTTCCCAGCCTTGGGGAGGCGCAATATCTAATTGCCCCTGATCTGAGTTTCCCGATTGCTCATCGGAGTAGTTTCCAGTTTGTGGGTTGTACCACTTCGTGCTAAAGTTACGGGTTTCAGTTTCGATTACATTTATTGAGACTTGGCTACTATCGGGAAAGTAGATGTAGTAGCTGTTATTAGCCCTATCCTGAACCGCAACTTTCTGAAGCTCGCCTTTTATGGTATCTGCCGCTAGCAGTGAATTATCTGGAGTCCAGTAGGGCCAGCCGTTTTCCAGGCAAAACTTCTTTACTTGCTTCATCGTACGAGCGCCTTCCATATCCAACATATTCTTCCATCCCTTGTAGGGGCTCCACAGGGGACCATTACCCTTTGCATCAAATTTTCCGCCGTAGGTAAATCCGGAGGCGCCGGCAAAAAAGCTGTGAAAAGCCTGTCGGCGTATATGCACTCCGGCAGTAACTAAGTTGGGCTTTACACCTTCGTAATCCGGCTCTCCCATCACGGTAGGCTTTATCGGGTTTTCTAACCCATAATCAATCGCCACTGCCTCGTATACTGATTCCCGGTTTTTAAAAGTTTCTATCATATTAAAGTCTAGCCAGGGATCGGTATGAAACCAGGTAGAAGAGTTTAAGAAGGGAGCCCCGTCCGGATGGTAGGTCATCAATACATGGTCCCATAGGGGAGAAGGAGCATTCCAGGCCACTTTCTTATCAGTGACCCCGGTAAGAATGCCTTCGGCCATCGCCCGATAATGGGGTAAATAATCACCCTCGCCATCAGCTTTTACATCTCCGCCTAATACCCACATAATATGATCGTACGCTTGGTAGCGGGAACCCAAAAACTCACCGAAGGAGTTCATGGATTCTAGGGTGAAGAATGACTGAGAGTAAGCCCCATGAGAAGCATTTACGTACCGACGACCCCATACCGGCAGTAACGCTACCATCATGTCTCGTTGGGCAACTTCCTCAATAATGAAATCAACGTGATCCCAGTAGTCGTTGGGTTCAGTGGGCGAACCTCCTTCCACCGACGCCGGTCTCTCGGGGTTGGGTACTCCGTTTACTTCCTCAAATGCTTTAAAGCCGTAGGCATTAACTGGATTCAGGGTGAAAGTAACCGGGTCTTCTTCTCGCTTCCCCCAAAAAAGACATACCTGTACTAAAGAGAATTCTTTGGCTTTTCTATCATCCAGATAATGGATTACCTCTTCACGAGTGAGCCATTCCGACATTCCCCAGGAAGTGCCTCCTAGCCAGAAGAAAGGTGTTCCGTCCTGATACTCCAGATATCGCTTATTTTCCGAAACCCGTAATTGAGGTTCAGTAACTTCGGTTTCGGTACTTGCGGCACATCCGTTCAGAAGAACTAAAAGAATTCCCAGGTTGATTAGATTACCCCGGATCATAAGATTTAATTTCGGGTAGATTAAATGATAATTTTACTATTCCGCCACAGAAAGTGAAGAACTAATACTAATTTCAAATTGAAAATACCAAATTACAAATTTACAACTATTTGAAAGTCAATTACTTGCAACAATTGTAATATGCAATTTGTGATTTATAATAGTATAATTTACTGAGTAAGTTACCCAAAATTGGGAAAAGGTTCGGATCAATCGCTGAGGGCAAAACCGAAGATGGGGTAGCCGTCCATATTCGGCGCTCTTTTTATCAATTGATAGCCGTTTTTCTCCATCATAACCAGAAATTCTTCAATACTGAGCAGGGGTTTGGCGCACTTTTTTGAAGAACAAAACTCTCCCTCACCGTTATGATTCTTAAAACTATCTCGAAAGAATATTCGGCCACTAGGCTTCAGTTTCTGACGAAGGTCCTGTAGCATGGCGTCATAGTCATCAAAGACGTGGATGGTAGCATTGGAATAAATGACATCTAAAGATTTATCCGGTAGGTTTGATTCGGTGGTGGTACCGTAAACTACACGAAAATCATTTCTTTCTCTCAGGTCATAACCCAGCTGCTCGGAATAATAAGCGATCATTTTATTCACATTTTCTTGCTCTAAGGTCTCACGGTCAATATCCTGAATGTACACCTCACAGCTATCCATCTGAGTCGCCATAATTACGGTGAGAGCCCCCGAACCCGCACCCACATCGGCTACAGCCATCCCCGGCTCAATCGCCAGAAATTCAATAATAGGTTGAAAAGTATTTTCGGCAGTTTCAAGGGAGAAAACGGGTCCCTTGGCGTAGGGGGCGCAGGCGGTAACGAAAAAGAACGTCGAGAGAATAAGGTGAAGTCTCATGTAGATGTTGCTGGTTAGAGTAAAGAGTAGAATGCTACTAAAAAAACGACCAGCACCTGAGATAATTGCGAGTTTATCTTTTCAAAGGATATAGTTAAGATTGCGAAAAAGTGATGAAACTGCCTAGCGTTTATACTTCACCCAGTCAGTTTTGATTTTTTTCGTACCTTCTGCTTTCGGCAAATCATCCCAGTAGTAACCATTCTGTTGAATTTCAGCGAGTTGATCATTCACCATCTGCTGGTAGAATTCGGACTGGGGATGGTTTTCAATCAGGTTATCGTTTTGCCCCTGGTCTTGGGTTAGGTTATACAACTCATACTCCACCAAGTCCATAGTTCTGATGTACTCCATGTCAGGCTCAGCGAAGCGGTGGGTGCGAGGAATGGTATCCTTGTCTTTCCCCAGTATCATAAAATCACCGGTTCTGACCGCGATTTCCGGGGAGGTGCGGTAGAAGTACCAGTATAACGGCTTCTCGCGCTCCAGTTCCTGGCTGTTTAGCAAACCTAAAATGCTGGTTCCATCCAGATTACCGGCGGGTAGTTCAATTTCTAAAACGTCACAGATAGTGGGCATGATGTCTACGAACCCGGCCGGCTCGTTAATCTCTACGCCTTTTTGTTCCAATGCTGGCCAATGGATAATGCTGGGCACTCGGATGCCGCCATCGTACACGTAGCTTTTCACTGCTCTAAGATCGCCATTAGAAGCCTGACGGTAAGAACCATTATCAGAAGAAAATATGACGATAGTATTATCCAAAAGTTGAGCATCGGTCAAATACTTAATCATCCTTCCCACCGCTAAATCAAGGTTCTCTATATTGGCGAGATATTCAGCGTCTCGGGTGGGGTACTTAGCGTACTTTTCTACCAGCTCAGGCGGTGATGCTACCTTGGCGTGGGGTTCGTGAAAGGCCACGTAGGTGAAGAAGGGTTGCTCTGAATTGGTGTGGTTTTGCCACCAGCTAATTGCCTCATCGGCTACAATCTGGCAGGAGTATCCGGGTTGTTCGGGTAGTTTCTCGCCATTCCTGACAAAGTTTACCGGATTGAGGTGGGAAGGAATGGCGTTGTTTTCAGTTCCAAAAGAATACGCAAAGCCCTGGTCGTGGGGTTGGGGGTGATTTAGTGCGGTATCCTGAGGCAGGCAGCCCAGATGCCACTTACCAAAGTGCGCGGTACTGTAGCCTTGCAGTTGTAAAACTTCGGCGATGGTAATCTCGCTATCTCTCAGGTGCAGGGGGTGTTCGGGCGGGCGATAGTTGTACATTCCCACCACTGCCGGACTTTTGCCAGTCATGAGTCCCACCCGTGAAGGAGAACAGTTTGGGGCAGCGGCATAAAAATCAGTAAAGCGAAACCCGTTAGCCGCTAGTTGGTTTAGGTTAGGAGTGCTGGAAACGCCGCCGTAGCACTCTAAATCGCCGTAACCCATATCATCCGCAATAATCAGCAGGATATTAGGTTTCGTATTAGAAAGTGGATTCTTTTCACCTCCGCAGCCGAATAGCAGTAGAAATAAGGGTAGGAAGAGACAGGTTGGTTTGGTCATTAGGAATTTATGAATCGTGTTTGCAAGACAAACCTAGGCGATCCTCCACTGAAAGACAACCGGATGATTGTTTAAACCTTACTGGGAAGCAGTCCGAACTTCTCTTTGAATGTTTTGGCAAAGTAAGACATATTGGTATAGCCCACTGAGTAGGCTACTTCGGAAACGGAACCGGTTTTATGCTCTAGTAGGCGGTAAGCTTCGTTTAGGCGGACTTCGGCAATGAGCTGCTGAGCTGATTTATCGGTAAGGGCTTTCAGTTTGCGGTGAAGCTGAGAGCGACTGAAGCCTACTTCCCGGGTTATATCATCTACCGAGAAGAACTCATTGTCCAGGTTGTTTTTAATGGTGGTCATCACCTTTTGCAAGAACTGATCTTCTACTGAGCTGACCGCCAGATCATTGATGAGTAGCATATCCAGGGTTTTAAAGTGGTCCCAGATTCGCTGGCGGGCTTCAATCAGGTTTCGGACTCTCAGTAGTAATTCTTCCGCATCGAAGGGTTTGGTCAGGTAAACGTCAGCCCCCTGCGTAAATCCTTCCAGCTTGTTGCCTTTACCCGCTTTGGCAGTAAGCATCACAATGGGAATATGGCTAGTTTTGGTATTTTTCTTGAGCGAATGGCAGAGTTCGTATCCGTCTTTCTTGGGCATCATCACGTCGGTGATTACCACATCGGGAATATGTTCAAAAGCCATTCGTTCTCCCTGCAACCCATTACTGGCGGTAATTATCCGGTAGCGAGCGGAAAGTATATCGGAAATATACTCCCGTAAATCAGCGTTGTCCTCCACAATCAGCACCAGCGATTGCTCCCGGTTTTCGGAAGTAGTCTCTACCGCCGAAGGTATCTCCTTTTGATTCTGCATTTCCGGAGTAGGTAAATGATCGGGTACTGTTTTATCAGCTTCTTCGTAGCTTCCTACGGAAATGGATTTGGGTAAGCCCGCTAGGGTGATTGGAAGTTTTACCGAAAACGTAGTGCCAGCTCCACTTTTACTACTCACTTCGATGGTGCCCCGGTGCAGGTCTACCAGTTCTTTGGTGAGCGCCAAGCCAATTCCCGAACCTCGTTCTTCCGAGCCTTCCACTCGGTAAAAACGCTCAAAAATACGATCCAGATCCTCCGGTTCAATTCCTCGGCCGGTATCCGAGATATCAATAACTAATACTTGTTGGTTCTGCCGAATGGCAAATTTCACTTCACCCCCGTCAGGAGTATACTTAAAGGCATTAGAAAGCACGTTGCTGACGATCTTTTCTAGCTTATCTCTATCGTAGAATGCATCGTTAATTTCGTCAGGAAAGTCGGTGGATAGGGTAATGTTTTTTCGCTCAGCCAGGCTTTCAAAGGAAAAAACTAGCGAGCGAACAAACTTGATAATCCCACCTTGCATGAGGGTGAGGCTGATTTTTCCGTTTTCAATCTTGGATAGATCCAGTAGTTGATCAACCAGCATTTGTAATCTGTGGGTATTTTTTTGGATGATGGAGAAGTGCTTTTGACTGATATTAACCGAAGTTTGATTCTCCTGCTGTAAGCGGTGTTGCTTATGGGCTTCGGATAACGGGCCTGATATCAGTGTGAGCGGAGTACGGAATTCGTGACTGATGTTAGCGAAGAAACGAGATTTAATTTCATCAATTTCCTGAATACGCTGCATTTCAGCTACGGAACGTTCAGCGACTAGCTTTTCTTCGTAGGCTTGCTGGGTAAGGCGTTGTTGCCGGTAGGCAATCCCGAATGAATAGATGATGATTTGCAGGAATATACCCCAGGCAAAAGGGTCTAGCTGAGGAAAAATAACCCGCTCGATCCATAACCCGCCCACAATAAAAGACAATGAAATAATAATTGCCCCAACGCCAAAATAACGGGCGAATGGATCCTTTTTTAAGGTTAGTATGATGGAAAGAACTAAGGAGGCGGTGGAATACGCAACTGCCAGCTTATAGTGCACCCCAATACTGATCAAAACCGGTTTCACATTAAATAGAATAGCGTAGAGAACCGTGCCGGTTACTTCAACGCATACGATGATTGCCAGTGCTAGAATAAATTTGTCCAGTACCGGAAACTTTTTCTTGGAATTGATGAATGAACGACCAAAGAACCAGAACGTATAGAATATTCCGTTAGCGATAATCATCCATATCGGAAACTTGAAATTGGAAATACTTCCCAGTACTAAGCCAATCGTCATGGCCTGAATGAGCGTACAAAACAAGAGCCAAACCGAAAACCAAAGGAAGACCCGCTGCCGCAGATAGATAAACTGGAGTAAGTGGTAAAGAAAGATGATGAAGGTAACTCCAAACATGAAAATGTTGAAGGAGGTATTGAATTCAAACAGCGGATGGTAATGCTGATGTTGGGGGTCGCGCAGACTTAGCTGAAAATAAGGTGGAAAGCCCAAGCTGTTGCCTTCTACTCTTATCAACAAATCTATCGGCTTATGAAGGGGAAGGTCGCCCACATTGACTCGGTTCACCAGCCATTTCTCGCTAATATCTCGTTGCTGCCGGGTATAATCTACCCCGGCTTTTCGGTGAAACAGCAGTTCATGGTCAGTATAGGCGTACACATCAACTCTTCCGTTGCTTAACCCCCAGGCCGGAAGTCCAAAATTTTTGCCCTCCATGTGCAGGGTCCAGCCAGATAAACTATCCAGAGCCATTAAAGTCACTTTTGCCCAATACGTAGTATCCGGATGTAAGAACCGGGAAAAATGGCTCCGGGCAAAAAATTGTAAGGTGGTATCAGTGAGAACCTGCTGGGGAGTAAACGATGCATCGGAGTCGGCGATGATGGCTAGCTTATCGGTTAGCGGGTGCACCGGGTACTGTCGGTTTACCTCATATACTGATTGGCCATGTACTGTACGGGTGGCCAATAAGGCGATGGTGAGCAGCAGTATTTTGCCGAGGATATTCATTCGGTAGCTTTTCTTTTTCATGCTTGGCAGACTATACCCTACGAAGTTGCAGAAGTTCAACATTTCAAAATAACATATTTGTCGCAAACCCTACCACTATTGTTGCATCGTGCTGATAATGAGATAAATATATCAGCAATTGCACTGTCTGCGTTATCGCCTACCCTCCTTATCAATCTACATTTGCTCAAAACCAAAACAGAAAAATTATGAAAACGCACAACACATTTTGGGTACTGGGTCACCGAGTTACCGCCGCCGTTACCACCGGAGACTACGACCTGGTGGAAATCGAAGTCCCCGCCAATACGCCCGGCCCACCTCCGCATCTTCATCTTAAGTTCACTGAGTTTTTCCAGGTTACCGAGGGGGAAGTTGAGTTTTTACTCAATGGTGAAAGCAAAGCACTGAAGGCCGGAGCATCGGTAGACATTCCGCCGGGTAGTATTCACAGCTTCCGAAACGCTAGCAGTGCAGGCTGTAAGATGGTCAATGTTCATAGCCCCCAAGGGTTTGTAGATTTCTTTAAGACCGTCGGCGTACCTGCGGCTAGTGCTCAGGCCCAAGAGGATTCAGTTTCTCACGAGACCATTGAACAGGTCATTGCCATAGCCAATCAGTTCGATATCCAATTTCAGGAAGTAGAAGCCTAACTAAAATCTCAATCAGCTAAATCAAACAATTATGAAAACCAACACTAACATCTATTTTACAGTGCTATGTATCGCTTTACTCGCATTCATCAGTTGGGGGTGCAGTGAGGAAGAAGAAAGTATAAACCAACCCGTTTGGGAGCAGGAAGTTGACCAGGTGAAAGCTGCCACGGTTCAGTACCAGGACTTTAGTAAAGCCGATACCGAAGGGTTTATTGACGTATCGGATTACGTACCGCAAATGGGCCATCATTACCTGCTGCCCGCCCGAGTAGACGATAAGTTTGAACTGGAAAAACCGGAGATTCTGCTGTATGCCCCCGACGCTAATGGCAATATGGAATTTCTGGGGGTAGAGTACACCATTATGGTAGATGATCCGAATAATCCGGGCGCACCTCCCGAAGGATTCACCGGCGACCTGGACGAGTGGCATTTTCGAGAAGATTTGGGACAGTGGCAATTGCACGTCTGGACCATTAAAGATAATCCCGACGGAATTTTTGCCCGGTTTAATCCCAACGTCACTAACTAATAATACCCCTTCATCAATAATTATTAACAAGAAACACCTCTCAAATTAATTGTAAACTTGAAAAGCAAATTAATCATGAAAACCTTATTCGTATTTCCATTGCCATCTTCTAATAACCAATTCATAACACGCTTAATTTTTCTTTTCACATTGTTACTAGTTGTTAGCACTAGTTGTGAGTCCGACGAAGAAAGCTCAGCTATTTTTCCAACCTCACTCGAACCAAAGACTGCTGCTTTTAACACCAAAAAAATAATACCTAAACCATCGGAAGCACTAACTTCACTTGTGTTTTTTTTAGAAGATAGAGTATATCCTTTTGAACTACATCAGGTAAAAAATGTGTCTCAAACTACCTTTAAGAAATGGGTTAAAAAGAATAATATCAATATTCAGATGCAACAATTCTTAAAACCAGCATTAACCGATAAGAATACGCAATACGTTATCCTAAATGATTTACGCCTAAAAAGTACCAATAAAAAGGTGACAATAGCTCTAGTAGGTATCAACGAGAAAACAAAACCCGACATGAATTACAGTGACGTAGTCATACTTTTTAATGAAGACGACATAGATAGTTACGTAGATGACGGTGGTATTGGCACATGCCATTACAACATTTGTTTCTGCTGGAACTCTAATAGTTGCGATTGTAATTCAGCTACTTCTAACGAAGTAAATGGCAAATGCCCTGGTGACGAATGTTCTTCAGATTCAGATTGTGGCACTTCAAACAGTGGTGGTAGTAAATTTGGAATTTACGAAGCACTAGCTGCTTTCTGAGTTGTCGTTAGCCCGCCAACCATCCTGGCGGGCTATATACTATAGCATCCCTACCAAAACTTTGGATGTGTTGACCTATTTAATTTCTGAGATTTCTTAGAGCAAGCCATCAACCCAGACGGTATCTTCGCTCTTCATAATCTAATCTTAAAAGCCAATAAGTTTCTTCATTAAATTTAGTCTTCCGAAAAGGCCGGGCTTATGATAAGCTCGGTTTTTTTTGTAATACCTTTTTCACTTGTGCCTAACAGTTTTTGTATGCGGTGTGTGACCGCATAGGGAGCATGACTGTTATATACAATGTTAGAGGCAGTCTTTTTTCCTTTTATACCTTATTTTCAGGTGAAAATTTAGCCATTATTTCAAGGTGTAAATATATGCCTCAATCTCTTCTTTAGTGTCCTCTAATGTGATTGTTGTTTTTATTCTTTGATATGCTTTTCCTTCAAATTCATCTAGTTCTGCCCAGTTTTGTTCTAACCTATTCGAGTAAAATACATGTCCCTTAATCATTCCAACTTTATCTTCAAGTCTTATTCCAGGAAAACCCATTTGCGCTCCCCAACCTTCTTTGAATAATTTCCCCCAAACAAAACCTTTTTTCCAAGTTCCTCCTATTTTTTTTAAAATATGCTCATTAGGTCTTCCGGGGCTCAACGTTCCATACACAAATAGTTTTTCCATCCGATCTCTTATTTTATACTGTTTGCTATTTTAATCTTTTTAAATGGATTGCCTAACGCTCGGGCTATACTCAGTAGGGGTGATCGAAGTGAATAATTGTCCCCCGTAGTAAAAGTAGATAAAACCACCGGCAGAACCTAACTCACAAAAACCCCTATTGAGTATAGCTATTGTTATGCTCTGTAGGCGGGCTTTTCGTGAATCTGAAATTTTTAGAGTGAATTATTCATTTCTTGTCAATGATTGCATGTTGTATTAATAACTTATATATTTAAGAAAATTATATATATAAGTTATGTTGAACATTTCCATTCTAAGTAGAATATGAAATCAAATGAATATATAAAAGGCACAATTAAAACCATCGTATTGAAATTGCTATCGGAAAATAAAAAAATGTATGGCTATGAAATCAATCAGCGTGTGAAGGAGCTTTCAGCTGGAGAGATTGAGCTTACTTACGGAGCTTTATACCCTATATTATATAAACTTGAAAGTGAGAGTTTACTCACTACACAATCAGAAATAGTAGATGGTCGGGTAAGAAAATATTATTCACTCACTCCCCAAGGAAATGAAATTGCCATTGAAAAAATAGCAGAGTTAGGACGATTTGTAGATACTTTAAAGGCCGTTTTGGCACCCGCTCCATCAACAAATTTCTCTTTATGAATAGCTTAAGTCGTAACCAGATCGACCAGATAGCAGCTGACCTTGAATTTCAGGGAATCACATTTGAGCCACTAAAATCCGAATTACTTGATCATCTTATTTGCGATGTTGAATTAGAAATGGAAAACGGATCAGATTTTATTCATGCCTGGCTCTCAGTAAAGAATAAAATACCACATAATCATTTTAATCACTTACAAACTGAAACTATGGAACTCCTCTCTAAAAAAATCAATCCTGTGCGAATATTTGGTTTAATATCTATAGCATTGCTGGCGTTTGCCACTCTTTTCAAAACACTGCACCTGGCAGGAACAGGTCAGCTGCTTTTAGCATTTCTAGTTGCTATTTCTGTTACGTTGATTATTGGCTCCGTCAGGAGTGTAAAAATTTATAGTGAAAAAAAAGGCAGAGGCATCATTTGGCTTACCACTTTCATTATTATTTCCTTTATTCTGGCTCTTTGTTGTTTGACTCTGCAATTGCCTGGAGCCGAGCCGCTGCTTTATTTTTCCATTATTTCTATTGCCATACTATTCCCTGCGCTTTCTGTTTACTTTTATTCGTCCAGCAAAAAACTCAAAGATTATCTGCTTATAAGGCTTATTCAGGATAATCAATCCATTATTGAAGGGTCTGCACTCACTTTAATAGGATTTGGGCTCATTTTCAACTACTCAGCTTTATTACTGGGGCAGATGAATTACGGAGGTATAATTTATTTTATTTTCTCTATAATACTAATCGGTATGTATGTTTACTCACTTACATGGAAATATTATATTGAAAGTGATAGCACTGGAAATAGATATACACTGTTACTTTTGATTACCTCCTCTGTGGCCTTTATTATGTTTTTAATGCCTGTTATAAGAATAGACTATGGCTTAGTTTTAAGATCCTCACTGGCCTTTGTTCCGATGATAATATTGTGCCTGATAACAGCGGTAAATTATTACAAATTTTCAAACTCGAAAAATAAATCTACCCTTACAATTTTAAGTGTTCTATTACTTTTTTATCCATTGCTAAGACTCGGCACTAAACTGCAATGGTATAGTGACATTGTAGCAACACTCATTACCAATAACTACTTCATACTGGGATTTCTGTTAGTATTAATTGTGCTGCTCATAGCTTTTAGAAAAGAACGACTTTTCAAGGCGCTAATTATTTTAACGATGGCATCGCATATGATTCCTAGTTTGTAAACTATTGTACTTCTACTATTGAAAGTACTTATTCGAGGTCAGAGCATTAGTTAAAAATTTTACTACTCAATGAGGTGTGAAGATTATTTTCTTCAATTAAAATCGTAATCTTAGTTCGCCCGACTATAGTGCATAACGT
>CAKZYJ010000321.1 GCA_937884755.1 uncultured Flammeovirgaceae bacterium
TATGCACCGCGTTTTCAAAACTCTGGTCTTCGCGGTATTTGTATTCCGTCGTGAGCGGCTTATCGTGATACGTAGTCCCGTAGCGAAGATTCTCGGTTATTGGCTGAGCATCCACGATCTTGCCCGGATTCATCCGGTTTTCAGGATCAAACAATTGTTTCACCTCTCGGAAGGCCTGATAGAGTTGGGAGCCAAAAAACTTTTCATTGTAGGCTGATCGTACTAATCCATCGCCGTGCTCACCGCTCCACGAGCCACCGTAATGCTGCACCAGTTCAAAAGTTTCGTCGGCTATCTTTTGAAAACGTTCAATGTCCTCTTTTAACCTTAAGTCCAGAATCGGCCGCACGTGGATAACCCCCACACTAGCGTGAGCGTACATGGCTACTTCGGTCTGGTTTTTCTTACAGATTTTTAGTACCCGGTCAATATATTCGGGTAGCACCGGAGTGGGTATGCCGGCATCCTCGATAAAGGGAAGTGGTTTTTTATTCCCTTTGATACCCAACATCAGCCCCAATCCTTTCTTACGGATGAGCCAGACATCATCATAATCTTTCCCCTCGGGAAACAGTGGGTAGGCGTAGCCCATACCAAGTTGCTGTAACTCCTCAATCATTCGCTGAGGTCGCTCCAGTACTTCCTGGGCATCATCGCTGTAAAACTCTACGATCAGTATAGCCGCCGGATGGCCTTCAATAAAGTGGCAGCTTCGCTGAGTAGTGAGATTGCTTCGGCTTAATTCTACTACGGTACTATCCAGTATTTCAACCGCAGCCGGGGTGTACTGCAGCATGGATTCTACCGCCCGAATGGCTTCCAGCACTGTTTCAAAATGCACCACACAAACCGATTTAAAGGTGGGCAGTGGCTCCAGATTTAGTTTAAGCTCTAAAGTAGTGGCGAGCGTTCCTTCACTTCCGCAGACTAGCTTACCCAGGTTCCAGTGATCGGTACGGATAAATTCATCCAGATTGTAGCCCCCCACCCGTCGCATCACTTTAGGAAAACGATTCTCGATCTCTTCTTGGTTGTTCTCGACTATCTCCTGGAATCGTTGGTAAATTTCTCCCTCCCGGTTATCTTGGGCTTTTTTCTGATGGTATTCCTCGGGCGAAAACTCTTTTAGGTGAAGCTCAGTTCCGTCGGCCAGTAGTACCTGGGCTTCCAACACGTGGTCAACTGTTTTTCCGTAAAGGATGCTTTTGGTACCCGAAGAATTGTTGCCCACCATGCCGCCTACGTTGGCCCGGCTGGAAGTAGCCGGATCGGGGGCAAAATGCAATCGATAAGTTTTTAAATGCTCGTTCAGCACATCGCGCACCGCTCCGGGCTGTACTCTCACCCATCGCTCCTCCTCATTCACTTCTAAGATCCGATTCATGTACTTAGAAAAGTCGAGCACCAGCGAATTTCCAGTGGTCTGTCCCGCCAGACTGGTGCCGCCCCCTCGCGGAAGAACAGTCATCTGGTGCTTTTGGGCTTCCCGCAAGGCTACTTTAACATCTTCAGCATTTTTAGGCAGCACCACCACTTGCGGGCGAATCTGATACACGCTGGCATCGGTAGCATAAAGGCCCAGACTATACTCATCGGTCAGTACATCACCCTGAATTTCAGCCTGAAGGGTACTGATTAGGTCGTTGGACGCTACGGTTTCGGTCATCGGATGATTTCTTTCAGTGCCCCTAGCAGCACATTCACGTGATTAGGCGTACTGCTATTACCCATGAGGCCAATACGCCAAATCTTACCGGCAAAATCACCTAAGCCGCCCCCTACTTCAATGTTGTATTCATCTAGCAATCGCTTACGGGTAATGGCATCGTCCAAACCTTCGGGTAATTTCACCGCATTGAGCATAGGCAGCCGGTAGGGCTCATCCACTAAAAAAGTGAAGCCCAGTTCTTCCAACCCCTCCCGAAGTAGTAAGTGATTTTTTCGATGGCGTTCAAATCGTGCTTCCAGTCCTTCTTCCACCACTAATCGTAGAGCTTCCCGCAGGGCAAACATGGCGGAAACCGGGGCGGTATGGTGATAAGCCCGTTTGGCTCCCTGCCAGTAGTTCTTTACCATGGTTAAATCCAAAAACCAGCTCTGCACCCTGGTTCTTCGTCGATCCAGTGCCGCTACCGCTCGATCACTGAAGGAAACCGGTGATAGGCCTGGAGGCGCGCTCAGGCACTTTTGGGAACCAGAATAGATAGCATCAATGCCCCAATCATCTACTTTCAGTTCAGTACCGCAGTAAGAAGTGACCGAATCCACGACGAACAGCGCTCCGGCGGCGTGGGTCATCTGGCTGATTTCCTCTAACGGTTGAAGCACTCCGGTAGAAGTTTCGGCGTGTACAATAGCTACTAGTTTGGGTTGGCAGGTCTTTAGCGCATCACGTACTTGCTGAGGATCTATCGGCTGCCCCCAGGGTGCGTCTACCCGAATGAGTTTGGCTCCGCAACGCTCGACAATGTCAGACATGCGGTTCCCAAAAACACCGTGCACACAAATAAGGGCTTCATCACCTGGCTCGAGTAGATTAACCAAGCAGGTTTCCATACCGGCACTACCAGGGGCAGAAACTACGAAAGTAAGATTATTCTGCGTCTGAAAGGTAGCCTGCGTCATGGACTTGATCTCATCCATCACCGTCAGAAATTCAGGATCAAGATGACCGATCAGCGGAGTAGACATTGCTTTGAGTACGCGAGGGTGAGCATCACTGGGCCCCGGCCCCATTAGTATACGTTGACTAGTATTTAGTTCAGGGTAGTTATTCATAGGAAGTTGATAATTGAAAATGCATAGTGGACAGTGTGATTTTATCCTTGATTGGCTACTAAGTTAATAAAGATTGGATACAGTTCATTATAGAAAGTTAACGGCCAGCCAGCCTAACAAGCCGACCAAGGCTACGTAGTAAGCGGTAGGAAAGATTGTTTTCCGTAACACATTTCCCTCCTGTCCTAAAAGCCCTACCGTGGCTGAAGCGGCTACCACATTGTGAATAGCGATCATGTTACCAGCGGCCGCCCCAACCGCCTGCAAGGCTACAATCAGTGCCGAAGGTAATGCTAAACTGGTAGCCACCCCGAACTGGAACAGGCTGAACATCAGATTACTGACGGTATTACTACCAGCAATGAAGGCTCCTAACGCCCCAATGGAAGGAGCAAAAAACGGCCAAACCGCTCCCACATTTTGTGCTACCCATTCTGCCATAGCAATAGGCATACTCATCATTCCTGACTCGTTTATTCCGCTATTGATATATACCCGCACCATCGGGATGGTAAATATCAGTACAAACCCGGCTCCTAGAATGAGTTGGCCTGATTCGAATACGGCCGCCCGTAAGGCATGCCCACGCATCTGGTGCAAAAAGTACGTAATCAGTACCACTACGATTAGAATTGTTCCTGGCAAATATAGAGGAGTGCTACTGGCACTGATACTACTACCCAGTATTTCCCCCCATTGAATTTTAGCCGAAGTGAGCAACTCCTTGAAAGGAAGCTGAGGCAATCGAGATAACACCAACAATGCAGCTACTAGTAGGTAAGGCAACCAGGCCGTACTTAAACTCATTTTTCCCGCTTTCAGATCTTCCGGGCGTATCTTCAATTTGCCCATCCAGTGCTTGGGCCACTCGGTTTCCGGAGGGAAGTCCCAGGGTTGTTTCGGAACCAAAAATCCCGCCCTGGCCGCTGAAGTAACAATTGCTAATCCGATCAGCGCTCCTAGTAGCGAAGGAAATTCAGGACCTAGCAGCATTCCCGTTAGCAGGTAAGGTAGGGTAAAAGCCAACCCACCAAATAAGGCAAACGGAAAAATAGCCAACCCTTCTTTCCAGGATTTATTCTTACCGAAGAAACGGGTCATCATTACACACATGAATAATGGCATGATAGTACCCACTAGGGCGTGCAGCCAGGCCGCTCGTACCGTTACCAACTGGATATAATCGGGAAAGGTGATTCCCAACTCAGTAAGTTGAGCATCTACCTGAGGTCCGGCCAATCCCCCGGTAACTCCTACCAGAATAGGGGTGCCTACGGCCCCGAAGGTTACCGGCGTACTTTGCACCATCATGCCCAACATAACCGCTCCCAAGGCCGGAAAACCTAAAGCTAATAGTAACGGGGCAGTAATGGCTGCTGGAGTTCCAAAGCCCGCGGCACCTTCAATAAAGGCTCCGAACAGCCAAACAATAATTACTACCTGTACCCGTCGGTCAGGACTGATATCTAGAAAACCATTGCGAATAACCGAAATTGCTCCGGAGTACTTCAATGTATTTAATAGAAGAATGGCACCGAAAATGATGAAAAGGATATCGAAAGTGATAAACAGTCCCTGAATCGTGGAAGTGGTCACATCTCGAACCGACATGTCCCAAGCTAGCACGGCAATGATAATAGTGATAATATACACCAGCGGCATGGTACGCTTAGCGGACCATCGCCATCCGACCAGTAACACCGCGGCTACCAGAATCGGCAAGACCGCCAGAAAGGCCTGAATTGTTAATGTCATAGTTAGGTTGGTTGTAGATGTTGGGTGCAATATCCAGTCTTAGGCCGCCTAATTATCTAATATCGGCCAAAACAACTGCATTCTGGTAATTTAGTTATCTTGACATGATCCTCCAAAGTAGATACTATTCTAGAATATGTTCGGCATAAAAAAAGCCCTTCGTTGCGAAGAGCTTTCAATTGTCTCAAGTAGATATAGGTTACTTAACCTTATCTACGATAGCTTTAAATGCCGAAGGATGATTCATGGCCAAGTCAGCCAGAACCTTCCGATTCAAGTCGATGCCAGCGGTTTTCACCGCTCCCATAAATTTTGAGTAGGACATTCCGTGCTCCCGGGTACCAGCGTTAATGCGCTGAATCCACAGGCGGCGGATTTCACGTTTCTTCTGACGGCGGTCGCGGTAGGAATATACCATCCCTTTTTCAACCGCATTTTTAGCAACGGTCCATACGTTGCTTCTGCGTCCCCAGTAGCCTTTAGCTTGCTTGAGAACTCTTTTTCGGCGTGCTCTTGACGCCACATTGTTTACTGATCTTGGCATGTTTGTTTTTGTTTTTTGATGTTTGGTGGCGCGCGGCTAGCGGCGTACGGCTAGTGGCTTACTGCACTTATTACCAAACCTCGGGTTGAAACTTATTAAACCAAAAATTTGAGGTAGAAGGTTAATGGTAAATGGTTGAAGGTGGACGAGACGATATTACGCCCTTTCTGTACCTTAAACCCTTCACCCTGCACCTGTTCTAGATGTTGAGCATTTTTTTAACTCGGTCTTTGTCGGCCGGATGTACTAGGGTCATTTTTGTAAGGTTACGCTTTTGCTTAGTCTCCTTTTTGGTAAGGATATGGCTTTTGTACGCATGCTTACGCTTGATCTTGCCCGTTCCGGTCAGTTTGAAGCGTTTCTTCGCTCCCGACTTGGTCTTTGCTTTCGGCATCGTTACTAAATTATTAAGTTAGACATAAGAAATCCTGTCCGTAGGGCATTAGTTCCCTAAGAGACAGGATTCCCGGAAATTTATGGGATATTTTACTTAGTTTTTCTTGGCTGCTTTAGGAGCTAACATCAAAAACATCCGTTTTCCCATCAGTTTAGGCATCTCTTCCACTTTGGCTTCTTCTTCCAGTGCCTGGGCAAAACGGAGCAACAACATTTCTCCTCGTTCTTTAAATACGATAGACCTCCCTACAAAATGCACGTAAGCCTTTACCTTCGCTCCATCTTTCAAAAACCCCTGCGCATGCTTCAGCTTAAAATTGAAGTCGTGATCGTCAGTATTAGGACCGAAACGGATTTCCTTCACCACGGTCTTCTGTGCCTTCGCCTTAATCTCTTTCTGTTTCTTCTTCTGCTCGTATTTAAACTTAGAATAATCTATGATCTTACAAACAGGCGGATCGGCCGAAGGTGAAATTTCCACCAAGTCTAGATTCTGATCCTGCGCCATCTGCAGTGCTTCTTTTACATCGTGAATCTCATTGTCAGCGTTTTCGCCAACCACCCTAACGTAGGGTGCCCTGATTCGTTGATTGACTCGATAAGGTTCCTCGCGTTTAATAGGACCTCGTCGCCGTTTAAATTTGCTAATAGTAACCTCCTTGTTTAGTGAATACTTAGAACCTACAAATATCGGTAATTAATCGTTCTATCCAATATCTGCCTATTATTTATACATTACTCTACGGTAAAAAGTTTGTACGGTTGGCAATCCTGATTATTGCGACTTCAACCATCTGAATCGTTCCTTATGATGCTAAAGAAAACAAGCTAACCTCAGTAAGAAGTCAGCTTGAATAACACAATAACTATCAACTATTTTAGCTTTTATTCCATTCGCTGTAACGTATATACATAGTCACCCACCTGCTCCCAGGCAATTTCAGTCTTACCTAAGTCCCAACTCAATTCTACACTACTGCTCAGGACACTTACTTCTGCTCCGCTCACTTGTACTTGATGGCTTTCACTTCCATCTTGTGAAGTGAAGGTCAACTGCGTGCCGTTCTGCATCCAAGTGCCTTGTTGTCCGGGAGCCGGGGCGCTGGCATGACTACCCTGAGCTTCGTATATGGTCGGTATACCTGCCGCATCAAAATGTAGCGTAAGTTGGTAAAATGGTAGCGGGCTAATGGCATCTCCATTCAATGTGGCTTCCGTTAGCTGAAAGGTAATTGCTTGCGGGGCCGGGTCTTCATTCTCCTTTCGGCACGATGTGGCTGCTACCAATGCTAGTAGCAACAGTGATATAATTCTATTCATGTGTTCTTAAATTACTTGGTTAATACTTTTATTTCTTGATCACAATGCGGGTACTCACTCCATTGTCTAGTTGCAATAGGTACATGCCTGGCTTAAGCCCTTCGGCTCTTAGTTGATTTAACCCACCATTTAATCTAAAGCTGCGCAATAGTTCACCTTGTTGGCTAAATAGCTTAGCCGACTTAATCTTCGTAGCAGCGGGTAGCCGAACCTGAAGTTGATCTACCACTGGATTAGGATAGACATGAATACCTTGTCGTCGTTCCAGATCGGCGATGGATGTTACCCCCCCTACGGTGAAGCTCTCTTCTAGCGTACAGCCGTTTTTGTCCGTAATAATGACAGAGTAATCATTGGGTACTAAATCACTAATGGTAGCGGTAGAATCTCCAGTGTTCCAAACATAGGTGTAAGGAGTTGCTCCGCCCGTTACCGTTAGGGCTATGCTACCGTTCTCAGGGTATTCGGTAGATTCGGTAACGACACTTTCTACGGCTAAAGCTGTTACTAGACCTACTACATATTTCTCACTAGTTACACAGCCGTTTGCATCGCGCACGTACACAGTGTAGTCTCCTGCTGATACATCATGTATCTGCTCGCTATCTTGGTAATTTTCTCCATCCAGGCTGTACTGATAAGGGCCTACACCGCCAAAAGGAGTCACTGAGATAAAGCCTTTTTCGCAGGTTTCATCTTTACCCGTAGTAGACAGGGATAAAGCATCCGGCTGGCTGATAGTAGCTGAGGCAGTAGCTACACAACCATTAGCATCTCTGACGGTGATAGCGTAATCACCAGCAGGTAGCTCTAAGAATACGCTATCCGATTGGAAAGTATCTCCGTCCAAACTGTACTCAAAGGGTACGATACCACCCGCCGGGATCACGGTAATACTACCATCGTCCCCGCCATTACAAGTCACGCTGCTAACGCTAGTTTCCAACTGTATATCACTAACCGTCAGCGTAAACGATACTGAATCCGTTCCACAGGCATTAGTCATAACTGCCGTGTAGGTTCCGGCATTAGCCGCAGAAACCTCATCTAACGAAAATACATCAGATGTAGCACCTGCGATTACTGCTCCATCCTTTTTCCATTCGTAACTTGCCGTGTTTTGAGAGTTCAGCGTTACTGACCAGGGTTTCCCAGCACAAGCGGTCATATCTTCAGGCTGATTAGCCAACGGGGCAATACATACTGCCAACACTTGAAAAGAGTTTACTTGTCGAACAGCTACTAACTCTTCAAAGGTATCAGTCGTTGGATCGTAAGCATAGATACCCCGAGGATTACCCGAACTAGTTTTATAAAAGCTACCGTAGATTCTTCCATCGGTTCCTTCACTAATCTGATTAGAATTTGACTGGTTCAATGCGCGTACTCCCTGAGGATTGAAGAAAAACTCAGTAGTAATTACATCAGTACTTGGGTCTAATTCTAGTAAAGCACCAAAGTTTATGTTGTATGTTTCAAGGTATATCTTTCCATTGGAGTGCAACATAAAACCAGACCGAGTAGCTCGCTCATCATTACTAGCAAAGCTTTTAATAATTGTCACCTGATCATTGGCAATATCGTACTTGTAGATAGCCCCGAAACTATTGGCGGCTCCAGCCTGGGTTAATCCGTACAAGTTACCGTTCACTAACACTTGCTGACGAGGATCACGCCCGATAATTGTATTATCAAAGTCTTGCAATAACTCGTATTGCTTAGTTTGCAGATTGAACCGGAAAATTCCTCCGTAATTATTTGCTCCACCACTGGTTAATACACCGTAGAGGTTGTCCCCGTCAAATTGATAAGCGTAGCGAGGGTAATCTCCATCTACCGTATTAAAATTTAGCAGCGTATCCAGATCACCTGTCTCGGGATTGAAAGAAAAAAGGTAACGAGCATCGGTGGAAGGACTGCTATTTCCTCCTCCACCACCACCCCCTACCAGCAGAGGGTTGATCCGGGAACTAATATTTCCATTACCATTGTAAGCTACTGCTCCGTACAGTAAACCATCGGGTTCTGCCGTCAGATAATAGTCATATAAATACAGACTATCGTAGTTAAAATCGTAGCGACCCACTACCTGCCTTGTGCCAGGCAAGTATTCGTAGATGGTTCCCCCATCATACCTTCCACCGTCATCGGCTAAACCGAAAAAACGATTATCGTTTGTTTGAACTAATGTTCCTCTCGGATCTTCTCCAGCGGGATATTCATTGAATACTACTTTTACGTCAGTTGCTTGTGTAGTAGCATTCACCGTAATAATCGCCCCATCCTCAAAGTAGTCACTATCACTGCTGCCGTATATCAACTGACCACCGGGGGCGAGCAATACTTTACCTTCTCCCCAGGCGATATTATCATCAAAAGACAACACCTGATAAACCGAGTCTTCCGCAGTAACGTATTTAAAAAGTACGCCTTGCCCTTCATCTCCACCATCATCACTAGTCATTCCATAAATATCGCCGTTGATTGGGGAAAGCTGGTACACCCCATCACCAATATCGTCTCTATCAAGCTCCGCCTTCGGCAAAAATTGGTCAGTAGCTGGATTAAATGAGAAAAATGCATAAGGGCTGCTATTAGAAACCCTTTCATTCAAGCCTCCTCCTCCACTACTACTAGTGTTTTGTCTGATTATACCGTATAATAACCCGTCAGGTGCGATAACCAGATTCGTTTGAGGATTGCTGCTGCTCACGCTACTATCAAATTCATACTCTACAGCAAATGCTCCCGTAGTAGGATTAATACTGAATATAACTCCTTTATCTTCTGCTCCACCTTCGGAGGTTACTCCGTATAGTACGCCATCGTTAGCTTCTGCCAATTCTACACGAGGCCGCTCGCCATCTGTTTCTGAGAAATGATGCAATACCGTGATAACGTTGCCGACGGGATTAAGCTCAAAAACAACCCCATCTCCATTATTACCACCATTGCGAGTAGTACCATAGATTTTTCCGTTCGAGGCAAGCATCAGTTGCTGATAGGTATCATTACCCCCACTGTTGCCTAGCTTAGAGAATGTGTTGGTTGACAAATTGTAACTAAATAAGTCCCCATCGCCCCAAGTACCGTAGAGCGTATTATTTGGTCCCACAATAAGATCAGTAGGATCATCATCCACGAAATCGTGTAGTACAGTGATGCTGTCGCTAGGATAATCATAACGATACAGTGTGCCGTTATCATAAATTCCGTAGTAATCAGTAATACCGTAGTAGCTACTATCGTGCTGAATAAAACTAATTGGGCCACCTCCTCGGTTTCGGGGAGTAAATTCCACCGTTTGTGTTAAGCCCAGACCATTCAGTTGAGCTTCATAAATTTCACCATCATTGTAATTGTCGGTAATGATGAGTTTGGATTGAGCAGGGAGTTGATAGTACACCACCACGCCCAATAGCCAAAGGAAAATCTTCTTCATTTGCATAACTGTTTGAATTGTTAATAATTGATTGACTGAAACTCGTCAGGCAGGTGGTGTAAGAAGAGTTGGAATTCGTAGATTTTTTTACCTAGTGATTCCGGGTTTCTAGAAAGGTAAAGTAAGAGCTATTCAGCGCAAGCCTGAATGGACAAGCGTGGTAAATCAATTGAGCAATGAAGCTTAGAGGAAATAAGCGTTTTGGGCGAAGTGGTTAACCTAGCTTAGAGAGCCGATGTACTAAATGTTCGCGTTTTCGCACCGAAACGGGCAACGTGCTACTATCAGTGAGGTGAAGCGTACCGCCGTCAGCCTTATCGAGGCGGCGTATTTTCTGTAAATTGACCAAATGGGAGCGGTGGACACGGAAAAAATCTTGCGATTCAAGCAGCATTTCGTATTCCTTCAGGTGCTGAGAAACGGTAATTTGGCTACCATCCTCCAAGTGAAAAGTAGTGTAGCTCCCATCAGCGGCACACCACAAAATATCAGTTAGGTTAATCACATGCAAGGTTTCACTTTCGCGCAATACGAGTCTACGGTTTTGAGCCGATACCCCTTGCATATTTTCCAGTAGCACGCGTAGTTGCCGATCCGCCTGACCTTGTTTTAGGTGCAGCAATGAGTGGACTCGCTCGACGGCGGCTACTAGTTCGTGACTAGCCACAGGCTTGAGCAGATAATCTATCGCACTAAATTTAAATGCCTCAATCGCATACTGATCGTAAGCCGTGATAAAAATGACCTGAAAGTTACGTTCGGAGCAACGCCGTAGTAAATCAAACCCACTTCCTTCCCGCAGCATAATGTCTAAAAATACCAAATCAGGATCGTACTGGGTAATCATGGCTAAGCCTTCGTCAATGCTTTGCGCTTTCCCAATGACTTGTACCGAAAGATTCTCGCCCCGTAGCATAGCAACCAAGTTTTCGGCAAAAGCAGGCTCATCATCAATCACTAGTGTACGAATAGCTTCCTTATCCATAGATCATCGGTAAAGATACATTAACCCGAGTTCCACTAGTCTGACCTTCGTCTCGCAAATCCTGCACCCAAAGTTCAGCTTTCTTTTTCAGGCTTTTCCGCAGCATCAGCAAGCGGTTCTGGGTAATAGTAGTAGCTAACGACTGATGAGCGGGGGTATCCGTTGGGGCAGTTGCAATGCCTACTCCATTATCTTCAATCACAATCTGTAATTGCCCGTTCTGCTGACTGATTTTTAGTAAAAGATGACCAGGTTCTGCCTTTTGAGCCAGACCGTGCTCAATGGCATTCTCCAAAAAGGGCTGGGTAATCATGGGGGGAATGCGCAACTCATCGGTTTCTAATGAATCATCAATTTCCAATTCGTAGGTAAAAGGCGGGTCGTAGCGCATCCGTTGCACTTCCAGGTAGTTCTCAATGAAGCTAAGCTCCTGCTCTAGCGAAATAAACTCGTGTTGATTGAATTCCAGTATCTGGCGAGTAAGTTGGGAAAATTGCGCCAAGCAGTCAGCAGTTTTCTTCCGATCATCGTTCCAGTAGATCAGTTTCTGAATGGCATTGAGCGCATTGTATAAAAAGTGAGGATTCATCTGCACCCGCAATAATTTCTGCTGGAGCTTTAATTCATCCTGTCGTTTTCGTAACCGTAGCTGACGGTAGGCAATCCAACCCAATAGTAATAAAAGAGCACCTAAGGCTAACCCCGTAAATAGCCAAATTCGTTGCTGACTAATTTGCAGTGATTGAATCTGACTTTGCTGTTCCAATGAAGCAATTTGAACTTCTTTTTGCTCAGTCTCATACTCCGCCCGCAGCTTCTCGATCTCGGCATAATTTGCCTGAGTAACCATACTATCTTTATGCACAATATGCTTTTCATAAGCTCGCAGTGCCGCCTCGTAGTTACTCTGCTGTTGGTACAGGTCATACAATTGGTCGTAGGCGATGGCAGCAATCCGAAAGTTATGGATACTATCCGCCAAACGAGACGCTTCTCTGGATGAGGCTATGGCTGCCGGAATATCATTCTTAAGCTCGTAGATGTTAGCGGAACTAATTAGCGCATTCGCTTTGGTGTAGATAAGACCGCTACTATCAGCGTACTGAAGAGTGAGTTGGTTGTAATAGATCACTGAGTCCAGATTTTCAAGGTAATAAAAGTTCGAGGTAATAGTTTGTGATGATCGTACTGATAGTGGGAAGAACCGTAACTCTTTTGAGCGCTCAAATGCCTTTTTAAGATAGTAATTAGAAGTATCGTACTGCTCTTTGATAGAATAGTAGGTCCCCAGATTACCGTAGCAAATACCCGCACTTCGGCGATTATCAGCCTCGGCTAGAACGACTGCCTTTTCCAGATACTGCCGAGTTAGTTTATCGTAACGAGTACGATCAGCTTCAGTACCTAACTCATTATCCGGTGAGGATAGCTCTCCGTACAATGCGCCTAAATTAATAGCCGTTGCCATTTTCTCGTACGATAAATCGTTGGTCTCGGCAACCCGTTCGGCCTCGTGACCAAAACGCAAGCCCTTTTCGTAATTACCCTGCACAAGGTGAATACCCGAAAGATCTACTAAAAGCCGTGACCGCACCTGATTAACATTAAGATAACTGAACCGCACAGTTTGTTCTAAATAGTCTAACCCTTGCTCAATAGCATCTTCGGTTGCTCGATAGTTATCTTGCTTGCGGTGAAATACTCCTAGATTCTGTCCAGTTTGAGCAGCTAGAATAAAATCTTCCTCGGCAACTGCCTGCTGCTGCACCTGCTGAAAAATACGAAAAGCAGTGGTATCTTCTTTTACTAAAAATCCATTGAAGTAATCTAGATATAGCTGAACATTTGGCTCACTCGCTTGATATACCTTTATTTTCTCCATAAGCCGCTGGAGGCTGTCTTTGTCCTTAGTCCTGACATCGTAAGCCCATTGAATAAGCTCGGGTAAATCAGTAGAATCGGATGAATTCTGGGTGGGAAATGACCAACCGGATAGTAGTAGTATGCACCATAAACCCAGTAAAAATAAGCCTCGCCAAAACTGATGCTGTATACTCATTGATCAATCAATTGAAAAGCAGTGAATGTTCTTTGTCTTCTCAATATAGTTGATTGAATAAAATAATCGCTATCAGTTGACGAGTGTTGGTGAAAGACCCACCAGTGTACTTATTTTAACAACTAGCGTAATGATTCTATCATCATTACTCAGAGAAATAACTGATAACATTGAGAGAGGTTTCCGTTACAAATTCCTTTTTCGGGGCTTGGTCTGCTCGTGAATAACTCTGATGGCAGCGTTTATCTGCTTATCAATATCTTTGATCTTATTGATTGAGTGAATTACGTGACGTTTTTTGCCCATCGATAGCTTTTCAAAAATGGCCTTTAGCGTGTCATCCTGTTCAAGGAGGGCTTCCAGTACTTCGGGCATTGCAACCCCAAGCGGATTGGGGTCTTTTTGCAGGGTGAAATGCAGCGTATTGCCTAACTTTTTGTTAGCAGCTTTCAGGTTTTTACTACCCAGAATGATAAAAAAATTACCATCACCCAAATGGTTTAGTCCGCACTGAAACGTCACATTTTCCTCGATAGTACAGATAAAGCGAGTGTATCGTTTTTGCTCTAGTCGATTGACAAACTCAGCGGGAATAGTCAGGTAGAAATATCCTCCTTTTCGCATTTCTAACTGCTGTATTACCTGTTCTTCTTCAAAGAGGATTTCTTGTTTCGGCATACTGCTTTAAACCACTAAGATCCTTTAAGTGCATTTGGTGTATCCACTTTACAATACCTCCCAAATAAGCAATGAGAAAGTGAGGTTTCTTTAAGAGTTCATTAAACCACAAATTGACTTCGGTATGCTTATCAGGTAATTCTTTAAGTATAAATGAGAGACGGACATCCTCTTCAAAAGGAGCTACGTAGCTCTTGAGATAAAAATCTACTTTTTCATTCTCAACTAATCCAGTAACTTCCTGATAACCAAACTCTTTTCCATTTTTTGAATACACCGTTTGAGCCCCGATGGTACCATCCATATTCTTCACTAAACAGTCCGATTGGGTTTCAGTAGGCCATGCACTCCACACCATGAGCTGCTCCTGAAAACGAATGGCATCGTAAACCTTAGAAATCGGAGCTTGTACCGTGATCGTTTCAATATACTGAATCCTCTTGGGGAGAAGAATAATGAGCAGGATCAGGGCTACTATAATACCCCCACCAATTACTAGTGAAATCGTTAATACCATTTTTTGTGCTTTAAATTTTACTTCAAATTTAGGAAGCACATTGCTGGTAAAATTTGCCATATGGCAAAATATCAGCCTTTCTTTGCCCTCAGCCGGCTTAGGGAACTTTGAGTAATACCAATAAAGCTAGAAATATAGCGGAGTGGGTAGTGAGAAAGCCAGTTTTTCTCTTCTTCTACTCTCCGGTAACGCTCCGCAGCTTCATCACTCTGAAATGACATTACATTCTTAGCGAGATTGACAAAAGATATTTCAACTGTTTTTCGAAGCAGGGTATTATAAGCATTAGATGTCTGTGCCAACTGGTCGCTTTTTTGTTTGGATATAGCATAAACCACAGTCGGTTCAATAGCTTCAATGTTGATTCTACTTTTTACTTGGTTAAGATAACTTTCCAAATCAGTAAATATCTGTCCAGCAGTAGCTATCCAAACGGTATAATCCTGGTCGTTTTTATGATAGTATAGCCGAACGGTACCGCTCTCTAAAAAGTAGTATTGCTTGCAAACTCGATCTGCCTTCAACAAAAATTGCCCTTTAGGCAAATCGACTCTTTCTAAGTATCCAAATATTTGGTCTACCTCTTCAGCATTACCCAGCGAAAGAGTCTTTATCTGCTCTTTGATTATCTGCATTCGTTGGCTTTACAGTACAGCTTATTGTTGCGACAATCTATAACTGCTCCGAAAAATAGTTGATAAAATCTGGTAAGCTGTACGTACCCACATCGCCCCGCCCATGGCGGCGCACTGATACCGACTGGGAATCAGCTTCCTTTTCACCTACAATCAGCATGAACGGAATTTTGGTTACTTCCGCATCCCGTATCTTCCGGCCAATCTTTTCATCCCGGTGGTCTACCGATCCGCGAATATCCTGGTCTTCCAGCTCAGCTAAAACCTCATCGGCGTAATCGCTGTACTTTTCGGAAATAGGAAGAATAGCAAACTGCTCGGGAGCCAGCCACAGTGGTAGATTACCACCGGTGTGCTCTAGCAAAATAGCCACAAAGCGCTCCATGGAGCCAAACGGTGCCCGGTGAATCATTACTGGGCGATGCTTCTGATTGTCAGCGCCAACATACGTCAGTTCAAAACGCTCAGGTAAGTTATAATCTACCTGAATGGTTCCTAGCTGCCATTGTCGTCCGAGTGCATCGTTCACCATAAAATCCAGCTTAGGACCGTAGAAAGCGGCTTCACCGTACTCGGTAACAGTTTTCAGGCCTTTTTCTTCCGCGGCTTCCACAATCGCTTGTTCAGATATTTTCCAGTTTTCGTCAGTACCAATATATTTTGAGTGGTCTTCCTGATCGCGCAGCGAAATTTGAGTAGTAAAGTCCTCAAAACCCATAGAGCCAAAGACGTAAAGCACCAAGTCAATTACTTTTTTAAACTCATCCTTCACCTGATCAGGTCGGCAGAAAATATGGGCATCATCCTGGGTAAATCCCCGAACACGAGTCAGCCCGTGCAATTCGCCACTCTGCTCGTAACGATATACTGTCCCGAACTCAGCGTAACGAATGGGTAACTCTTTGTACGAATGCGGGCGGCTCTGATAAATCTCGCAGTGATGGGGACAATTCATGGGTTTCAGCAGAAACTCCTCGCCCTCGTGGGGAGTATTGATTGGCTGAAACGAGTCTTTGCCGTACTTTTCGTAGTGCCCGGAGGTTACGTACAAATCTTTGTGGCCGATGTGGGGAGAGATTACCGGAAGGTAACCGGCTTTCT
>CAKZYJ010000322.1 GCA_937884755.1 uncultured Flammeovirgaceae bacterium
CAATCACTTCCCGGAAAGAGCCTTCGGTGAATTCTTTCAGCGGAGAAACTACCTTCGGGTGACGCAGTAAGGATTTGGGAGACATCACCACAAGGGGCTTGCGAAACGGCCAGGCCAGTTGCCGCCGAAGCGCATGGAAAAAGTTGGCCGGCTCAGTAATATTGGCTACAATAATATTCAGGTCGGCGCTCAGCTTCAGAAAGCGCTCAGGGCGCGCATTGGAGTGTTCGGGCCCCTGTCCTTCGTATCCATGAGGAAGTAGCATGACCAACCCACTCATTCGCCGCCACTTAGTTTCGGAGGAGGTAATAAACTGATCAATCATCACCTGGGCGCCATTGACGAAGTCGCCAAACTGGGCTTCCCAAATAACCAAAGCGTTGGGGTTCGCCATAGCGTATCCAAATTCAAAACCTAAAGCTCCGTATTCGGACAATAGCGAATTATAGATATGGAATTCGGCCTGATCATCGGTAATATGATCTAAATTGCTGTATGGTTCGCTAGTTTCGGCATCATAAACCACCGCATGACGGTGAGAGAAAGTTCCCCTTCGGGTATCTTGCCCGGCCAGGCGTACAATTTTTCCTTCGGCCAAAATAGAGCCATAGGCCAAAAGCTCGGCGGCAGCCCAGTTTAGCTCCTTCCTTTTAAGGAAAATATCTTTACGTTGCTTAAACTGCCTCTCAATTTGCCGAAGTGGTTTAAAGCCTTCAGGTAAGGTAGTTAGCGCCTCTGCAACTTGATTGATCAATTCAGTGCTAATGCCTGTGGGTGGTGAGGTATTAAAATCATCGGCTGTAGCCTTGCGTAAATCTCGCCATTCTTGTTCAACCGGCTGGTAAGTATAAGGCAACGGTTTCTGCTTCACCATATCGAGCCGGTCTTGCAGCAGACTGCGAAACTCCTTATCCATGCTTTTAGCTAATTCCGCATCCACATCGCCACGCTCAATCAACTTCTTATTGTATACCTCGCGCGGGTTGGCGTGCTTAGAAATTATATTGTACAATGATGGCTGGGTGAATTTGGGCTCGTCGCTTTCGTTATGGCCGTGGCGGCGATAACAAACCATATCGATAAACACATCGCGATTAAACTTCTGCCGGAATTCAACCGCAGTTTTTACGCAGAACATGACCGCTTCCGGGTCGTCGCCATTGACGTGCATTACCGGCGAGTCAATGACTTTAGCTACGTCCGTACAATACACGCTGGAGCGAGCATCATCAAAATCGGTAGTGAAACCCACCTGGTTATTAATCACAAAATGGATAGTTCCGCCAGTGTAGTAACCTTCCAGTTGCGACATCTGCGCCACTTCGTACACAATGCCCTGTCCGGCTATTGCCGCATCACCGTGAATCAGAATAGGAAGAATTCGGTCATAATCACTATCATACTGACGATCTGATTTGGCCCGAACAAAGCCTTCTACTACTGGATTAACCGCCTCTAAGTGGGAAGGATTAGGACTCAACTTTAGGTTTACCTTTTTGCCTGAAGGAGTATCTACTTCACTGGAGTATCCCAGATGGTACTTTACATCACCGTCTCCGTGCGATAAATCCGGATCAGCCTGCCCTTCAAATTCGTTAAAGATTTGCTCGTAGGTTTTACCCATGATGTTAGCCAATACATTCAGTCGGCCTCGGTGGGCCATACCAATAGCTACTTCTTCTACTCCGTACTCCGCGGCGTGGTTAATAATGCCATCCAGAGCCGCAATAGTAGTTTCGCCTCCTTCCAACGAAAAGCGCTTTTGCCCTAAGTATTTCGTGTGCAAGAAGTTCTCAAAGACTACCGCTTCGTTCAATTTGGTCAGCATCCGCTTTTTCTCCTCGATAGATGGGTTATAGTTGAGCAGCGTGTCCTCGGCTCTTTTCTTCATCCACTCCATCGCCTCGCGATCCCGAATGTAGGTGTACTCAAAACCAATGGGGCCTCCGTATACTTTGCGAAGGGTATCAATAATTTGTTGTAGCGTGGCCGGACCAATGCCAATTTCGTCACCTGCCTCGAAGATATTACTCAAATCTTCCTCAGTAAGGCCATAAAACTCTTTACCTAGCTGGGCTTTGCGGTCACGACGCTCGCGTACGGGATTGGTTTTGGATTCCAGATGACCTCGCCGGCGATAATTCCGGATCAGCTTACGAACACTTATCTCCTTAGGCGTAACCGCGTCGGCTACAGCCGAGCCGTTAGATTTTGATCCGTTTTCACCAAAGCGCTCCAACGAAAAATTAAATCCTTCAAAAAACTTCTGCCAGCTTTCATCTATCGATTCGGGATCCTTTTGGTAAGATTGATAAAGTTCATCAATGTAGCTAGCGTGGGCATTAGAAATATAGGAGTATTTGTCCATAATGTGGCGTTTATTTTTTCAAAGATAAGAGTTATCTCTGGAGAGTGAAAACTTTATATTCGCATATGCAAATGTTACTTATAATCAAATAGTTGTGAGAAAAATTGTAATAAAGTAGGGAAAGAAAAAATGTAGTGTAACGGTTTTTGGTAAAGAAAACGAAACGAAGAGATTCTGATTCGAGTAAAAAAATGACCGAATTGGAAAACAAAAGTTTTTTTTGACAAATTTGACTTTGTAAGAAATAAAAAAAAATTTACCCCTTTTTGTTCTTGATAATCGTAGTTTTCCGTTCAAATTGTAAATTCAATAATAGTATCTGTATTTTTTAGTAAAATTCTAATTAAACATTGTAAATATTTAATATTTTGAAAAGTAAAGTGTATTTGTGGAAAGTGGCAGCGCTATTGTTTCCGGCTTTAGGGGTGTTAGCGATTTACTATTCAGTATCGAATATAGCTATAACACCGCCTGAACCAGAAGTATTGGCTGATACCACTATTCAAGTGCAAGTTGCAAAGCAGGCTGAAAAAGCAAAACCCACCTTATTGTACGGGATAGAGATTGATTCTTTAAAAGTAGTAGAGGCAACAGTGCAACCCAATCAGTTTCTTTCTCAGATACTAAGAAAGTATAATGTTTCCTACGGAACTATTGATCGATTAGCCAAGCGGTCCCGATCAGTGTTTGATGTACGTAAGATACGGAAGAACCGAAATTACACCCTATTGTGTAGTGAAGATTCAGCTACCACGGCGCAATACTTTATCTATGAGCCTTCTAACTTAGAATACGTAGTTTTTGATCTGACGGACTCAGTTGATATATACAAAGGACAGCACAAGATCGACACTCTGATAAAAGATTTTACCGGGATTATTGATTATTCAATCTACCAAACTTTGCAGGACGGTGGAGCAATGCCAGAATTAGCATCCACTATGGCTGAGATATACGCCTGGCAACTGGATTTATTTAAAGTGCAAAAAGGTGATCGGTTTAAGTTAATCTACGAAGAGATACAAATTCGGGGCGAAGCGGTGGGTGTAGGCCGAATAAAAGCGGCTCACTTTGAGCGCAGTGATGAAGATTACTACGCCTTTTACTACGATCAGCAGGGTAAAGAAGAATACTTCGACGAAAAAGGAAATAGCCTGCGGAAGGACATCCTGAAAGCACCACTGCGCTCCTCCCGAATCAGCTCCCGCTTTTCGCACAGCCGTCAGCACCCCGTACTGAAAGTGCCGCGACCTCACTACGGAATTGATTACGCTGCTCCGAAGGGCACGCCAGTAAGAGCGGTAGGCGACGGGGTGGTTACAAAAGCTAACTACAGTGGCGGAGCCGGGCACTTTGTGAAGATCCGCCATAACGGAACGTATACTACCGGTTATATGCACCTATCAAAATACGGTAAAGATATCCGCCCCGGAAAGCGAGTACAGCAAGGTGACATAATCGGGTACGTAGGAAGTACTGGAATCTCAACCGGCCCGCATCTGGACTATCGAATCTGGAAAAACGGAAAGTTAGTAGATGCATTATCCCTGGAAATGCCATCGTCCGAGCCTATTCGGGATGAACACCGCCAGGAATATACCGAATACATGGAGGGTATGATAGATCAGCTAAACCAGTTATCGTATCCAAAGCGGCAGTTCATTTTAGCCAGCGCCAAAAACAACGTGCAGGTAGTAGACTTGGGCGAACAGAATATGTAAAGCGTTCCATTCTGGCTTGGAAATCTGAAAGCGTCCTAGTATAAAACTACAGGCGGGTTAGTCGTAGACTTCTGTTGACAGATTACTGAGAGCGCGACTGCAATCCGATAGTAATCTTTTCGTATATTGCCCATGACGTAATATACAACCTAATGCCTTATAACTTATTATCTACCATTCTGCTGCTGCTGTTAAGTGTTTCAGTGGTAGCCCAACAGTTTCCAACCCTTTCTACTGAAGATCGTGTAGCCCGCCTCAATCCTCCCGACAAAACCCCGATAAGGGTAGTCATCGATACGGATACCTACAACGAAATAGACGATCAATTTGCCGTAGTGTACGCGCTATTCTCGCCTGAACAATTACAAGTAGAGGCGATTTACGCAGCACCCTTTAAGAACCATCGTTCGGAAAGTGCAGGAGAAGGAATGACAAAAAGCTACGAAGAAATTCTACGCTTACTGGAACGTACCGGCACATCGGCCGATGGATTTGTTTATAAAGGATCGGATGCGTTTTTAACGGACTACGAACAACCAGTAGAAAGCGATGCAGCGAGGGATTTGATTGACCGGGCAATGAGTTCGGATGAACCTCTGTATGTGCTTACGTTAGGAGCACCTACCAACGTAGCTTCAGCCATTTTAATGGAGCCGAGTATCATAGAAAAGATCGTAGTAGTTTGGCTAGGTGGGAAAGGCCTGAATTGGCCGTTTGCCAGCGAATTTAACTTACAGCAGGATGTAATGTCATCTAAAGTGATGTTTGATTCAGGTGTACCCCTAGTGCAGATACCCACCCAGCCCGTCACTTCTCATCTCTTGCTGTCTATCCCCGAAGCCGAGAAATACCTAAAAGGAAAAGGAGATATTGGTGATTATTTATTAGACATCTTTAGCAAATACCCCGAAGAAGTCAATGCAAATGAATACGCTTGGTCGAAGGTGGTATGGGATATTTCGGCAATAGCCTACGTCATCAGCCCCGACTGGTTTCAGACAGAGCTACGTTCAGCTCCTATCTTAACAAACGAAAAGACCTACAGCTTTGATAATCGCCGTCCATTATACCGAGTGGTTACTCACCTCAATCGGGATAAAATCTTCGGAGATATGTTCCGAAAAATTGAACAACAAGTGGCAAAAGGCCAATAACCTACCAGCCCGATGCTCATTATCGAATCATACACTACTGCCGTTATCCTCCTGATTATCACCATGCTATGCTGGGGGTCTTGGGCAAATACGCAAAAGCTGGCTACCCAGAAGTGGCCATTCCAACTATTTTACTGGGATTATACACTTGGCATTGTATTGTTAGCCTTAGTTTTTGGACTCACAATGGGGAGCAGCGGTGAAATGGGCAGAAGCTTCTTTAATGATCTGCAACAAGCGAGCGGTTCAGCATTAAGGTCGGCTTTTATCGGAGGAATCATTTTTAATATTGCAAATCTGTTGTTGGTAGCTGCCATCGATATTGCCGGTATGGCTGTAGCTTTTCCAGTAGGGATTGGTTTGGCATTGGTGCTAGGAGTAGTGGTGAATTATGTAGCGGTTCCGGTAGGTAATCCTTGGATGCTGTTTGGAGGCGTATTGTTAGTTACAGTAGCCATTATACTAGATGCTTTGGCTTACCGACAGAAGGAACAAGGCAAGTCAGTTTCTAATAAAGGTTTATGGTTATCTATCATTGCTGGAATACTCATGGGATTCTTCTTCAGGTTTGTGGCAGCGGCTGTAGCTACTGATTTTGAGTATCCGCAGGAAGGGCTGATGACCCCCTACTCAGCAGTGTTTGTTTTCTCAATTGGTATCTTTCTTTCCAATTTCATCTGGAACACCTTTTTCATGTATCGCCCTCTGAAGGGTGAGCGAGTTACCTACGGAGAGTATTTCTCTCGTGGGAATTTACGTTTGCACCTGATCGGAATACTGGGAGGCGTTATCTGGTGTGTAGGTATGTCGTTTAGCATGATTGCCTCAGAGCAGGCCGGGTTTGCCATTTCTTACGGTCTAGGACAAGGCGCCACCATGGTGGCAGCCGCCTGGGGCGTTTTTGTGTGGAAAGAATTTGCCGAAGCCCCTTCCAAAACCCAACAACTTATCTACGCAATGTTCACCTTCTTCATCATCGGACTAGCCCTGGTAATAATCGCAAGGGTTGTATAAAAAAGCATTATCAATAGAGATGCGCACCACGCGTTTGACTTGAACTACTTTTACATCATCGATGAGCCTTATACTAATTTCTTGAAAATTCTCGCCCACCGGAGTGATCAGTAGAGCTCCTTGCTGCTCCAATCTGCGAGCCTTCGCTTCCGAGAACTAATGCCCGAACTTGGTAATCTTATTGCAGTGAGCTTTCATCGGCGTAAGAACCAACATTACAGTTGCCCCGGTGATGACGATTCGTTTACTCATGACTGCTGTTGGATATTGACATGAAAATTAAAGAACGGAGTTTGTAGTTTGCCAAACAGTCGCACCCAAAGCGGCAAAATCATCTCGGTGCCCCGAGCGGTAGTAATGTCGCCCAAGTCGATGATATTCTTTTCTGCCCAGCCAAAACTTTGGAGGACGCCCTTTACTTTCTGTTTCGCCTCTTCGTCATTACCACTCACAAACACCGTATGATCTCCTTCCAAAGCTTGAGGATTAACCATTACCGGATTACTTATAGTATTTAGCGTCTTTACCACCTTTAAATCAGGGTAAGCTTGCTGGATTTGCTCCCCTAGACTGTCGGTATTACTCACAAAAAGACTAGGAGGAAATCCCTGACTAAAGTCCAATGGATTAGAGATATCCATCATCGTTTTTCCTGCAAGAAGCTCCTTCCCTATCATCTCTAGACAGTTGAGAGCACTGGCTCCATTCATGGCAAAAACGATAAGGTCAGATCCCTTCTCCACAGCCTCTTTAAAAGTAAGTAACTGAATGTCTGGATGCTCTGCAATCCATGCACCAACCTGCGGATTGCCCCAATCATCTTTACCCGTGCGTTGGAGACTTTCCTCTACATTTCGGGTACCCATGAAAATAGTATGTCCTGTTTCATCAAGTTTTTGGGTCAGGGCTTGCCCTACTGAGCCGGTGCCTAAAATTGCTACATTCATAAGATTATCTTTTATTTGTACTATAAAAATGTTAGTAACAAAGCTAAGTATAGCTTTTTGTTTATGCAATAACTATCAATTTTGATAGTATCGTAAATCACTGATAATGAGAATAAAAAATAAAGAAGTTTTAGTTGAGCTAGCGGGAAAACGCTACCACTGCGCGATGGATATAGCCATGAGTTTCGTTGGTGGGAAATGGAAAACAGTCGTACTTTGGTACCTACGAAAAGAGAAAAAGCGCTTTGGTGAGCTTCGAGATTTATGTCCGCAAATCACCGAGCGAATGCTATCTATCACGCTGAAGCAATTGGAAAAAGATGGATTGGTGTCACGGAAGGTTTATACCAAAAAGCCACCCTTGAAAGTAGAGTATTCACTCACTGATTTTGGTAAATCGCTCATTCCTATGCTGGAAGAGATTGCCAAGTGGGGACGACAAGTTGCGAAAACAAAGGGAAAAATTATTGAAAGCTAAAATTGATCTACATAGAAGTATGGTAAACTTACTATTTAACATTAATTAAGAAAAAAGCGTGCAGGCACTTACGAAAAAATTCGTAATTTCCTCGTTCAGAAGAAAATAGTGGGCGTCAACGTACGTTACTTAGTTATATTGTTTTTTTAAACGTCGCTATGATTACATTTTTACCTATCCTCTCCTATGGCATCCATCATTGAGACTCAGCACATTGCTAAAACCTACCGAATGGGTGGGGAAAAGGTGCACGCACTAAAAGATATTTCCATTCAAGTAAATAAGGGAGAGTACGTAGCTTTTATGGGGCCGTCCGGTTCAGGTAAATCTACCCTTATGAATATTGTCGGTTGTCTGGATACTCCTACTTCAGGCACCTATATCCTTAATAATAATGACGTCAGTGACTTGTCAGAAAGCGAATTAGCGACGATTCGTAATAAAGAAATTGGGTTTGTGTTTCAAACATTCAATCTGCTGCCTCGTTCCTCAGCTCTTGACAATGTGGCTCTTCCACTCATTTATGCAGGTATTAGTAAAGCTGATCGGCAGGAAAGAGCACTTCAAGTACTAAGTAGTGTTGGTTTAGGCGACCGTGCCTATCACAAACCCAACGAGCTTTCGGGAGGGCAGCGACAACGGGTAGCTATCGCCCG
Organism: uncultured Flammeovirgaceae bacterium; assembly: GCA_937884755.1. Classification (GTDB taxonomy): domain Bacteria; phylum Bacteroidota; class Bacteroidia; order Cytophagales; family Cyclobacteriaceae; genus Tunicatimonas. Next base: position 8,339 of record CAKZYJ010000322.1, read on the forward strand.
GGCTTTGATTAATAATCCCAGTATTATACTAGCAGATGAGCCTACCGGAAATCTGGATTCAAAAACCTCCTACGATGTGATGGACCTCTTTCAGGACTTACACGACCAAGGCAATACCATTATTATGGTTACCCACGAAGATGATATTGCCCACTACGCTCATCGGATCATTCGCCTAAAAGACGGTTTGATTGAGTCGGACAAGATCAATGAGAATATAACCCGTAACCAAGCGGTAGTTTAAATACCCAGTACCCTAAAAATTTACATCTCTAATACTTCGCTAACATGCTAAAAAAAGTCGGAATCCCCCTAGCCATCGTAGCGCTGCTCGTTGCAGGCTACTTCGTATTCTTCGCCGAATCAGGTTCGGAAGAAGGCGTTGACCTTACAACCAAGGTAAAACGTGATGATTTGCAGATAGATGTAACCGTTACTGGTGAACTGGAAGCAAAAAACTCAGTCCAGGTGATGGGCCCGTCTGGTTTACAGAGTGTTCGAATCTGGCAAGTTTAGCTTGATGATATCGTTCCGGAAGGAACGGTAGTGGGTAAAGGCGACCGCGTAGCTCAATTAGGGGCCTCAGAGCTAATGGATAAGATTCGGGAAGAGGAATTGGAGGTTGAGGAAAGTATGAATAAGTACGAGCAAACTCAGATTGATACAGCGATTACACTACGAGAACAGCGAGATAAAGTGATAAATCTACAGTATGATGTAGAGCAGAAGCAATTGGTATTAGAGCAATCACAATTTGAACCTCCTGCTACTATTAAGCAGAACGAACTAGAGTTTGAAAAAGCAAAAAGGGCACTACAGCAAGGAAAGCAAGAATATCAGTTATTACAACAGAAGAGTGTGTCTGAAATGGCACAAGCTTCCACCAAATTGCGTGACGATCAGCGTGACTTAGAGAAGTTACAGAATCTCCGGAAGGAGCTAACCATTATGGCCCCCGAAAATGGGATGGTTATCTACGCTCGCGACTGGGATGGGCGGAAGAAAACGAAGGGTTCTCAGATCCAGACCTGGCGACCGTTAGTAGCCACGCTACCCGATCTTTCTTCAATGATTTCCCGTACTTACGTAAATGAAGTAGACATTAGCCGGGTACAGACTAATCAAGAAGTAGAAATCGGCTTAGATGCATTTCCTGATAAGCGCCTAACGGGAAAGGTAACCCAAGTAGCTAATATCGGAGAGCAACGACCAAATACTGATGCTAAGGTATTTGAGGTAACTATTGAAGTAAACGAAAGTGATACTACCCTACGACCCGCTATGACAACCAGCAACGCTATTATCACCAGCTATATTGAAGACGTGTTGCTAGTACCGCTGGAAGCTATTCATAGCCAGGGCGATTCTTTAACCTATGTGTTTAAAAAGAACGGCTTATCTACGGTAAAGCAAGAAATTAACCTGGGGCCGAAAGGAAATGATATGGCGGTGATTGCCCAAGGGCTAGAGGAAAATGATGAAGTATTTTTATCCATTCCGAATAACGCTGACGATAAGCCTATTGCCTATCTGGAAGAAGAGCCCGCACCACTAACCGACCGGGGGAATGATTGAGAAAATATTCGCTAATTTCTCATTAGCCCTGGAAGCAGTTTTAGCCAATAAGCTTCGTTCGCTACTTACTGCCCTCGGTATTATTTTCGGAGTAGCGGCCGTTATCGCCATGCTGGGTATTGGCGCCGGTGCTCAGCAGGAGATTCTAGATCAAATTCGTTTAATCGGAGTAAACAACATCGTAATAAGCCCAGTAGTTGAACAAACGGAAGAAGATTTGCAGGCCGAAACCGTATCTACCAAAAAGAATAAATTCTCGCCGGGTTTGTCACTGGCTGATGCGGAAAGTATTGAAAGCATCATTCCGGGTATCGCTAAAGTAAGCCCGGAAATTATTTTAGATAAATATTTAATCACCAACGGTATTCGTCGTTCAGCAAAACTAGTAGGAGTAAATAACTACTACTTCGATATTTCGAATTTTCAGTTGGCTCAGGGAGAGCTCTTCAGCGAGCGGCAGATGCGTAATGGAGATCGGGTCTGTATTATTGGTAAAGGTATTCAAACCCGGTTTTTTAGTGAGCAGGACCCTATTGACAAGAATATTAAAGTAGGGAATCAATGGTTACGCATCGTAGGAGTACTGGAGTCTCGGCTGATTACCGATGAGAACATTAGTCGGTTGGGCATCCGGGATTATAACATGGATGTGTACGTACCTATCAATACGGTGCTAATTCGCTATCGCGACCGGTCGTTAATAACGCAGGCCAAGATTGAGGCGGCCAAGCAACGGAACCGAGATGAAGGTGAAGAGGCCTCAGCTACGGAAATGGAAGAGCAGCGAAACTATCATCAGATTGACCGGCTGGTAGTGCAAACGAAAGAAACCAGCACCCTCAGCCGGGTGGCTGAAGTAGCCTCGCGAATGCTAGAACGACGCCACTTCGGCATGGTAGACTTTCAGATAACCATCCCGGAGATGCTGATTAAGCAGCAACAACGTACCAACCAGATTTTTAATATTGTGCTAGGCGCACTAGCGGGGATTTCCCTGCTGGTTGGGGGCATCGGTATCATGAACATTATGCTGGCCTCGGTGATGGAACGAATTAAAGAAATTGGCTTGCGGCTAGCCGTAGGGGCCCAGAAGACGGATATTATCGGCCAATTTTTGTTTGAGGCTATTCTCATCAGTATTACCGGAGGAATCGTAGGAATTATTTTGGGAATTCTCATTGCCATGAGCATCTCTCAGATTGCCGATATCCCCACTGTCATCACCTCATTTTCCATTATTTTATCGTTTGGCGTAGCCGCTACCGTGGGTTTAATCTTCGGAATTGCTCCTGCTCGCCGAGCCGCTAACCAAGATCCTATCACCTCTCTCCGCTATGAATAAAACTTTCTGGATTGCATTTTTTCTGCTACTGCCCACCATCAAACCCGCAGTAGCCCAGGACTCTCTTGCCCAACAGTATAGCCTGTTTGAAATTGTGGACTTAGCACTAGGTCGTTCACCTGCTGCATTACAAGCCGAAACCCGAAAAGAAAACCGCTACTGGCGGTGGCGCACATTTCGGTCTAATTACATGCCCCGGGTATATCTGAGTGGCGCATTACCAGATTTTACCAGAGACAACCAAGCGGTTACGCAAGAGGACGGAACAATTGAATTCAGACCCGTAAGTCAGAACTTTACTGAACTTAATCTGTACGCAGAACAGGCAATCGGTTACTCTGGAACTGAAGTGTTTTTACTATCAAATATCCAGCGATTCGATGATTTTGAAAGAGAAAACACACGCTACAGTGGTGAGCCAGTATCGATTGGTGTGCGACAACCGCTTTTTCAGTACAATGAATTAAGGTGGGATCAGGCTATTGAACCATTACTTTTTGAAGAGTCTAAGAAGGAGTACAAAGAAGATGTAGAGAATATTGCCATTTTCGCTACTCAAGGATATTTTGATGTGTTAGATGCTCAGGTTAACCAGGCTATTGCGACCAAAAACTTAGCCAATGCCGATACGATTTATCAAATTGCTCAAGGACGCTATAACCTAGGAACGATTCCTGAAAATGAACTGCTTCAGCTTGAACTTAATTTAATGCAAGCACGGCAAGACGTGGCCCAAGCGTTACTCGACTTGGAAACATCTACGCTAAGATTAAAGTCATTTATTGGCTTGAATGAGGAGGTAAATATTATTTTAGAACTTCCTGAAGACATTCCGAACTTTGAAGTAGATGCACAGAAAGCCATACAAGAAGCATTTAAAAATCAGAGTGATGCAGTAGGGTTCGAGCGAAGGTTAAGACAAGCAGAGAGCGAAGTAGCTCAAGCTCGAGGTGATAACGGTCTCAATCTGGATATTTTTGCTACTTATGGGCTTACAAATCGCTCCGAAGAATTTGCGGACATTTACAGTAATCCGGAGAATCAGGCTCGGGTACGGGTAGGGTTTAATATTCCTATTCTGGATTGGGGAAGATCCAGATCGAGAATAAAGCGGGCTGAAGCCAATTACCAATTGGAGCAATATACCGTTGAACAAGAGAGGGTGAATTTTGAACAGCGGGTGTTTACCCAAGTGCGAACGTTCGATATGCTGCGTGATCAAATAGAGATTGCTGAAGTAGCCGATGATATCGCTAACCGTAGCTACGAAATTGCTAAGCAGCGCTTTTTGATAGGAAAGATTACTATTGTTGAGCTGAACGATGCGCTGGAGAAAAAAGATAATTCCCGTCGGCAGTATATAAAGTCGCTAAATGATTTCTGGGAAGCCTATTACAACTTGCGGTTACTTACGCTGTACGACTTTGACCGTAACGAAGCGCTATACATTGACGGAGAATAAAAAAGCGCGACAGAATTTCTGTCGCGCTGCTCTCTTACAATCAACTTTACAAAAAATCAGTTTAAGAATTCAAAGATTCCGGCTACGCCCTGACCTCCGCCTACGCAGGCGGTTACCATACCGTACTTCTGGTTACGGCGGCGCATCTCATTAATCAACTGAACGGTCAGCTTGGCTCCGGTACATCCAAGAGGGTGTCCGAGCGCAATAGCTCCACCGTTTACATTAAGCTTATCCATGTCAATGTCCAACTCGCGGCCTACAGCTAATGCCTGAGCGGCAAAAGCTTCGTTTAGCTCAATCTGATCAATATCAGCTAGTTTCAATCCAGCTCGGTCTAGCGCCTTCGGAATAGCTTTCACGGGCCCAATACCCATAATGCGAGGGTCTACTCCGGCTACGCAGTAGCTCATCATTCGGGCTTTGGGTTGCAACCCTAACTGGTTTACCATTTTCTCGGACATCACCAGTACGAAAGCGGCTCCATCGGAGGTTTGGGAAGAATTACCTGCTGTGACCGTACCGCCCTGGCGGAAAACTGGTCTTAATTTGGCTAAAGCCTCTTGATTAGTATCGGGGCGAGGACCTTCGTCAGTGTCTACCGTAAATTCGCGTTGCTTTCGCTCACCGTTTTCATCCACGTAGGTTTCGTGTACGGTGACCGGCACAATTTCATCCTTGAAGCGTCCCTCTTTAATAGCATTCATCGCTCGCATGTGCGAGTGATAGGCGAATTCATCCATATCCTCCCGGGATACGTCGTAATCCTTAGCTACCTCCTCGGCGGTTAGACCCATACTGGTGTAGTATTCCGGATGGTCCTTCGCAATTTTAAAATTCAAGGCAGTCTTATGTCCCATCATCGGCACTAGCGACATAGATTCAGTGCCGCCGGCAATAATACAGTCGGCCATTCCAGCGTGCACCCTGGCCGAGGCAATGTTAATTGCTTCTACCCCCGAACCACAGTAACGGTTAATAATCATACCCGGCACTTCGCGTCCCAAAGCCATCAATGAGATCAATCGACCCATCTGCATGCCTTGCTCCGCTTCAGGAACAGCATTCCCGACAATCAGGTCGTCTACCATTTCGGGGGTTAGTCCTTCTACAGAACCTACCAAGTGGTTGATTACTTCTACCGCCAAGTCGTCGGGGCGAGTGAAGCGAAAGCCACCTTTTTTAGCTTTTCCTACGGCGGTGCGGTAGCCACCTACAATATATGCATCCATATGATTAAGATTTTGTAATGTCTTACAAGATACTGACGCAATATACGAAGAAAATGTTCGTCATGCATACTACTTTTGGTGTTATAGTGCGAGGTGTTATTGTGTTATGGTTTTTGCAATCGCTAAATTCCAAGATTTAGCTGACCCTCCTAGCTCAAAGGCTATACTACTAAGTACTATAACACCAAAACACTGAAGCGCTAATCTACCAGTACATTGCTAATGAAAGTAGATTTCAGCAATAGCCAGCCTAGAAAAAGAGCAATGGCCCAAGAAAGATAGATATGGTAAAAATCGGTGGTATCGCGGTAGCGGGTTTCTTTGATCTCGGCTTTTTCGTAGGTATCTATCAGATCAAATACTTCCTGCAAGGCTTGTTTATTAGAGACGCGGAAGAACTCTCCTTCGCCTATTTTAGCAATCTCACGCAAAGTGGTTTCATCCAGGGAGTTATCTACGTAGCGAGTGTTTCCGAAAAAGTCTTTCCCGAAGGGTACCTTTCCTTCCTTACCGATGGCGATAGAATACATTTTGATGCCGTATGCATGCGCTAGCTCAGCAGCGGTGATAGGGTCTAAATTTCCGGCGGTATTATCACCATCGCTAAGCAATACCAGCACTTTTGAAGCATCACCTTCACGTGTGCTGCGGCCTTCATCAGCATCGCGCATGCGATTGGTAGCTACAGCTAAGGCACTACCAATGGCAGTGCCCCGGCTTTCAATCATATCGAAATCAATCTGCTCAATAAAATCGTAGAGCAACTCGTAGTCGGTAGTGAGAGGCGAGAGCGAGTAAGCATCACCGGAGAAAACCACTAAGCCGATTCGGTCCTGCAACCTGCCCGCAATGAAATTACGGGCTACGTCTTTCGCGGCTTCTAAGCGGTTTGGTGTAAAGTCCTGAATTCGCATAGATTCGGAAATATCGATCACCAGTACAATGTCGATGCCCTCACTCCATTGTTCTACCTGTTCGTTAGTACGCTGAGGACGAGCCAATGCGAATAATAATAGAGCCAAGGTTAGTGCCAGAAACAAGAAAGGCACAAACCGCAGCCAAGTGGTGGGGTTCGACTTAAGTGCTGTTTTAGGAAAAGCAATAGGAAGTTTCTGACTGGAGCGCAGGCCAATAAGCCAGCGTAGCAGAAAGAAAATTGGAATCAGCGGAAGCAGATACAAAAATAGACGGTGCTCAAACTCAAAGCTTCGGAGCACGATTGGTGAAAACCATTCTAACGAAAACCAACTAGCGGTTACTTCTTCCATGTTTTATGTCTCGGTAGCGTTGTTCGTAGCGGCGTAGGGTATGTTTCTCTAACTGCTGAAAATGCGTAATTAGTTCGCCATTAAGCTGGTGACCATAAATACTTCGATCAATAGCTCGTAGGTCTTCGACCAAGGTTTCTTGCTGGGGTAATCGTACAATCTCTTTCGTCGTCATCTTGGTGTAGGGCGCTCGGTCCAGTCGCTCCATGTAGCGTTTCCAAAGTAGCAACGTATGCTCCGATTGCTGCTCGTTAGGCGCCCGTTCTAGTTGTTCAATCTGCTTACCAAACTGCTCCTGAAATCGTTTATAATTCCTTTGCAACTGTCGTAACTTGAGATACTTACGAATTTTCTCCCCAAATACTAGATATATAATCAAAAGGACAACGAAAAAAATACCTAAACCAATAAGTAGGTAGGGGTAATTAAATTGTAGCGGAACATCCAAGAAGGCAGTGTTCTCTTTCAGGTTTACCGAATCAGGCAGATCGGTAATTAGCTGCTGGAGATAGACCGAGTCGATAGCGGCATAAATCGTAGTACTGTCAGGATTTCCTTCTTCGTCGGCCGCAATCACATAAATGGGCAACGCCAGTGACTGTAAACTATCCAGCTCGAAAGTCATCAGGGTATATACTACACTATCGTAGCTAGTTGTGCTATCGGTTTGGGTGGGTACATAACTGCGGTCGATGTACTCAAAGGGGCGGAAGGAATGATTTTCTCCGGGAAAAATCACTTCGAGTTCAGCAGGATAACGGAAAGAAAGTGAATATTGAAGCGGCTCACCAATCTTAATAGTGTCCTGCAAAAATTGCCCGGAGGGCTGTAATGCCTGGGCATACGTAGCCTCTGATCCTAGCAGAAGGCAGAAACAATGAAGCCAAAAGAAGCAAACCAATTTCACATCAAGCATTTTTTCTCACTC
>CAKZYJ010000323.1 GCA_937884755.1 uncultured Flammeovirgaceae bacterium
GGTGGCCAACTGTGAACGAGCTATTTTCTCCTACGCCATAGATTGCATCTCACCGGTAATAGCTCTTCCTTCCACTACTACACTTTCTAATTCGGAAGCAACAGAAGATATATAGATCACGGGTTCTTCGTGGTGGGCATCATAATGATGGGTTATTGATTTATAGCCGACAGAAGAAAACACTAGGTCATGTTCCTCTCCGCAAAGGTCGTCTAGCAAAAATTTTCCTTGTTCGTCGGCCACCACTCCTTTCTGGGTGTCTTTGATCATTACTGTAGCAAAGGGAACGGGCTGTTTAGTTTCCACATCCAGAATACTGCCTCGGATTTCATAGGTGCAGGAGTCCGAAAAATGTGTAGCTAGGGTAGCATGGGCATAACAAGCTACCCAAAAGAGGATACAACTAACCAAAATGCACTTCTTCATCGAATTTATTTAATATTTCCCTTGCTGTTTCTGTTAAGGTCTTTCTTCAGCTGGATGTCTTTTTATTTATTCCAAATAAAGATAAGTCAAGTAGTCTATGATGGTGCAATTACAGGTATTTAATATAACTGAGTGTAAGGACTGAACTGTGAAAACTGGGTTGGAAATAGACAGGAGAATAACTGCCCTAAAGCCATGAAACTTTATCTCTATTTTTCAGACAGGGATGCTTAACCACCAGTTGGGAATTAGCCTAGCTTGGGAGGGGGAAAAAGCATTCCCAAATCGGGTGAGGAGTAAAGCATAAGATGGTGAGAAAAGCAGTTCACCACAATAAGCTCACTCAATAGCGATGTTGGGGTTAATTGATAGTTTTGAAAAAATAAAGCCGGGAAAAAGTAACTGAAGGTGACAGTCCTTTCCGCTCTCGCATCAGGCTGCTCAGGCATCATTTCCTCAAGTATACAATTGGCACGGCAATCTTCAGTATGGTGACGATCCTGCTGACATTCCGCTAAATAATTATCAAGATGGACGTGGAATGTGAACAAAGAGATAGATGGATTGAATACACTCAAAAGCACCAGTATTACTAATAGAATACTAATCCTGTTCTCGAGCTTCTCTCTCAATGACCATAAATATGGATCTGAAGAATACAACATTGTTGCAAACCTACTAATTACTTTGGTAAATGCAATGTAGTTACTTTAACATTACACCCCTTATTGCTTACTGAAACTGAAAGGAACAGGTTTATCATTTCACCCCCCATATGTATCCTACTTCTTTTAAAGGTATGCTTTACGAGTATTCAGTAATTCCTAATGGTTTAACCTATTCCTATTGAACCCGTAATGCTGCCTCAGCGAGGCTACTTTGGATGGCCTTTTCAAGTAGAGATAACTCACTTCCAGGACCCACCGTTAGCAGTTTTGGACCAGTGACCGGTATTCCATTGTAGGGTCTAACGTACACTCTGCCATCGGGGGTGCGTTCAAAGTAGGTAAATTGCTCTTCGTCTCCGATTTGGGTACAACCCTTTACTCGGAGGATACTCATGGGCAGGCGGTTGCATAAGCGAAGAATGCTCTCTCTGTCGGGTAAATTGGGTAAATCAGCCGAACAGGAAGCCCAGTGCGCTTTCAGGTGATCGAGCTTTTCCGCCTCATTTTTAGACGGTAAGAGCTTAGGTAGAAGAGAGACATCAACTTCGTCGGCAGTGATGACTTCGGCCAAAGGGTTAAGCCGCTGAATATCTTTCATTACGACAGCTCGCCTCTCTGCCGAAACGTTTTCAAGGTGCGTCAGCACAATCAGTGATGATACCTGAATTTGATTAGCCTCCAGTTCGTTGTGCATGCCACGTTGCTGCCAGTTTTTGATATCTACTACTGATACTTGAATGGGGGGTAAGAACCGATCGTGGAGTCCGACTCCGAGGAAACCCATCAGCGAACAGGAATCAGAAGTACCGTTGGCTTCAATGAGTGTGACTCCGTTGGCTCGCTCCGGGATATTGTTGACGAATTCTCTGAGTTCATGTATGCCACTGCAGCAGATGCAACTGCCACTGAGTGCTCTAACCCATTTTGGCCCTATCTGATCAAGAAATTGCTGAACATCGAGGTGAGCATTTTCATAATCATTTAAAATGATAAATGGGTTCCAGCCTTGATCCGTGTAGCTCGTCGCTAATTGTTTTAACAACGTTGTTTTCCCCGCTCCCAAAAAGCCGACCACGGCAATAATAGCTTCCATACTTTATTAATGTTTTTAGTATCTTTTATTAACTCTACATTCTACTTAACTCATCAACCCAGAAAGTCAGAAACTGCCACGGTCTTCTCCAAAGTAGGAATCAGGACATTCTCACCGGAGTTGTACACTTTCTTTTCTTGGTACAAACCCTCGGCTGGCTTAGTATATACTTCTACGTTATCGGCTTCTAGGTTCACAATCCAGTAGACCGATATACCAGCCCGAGCGTAGATAGGCAGTTTAACCTCTCGGTCTTGCTTCAGGGTGCTTTGGGACACTTCTACGACCAGTATTATCCCCTCAGGTACCGGGTCTACGCCTTGCTCTAAAGACGCACTGGTGTGAATCACTAAATCAGGTTCTGGTCTTGATCTTGCTAACCGAATAGGGTTCTGAACCGAAATTACATAGTCGGTATCTAAGGTAAATCTGAAAAATAGCTGTGATAGTTTAGTTACGCAGGTAGCGTGTTTTTCACCTATTCACATTTTGTTGATTAGTTCGCCTTCAATAAGTTCTACCTTTTCATCGGGATGAAAGAAGCCACTATCGATTAAGGTCATATATTCCTCTACGGTAAACTTACGGGGCCGTGGCGGTTGGTCTACGGGTTGCTCAACGAAGCTTCTAATTTGTTCAGCTACACTCATGATGCTTCTTTTTTGGAAAGATAGTGAAAGCAAATGTCTTGCGCTAGAATACCCAGCAGCAGCAAGCAACTTTATTAAACGCAACAATGTTGCATTAGTTCCAATTACCGCTATATTTGCAATTTTATTGCGCTTAAACTTATCTATTATGAAAAATAAATTCGTAGGGCTTCACTCAGACTTTATGGGATTCAGTGCTTCTTTACTGTGTGCCATCCACTGTGCTGCCTTACCTTTTTTACTTACGTTGGCACCACTGGCAGGACTCCAGTTCTTGGGTAATCCGTGGGTAGAATACACCTTTATTCTACTAAGTTTCGGTATTGCTTGCTACGCACTGATACCTGGCTATCGGCGGCACCGACAGCCTCTGGCGTTGATTCTGGTTCTAGTGGGATTTATACTGATTGGGGCAGCACACTCGGTAGTTCCCGAAGCCTACGAAGCAGTCTTTACTCCTGTTGGGGCAACAATCATTGCCATTGCCCATTTGATTAACTGGAGACAGTTAAAGCAAGTTCAGACAGGGTCACCCAGTCATATTCATTCACCCCAAAAGAAGAAACAAAATGCTTGAAACCGAAAAATTACCCGTAACCGTACTCAGTGGCTTTCTGGGGGCAGGCAAAACTACGCTGCTCAACCACATATTGAATAATCGTGAGGGGTTGAAAGTAGCCGTAATCGTCAATGATATGAGCGAGGTGAATGTGGATGGCCAGTTGGTACAAAACGAGATCAAACTCTCTCGCACCGATGAAAAGCTGGTGGAGATGAGTAACGGCTGCATCTGCTGCACCCTGCGAGAGGACTTGATGATTGAGGTGGAGCGACTAGACAAGGTGAAAAAATTTGATTACCTACTGATTGAAAGTACCGGTATCTCAGAGCCTATTCCAGTCGCGCAAACCTTTTCCTTTGCTACTGGGGATGAGCTCTACGACCTTACCCAATTTAGCCGCCTGGATACGATGGTAACTGTAGTGGATGCTTTTAATTTTTTCCGGGACTTTGGCAGTGCCGATACCCTTCAGGACCGCGACATGACCGACGACGCTATGGATCGGCGTACCATTGTAAACCTGCTTACTGATCAGGTAGAATTTGCCAATGTTATTCTGCTGAACAAAACTGATTTAGTGGAGGAAGATCAGTTACGCTTGCTAGAAGGAATGCTTATTAAGCTCAATCCGGAAGCCCGTATCATCCGCACCACCTTTAGTCAAATAGACCCTAAAGAAATTCTCAATACCCAAATGTTCGACTACGAACAAGCAGAGCAATCGGCAGGCTGGCTGAAGGAGCTCAATAATGAGCACACCCCAGAAACAGAAGAATACGGCATTTCCTCCTTTGTATTCCGAGATCACCGACCTTTCCACCCTGAGCGCTTTTGGCAGTACGTGAACGGTGACTGGCCAGCGAATGTCATTCGCAGCAAAGGTTTATTTTGGCTAGCTTCCCGTCCCGATCAGGCGCTACTGTGGGGCCAGGCAGGTAGTTCGTTCCGGGCTGATCAGTACGGTCGCTGGTGGGCATCCATCCCGAAACAAGAAAGGCTATTGAATCCAGGGTACATGGAGAACCGGAAGGCGATTCAGGAAAAGTGGGATGAAGACTGGGGCGACCGGATGAACGAACTAGTCATCATCGGCTACGACCTGGATGAAGAGATGGTTACCCAAGAATTGCGCGAGTGCCTAGTGAATAGCCTGGAGGGAAGAGCCGTGGTTGCTGGTCATAATTTTGAGGATAATTGGCCAGTACATGCGTAAACCTGACCTTACGTCACCAACCCTTGAAGCATCTACACTCAAGCATGCCATCTGCGAGGATCTAGAAGAGGCTTTTCGGCAAATCCAAAAGCCAGACATCAATCTGGTAGTCTGCCCAAGAGTGGCAGACCAGTTTATCACCTCATTTATTCAACTTGTTTATCTTTCCCACTTTCATCCGGTCAGCCTAGCCACTAACAAAGGGCTGGTTAGGGAGCAGCTTAGCGAGGCCTTCTCCGATTATATTCCTCTTTACAGCGAAGGGGCGTATCGGCTCATTGAAGACATGGTGATGCTGACTGATCTTTTTTTGAAGTTGACCCAGCGTACTCAAGTTCAACTTCTTCTCCAGACTGTGAGTAATGATGCTTGTCGCAAATTTCACGTAGATCTCTATCAGATACGGCTCATCTGTACGTACGATGGCCCCGGTACGCAGTGGCTTCCTAATGATCAGGTCAAGCGTGAGGCGTTAGGAACCACGAATGAACAGATTACGAAAGATCTCAGCAAAATTCAGCAAATGGGTCACTTTCATGTAGGGATTATGAAAGGCGGTCAGGTTCATCCGACCAGTCAGGGGGTTGTACACCGCTCGCCACCGATCATGGAACAGGGTTTGAAACGGTTCGTTTTCAGGTTAGACTAACACTTACTCTAAGAGTTTTGTGGTATCCGCTCTTTCTCAACAGATGCTTTTGCCAATATTTCTGGTAAAACGCGTTCATGTGCGTTCTATCATTTATCAGCTACTGAGTTCAGATTCTGATTGGCAATTTTCCTAAATAGTTCTAAATGAGCGGTAGAAGAACGATAAGGATTTGTACTATCGTAGTAATTCCGATTAGCAGAGTTTTTTACAATCACAGTTTTAGTAGTTGGATTGATGTATATGTATTGATTAAAAACGCCGATGGCCATAGTCTCTCCGGCTTCACCGTTTGGAATCCACCATTGATAACCATACCCAAATTCTGGGGAGGACGAATTCTTACTGTCGGGAAGTAAGTGTTCTTCATTTGGATTTACTGAGTCCTTGATCCATTCAGCCGGTACAATCTGCCTGTTCCTGAAACGGCCATTATGGAGATACAATTGACCCAGTTTGGCATAATCTCTTAAACTAGCATTTAATCCTCCGAGAACCATTTCCATTCCATTAGCATCAGTTAGCCAATAGGCATCAAATTCAGCGCCTAACGGTTCCCACAACTTCTCCTGCATATATTCAGTAACACTCTTACCGGTAGCCTTAACTAGAACCATCCCCAAAACATGCGTATTGATGCTTACATAGCGGTTGAAGGTTCCTGGGACTACTTCATTTTTTAAGGTAGAGGCAAATTCATCCTGAGATTCCCCGTTCATAAAACCATTCCACCATCTGGATATGTCTGATGCTGGATCACTGTAAGTTTCATCAAAGCCGATTCCCGAGGACATTTCCAGTACGTCCTTTATCTTTACTCCCTCAAATCCAGAACCTTTAAGTTCAGGAGCATAGAAATCTACCCTTTCATTAACACTTTTTATATATCCCTCTTCAATGGCGATACCAATCAATGCACTAGTGAAGGATTTGGCTACTGACCATGAAATGTGTTTAGAATCTACCTTTTGACCTCGCCAGTAATTCTCATAGACAATGGTATCGCTTTGTATTACTAGCAAACCCTGAGTGTAACTGGAATCAATATATTTGAAAGTGTCGTAATGTTTCTCCTCATACTCAAACTCTATTGGTAATTGAATATTCTCTTTGTGGGGAAAGACAAACGGATTTTCTGACTTGGTTAATAGTTTGGATCGGAAGTAAGCAGTCATTTTCAAATACGTCTCTTCAATATTTTCCATTTTCATTGCCTTTTCAATGCTATCAACCGCTACCAATGACTGAGAGAAAACAGTATTTCCGAAAAGTATAAGGATAATCAGAAGGTACTTTTTATTCATTATGAAGTTGTCTAAAACGATATCGGGTGATGGGTTAAAGTAGTTTTTTAAAAGAAATACAGATTGATAAATCGGCCAAT
>CAKZYJ010000324.1 GCA_937884755.1 uncultured Flammeovirgaceae bacterium
ATTTACTAATGTTTCATAATATAGAGATGGCTTTGCTGCTCGTTCAAATTCTCCTTTCCTCTTATTTTATAGTTTGTAGACTCTAACAGTTTGACAAACTCTTTACAACAGCCATTCCTGATCTGGGGCGGAGCCAACCGTTTAGGAGCATTGGCCACACTTTCGTAGATTTTTTGAAGCTGCTGGTAAATCCTGAGTTCCTGTCTTACCTCCGATAGCAGTTCCAGGCATATTTTGGCCAGGTTTTGTTCTACTTCATCGCCGTGGGCCTCTAGGGTTTTCAGGGTAAGAAAAGCATCATTCAGTGTGAGGCGGTTGGCCAGATAGTGCGGGATTTTATGCAGGGGGGAGGTTACCGGAATTTGCCCCACACTCTGGTCTAATAAAGAACGGATGGCTACGGTTATTTTATCGTAGCGCTGGGCAATTAATCGCACCCGGGTGCCCCGCAGCCGATTGCCAATCACCCATAAAATGCGCTGCATTAAAAAGATACCAAAGGGCGGGTGTTCAGCGGCTTCCAGCTCCAGGGCTTCCTTATCAATCACCATTATCTGACTTTCCTGAGTGGCGGTAGCCGTAGCCCGATAATGATAGGGAGGTACCAAGGCCGACCAACCGATTAAATGCCCCACCTGGGTGATAGCGTGAATTGGCAAGCTAGCCTCATCGGTGTTTGGGGTTTCATTACCTATCGAAAAGGTATTCATAGATAATATTACCTTTCCCTTCACCAGCAAATACAGATGATGAGCCGTATTTTTTTCCTGAAAAATGGTAGTACCCGCTGTCACCGTTTTAATAGAAACTGACTGGGCTAAATCTTTCAGATACGTATGCTCAAAGGGGTGAAAGAAGGAAGAGTGTTGCAATAATGAAAAAGGCTCCTGAATAATCTCATCGGGTAGTGCCGGTACATCAATTGGTTCTTCCTGGGGGTGGGCAATAGGAGTATGGGTGCTGGCTCGACTGGCAGTAAGTAATTGATCCCGAGCCTGTTCCAACCGGTTAGCCACTGTCGTATTCACGCGTTTTAGCATTTCGTATCCCGCATGAGGATGATTGCGAAATATATCCTCGAAGGCCGAGCGAGGTATCCGCAGTAAGTGGGATGCTACCTCCGTGGTGACCGAGGTAGTATGCCGGTACGGATAACGAAAAGCCGACCAGCCCAGCAGGGCACCCGGGGTTTTCATTACTCCCACCAGGGCGTTCTCTAACTCCGGGGTTTGCAGATGAAACTGTACCGCTCCGGAAATCAGAAAGAATACGAATTGGGCTTCGTCATGCTGATGGACAATGGCGGTATTGGGTTCAATGGTAGCCTCTCTGCTCACTTTGGTGAGACGGTGAATCACTTCCGAGGGCATATCCCGGAAAAAGGCAATTTTAGAAAGTAGATTTGAGTTCACCATGCTACCCGTAACTCGTTATTTTCGGTACTATTTAAAATAAAGATTTTTTAAATGTTTCGCTAATTTGGCACCGGCTTTGAGATTTTTTGGTTAAGGCTGTTCTATATGAGAAAAGAGATAAAACCCCATTCCACCAAACCCGTTGATTTTGAACGTTTCTGGAGTAAAACCAAAGAAGAATTACTAGCCCTACCTCTTAGTATTGAGCAAGAGCCTACCGGCACTGAAAAACAAGGCTGCGCCCTAACTAACCTTTCATTTCTTTCTTTAGGAAACCAGCGCATTCAGGGGTACTTACTTCAGTGGCAAGACTCCCAGCCCCGACCGTTAATTATTCACGCCCACGGCTACATGTCTCAAACCGAAGTTCGTTGGGATTGGGCCATGCAGGGTTTCAATATTGTGGGAGTAGACATTCGGGGGTTTGGCCGCTCCCGCTCAGCCGTTCCCGAACACTCAAAATGGGGTTACGTGCTTACTGGCATTCAATCGCCAGAGCAATCGGTATTACGAGGGGCCGTCTGTGACTATATTCAGGCCGTACGGGTAGCCCAGGAAATATGTTCGGGCCAAATCTCCTACCAGGTGTTGCAAGGCAGTAGTTTTGCCGGCGGTTTGGCTCTTATGGCTGAGTACGTAGTTCAGGCCGCTGATTTACTTGTGGTAGGAGTACCTACTTTCGGCTGGGCAGAAGGACGGAAGTTTTTTGCTCAATCCGGTTCCGGTCAGGAAATTAATCGCTTTCTGAAAACTCATCCCGAATACGAAGAAGATACCATGTTGGTACTGCGGTATTTCGATTCGGTTAACTTTGCCAGCCGTATTACTTGCCCCACGCTGGTGGGAGTTGGAGTTGTAGACCCAGTGGTACCCGCTTATACGGTCTACGCCATCGCTAATCATTTATCTGGCCCCCACGAAATTATGGAGTTTCCCGTCAGCCATACTGATTTACCCGAGGAACAGCACTGGAAGAAGTTTGAAGAGTACTGGATAGAGCTAACCCTACAAGGCCTACCTAATAACTTTGGGGAAACCAAACATAAGACTTATTAAGTCATTAGTACAAAATGCCTAGAGGCAATGAAAGCTTATCTACTATGTCTATTGTGGCAGAAAAGTAGTGGGGATTGGTTGCAGTCGGGTTTCCCGGTCAAAGGTCCAGGAAATAATCCACCAGCGGTCTTGATCGTAAAACAGTTGAATACTGTTAATTCCTCTTCGCATCACCGGACCATCTGGTTCAAATTGAGTTTGGTAGGTGCTCCATACGTGCGCTATATTACCAAATATTCGTACTTCCCGGTTAATCTCGCTTTCGTAAAATCCGGTAGTGCTCACCAACGTATCCGTTTCCTGATGAAAGTCGCTTACTGACATCACTACCTGCTGAAGCTCTCCTTCTACCGAATCGGGGAAAGCGTAAATGGCCGCCGGATGGTGTAAAGAGCGATCACGCGCCCAATTTCGTTTCGCCCCTTGCTTACCAGATACTGCTTCGTATGTAGCCGAAACAATTCCATCGATGGTAGCTATATCTTGTTCTAGCGGATAGCGAACGGCTTTATCGTTGGTTTGAGCGAGTATTTCAGTAGACATAATGAGAGCCAATAGCCATAAGGTGAGTGGATGCATAATTACATAACTAAAGTATGCACAAATCAACCTGGTCGCTGGCTACCTACCAACTTTATTATACACAGGCCCCTCACTATTATTCCAATGGGCTTTATACTGGTGTGCATGTTATAGCATACGTTTGCTGAGGGCTTCGGCTAAGCAGGTTCGGTAACTCTTGCCTACTGATACTTTGGTGTTGGGCAATATCAAATGATTATCCTCCAGTGAGCTAATGTGGGTGACGTTGACAATAAATGAGTTATGCACTCGCATAAACTCATTCGGTAGACTCTCAATCAGTTCTTTGAGCGATTTATAGTAAGTGTACTTCTTACCACCCTCAGTCATAATCTCCACGTAGTTGCCCATCCCCTTGATAAGGATAATATCATTGTAGTGAAGCTTAATAAACTTCTTATCCGTCTTGATAAACCCAAATTGCTGATCAGACATACCAATGTGCTCAAAATGCCCAGGACACTGAGCAAACCTGATAGTGGTTAGTTTGCCCAAATATCGCCAGCAAATTCGTATCAAAGAATCTCCTAAAATTTACGTAGTAAACCTATTCGGCAAATGACAACTACCGCACTAAAGATAAATAGAATCCCTCCCGTAGCCAATGGCCACTAACAACATTATATGTATCCGCCTGCATCGTCTTTAGCTCTGGTACAGAGAGCGAAAGACTTGAACCAGTCAAGCCTCCTTCTTGGTGGCGCAGGTGCTTAATCCAAAGGGAGCGTAGAGTGGGCAAAAGCTAACGAAGCTGGTTAACAAGAATATTCCAGCCAATACCATTAATACAATGCCTAGTGTACCAGAAATTACGTTGGTAGCAAGTAGTACCGCCACAACAGCTGCAATAAGTACTCTAACAATACGGTCGGTGGTTCCCATATTCTTTTTCATGATGGTAAGGGTTTAGGTTAAAACAAACTGAACAAGCAAAACCAGAATAGTCACCACGGCAATGCATATTAGGCAAACCGCCGCAAACTTCAGTACTCGGTTCATCTTATTCTTTTTTCCAAAGTTACGATACCACTTGTGGCTAGTCAGTGACTGTAGTCACCAACAGCTATAAAATTTCTATGCTTTGGTGGTGCTGTTTTACCTTGCCTTCGCTTTCCAGCTTTTTCATCACCCGGCTCACCACCTCGCGAGCGGTCCCCAAATCCTGGGCAACTTGGCGATGGGATATAACCAGCGGATTTTCTCCGGTGAGTTCTGATTTCTGCTGTAAATAATTGTAAATCCGGCTATCCATTTTCTCAAATAGCAAGTGGCTAATGGTATCCAGCATTTCGGTATAACGGAGTTGATATTGGGCGAAGAAAAGCTGAGCAAAATCTGGATATTGGCGCGTCCAGCCAATCACCTGTTCGGTGGGAAGTAATAAGGCAGTAGTATCGGTTTCGGTAAGGGCAAATACCTGGCTCGGTCCCTCACTTAAACCTGCGGCGAAGGACATCACACAACTTTCTACCGGTTTGATGTAGTACAACAGTAGTTCTCGCTCATCGTGGCGAGTGACAACTTTTATTAATCCATTTAGTACTAGCGGAATCACCTTTACGTACTGTCCCACCCGAAGTATTTCAGTATCTTTAGGAATAGCGGCCACTGAAGAAACTTCAAGAATCTTCGTGACAAGTGTAGGGTTTAAATGGCGTAAAGCCTGTGAAACTTCCTGGTCGGTCATAATGCTACGCAAACCAATCTAGTACTGGTTCTCCTTTTCCATCCGGGGTGGTATAAAACGGTCGGCCTTCAATGGTGTAGTGGGTTTCGGGGGGGATACCCAAAGCGTGGTAAATTGACTGGTGCACCTGGTCAATCACTACCGTATTCTCTACCGATGAGCAAGGGCGTTCGTCGGCGGTGCGTCCGTACACTAATCCCTTTTTAATACCTCCGCCCCACAGCAAAATAGAGCTTCCGTCGGTAAAGTGACGGTGCATACCGTAGAATTTTTCGTCTTCAATCACGTCGGGTTGGTTTACCTGGTCTCTTACTTTCTCTCCAGGTCGGCCTTCCATAATAGCATCGCGGCTAAACTCACTAGCCAACACAATCAACGTTCTATCCAAGTGTCCGCTTTCATCCAGGTCGCGAATCAGGCGGGCAATAGGTTCGTCAATGAGTTGCTTCATCTTCACTAACCGGGTATGGCCGTTTTCATGGGTATCCCAACCTAAAAAGGGTTCGTATTCGGTAGATACGCTAATAAAACGGGCTCCCTGTTGGGTTAATCGTTTAGCCAGTAAACAACCCAATCCGAAGCGTCCGGTATTATAAGCCTCGTAGTTTTCTTTCGGCTCCTGACTGAGGTCAAAGGCTTTGGCTTCGGGAGAGTTTAGCAGTCGGTAGGCTTGTTCCATGGAGCGCATCAGCGATTCTTTCTGGTAACCGCTGCCGTGGTCGCGCATTGGGCTCTTTTCTACCAGTTGCTGGTACAGCTTATTGCGGGCTTCAAATCGTTCGGTAGTCATACCCTGAGGTGGACGTACACTGTCCAAGCCCGTACGAGGGTCAGGAATCAGGAAGGGGCCGTATTCACTGCCTAGAAAACCCGCCGAATGAAAGGCTTTCAGCTCTTCGGCTTCGCCTACGGTAAACCGTTGCCCAATAGCAATGAAAGGAGGGATCACCGGGTTTACCGGTCCCAATTCTTTGGCAATCCAGGCCCCAATATGCGGAGCTTGCACCGATTGGGGTGGTTCGTAACAAGTATGCCAGTGGTACTGATGGCGGGTGTGTAAAATATGTCCTAAATCGGCCGACCGGTAGGAGCGAACAATAGCTCCTCTATCCATCACGTTACCCACTCCCTCCAAACCTTCGGAAAAGTACAACCCGTCTACCGCCGTCGGCACCCTAGGAAAGGTGCTCAGCACCCGTTTGCTCTCTACTCCTTTTTCGTAGGGCACGTAGGTTTTAGGATCGAAGGTTTCGGTGTGGGCCATGCCCCCGGCCATCCAGAGCAAGATTACCGTATCAGCCGTAGATGGAATCTGGGGAGTACCCTGGCAGGAGCTTAAAAAGCTAGCCGTAGGTATGGTAGTGCCCATTGCTGCCAAACTGGCGGCACTCATCTTTTTAAGAAAGTCTCGGCGGGTATTTTCAGGAGTGTGTTTCATAGGTAAACTGGGTCGAAATCCCCCTAGCCCCCTTTACAAAGGGAGAAGGGTAAAATTTAGCTGTACTGATTCTGAGTTAGGCTTAAGGTATTTTGAACTGATAAAGTATTCCACTTGCGGAATAAAACTTAGCGTGCTTTGCTTCCCTCTTAGAAAAAGGGGGATTGAGGGGGATTTAAGTACGCTGTGTTCCATCTCAGTAAATAAATTGAAATTCGGGTAAAAGCAAGGTGGCCCACAAAATATCCTGAAGGGTTTGCGGGTCATCAGGAAATTCGCCGAGGGCAGAAACTAATACTTTTGATTCTTCTTCCGTAGCGTGACGGCCTAGCGCTTGGTGATACAGCGTTTGTACTAATGATTCAGAGTTGGTGCCAGATTCCATCCAACGTTCGGCACCTTCGGTTAATATCTGGTTGAAGAACTCTCCGTTCGTCAGTTCTAATGCTTGTAATAACGTGGCCTGATCGTCGCGAGAGGTAGCTACGTTTTCGCGGGTAGGACGACCCAGCGCTTTCAGGAAGGGATCAAGCTGTACTAAGGATGCTCGGGCGAAACGAGGCGTTTCTGTATTTGCTTGTAACGTAAAATCTACCAGTTTGCCCCAGTGCTTGGTACCGTAGTTGCGTGATTCTTTCCATTCGCTATCATCAAAGTTGAGACTAGTCCAGCCATCCGCCGGAGGCTCATTCGTACTTTTCCATTCGGTGTGAGAAAAAATAGTGTCAGTAGCACCACTAGCGTACTGGATTTGCAGGGCGAATAATAGACCCGCCGGGTTGGGAATACTGCCTTCGTTAGTTCCTTCCACCGCAATAATATTCTTACCCGCTTGGAGAACATCCTGTACTTCGGCCACTTGAACCTTACGCCAATCCGTCCCCTCCGATACCGGCTTGTCGTTAATCAATAGCTTAAATGAGTGATCTACCGAAATCAGCGATTGCGCTCGCCGTATTTCTTCCTTCGGTAAGCTAAATACGTGGCGGAAGTAGCGTTTGCCGGGCTTCGGCAGCACATCACGATCAAACTCAATTTCTCGGAACCAGATACGCTGAGCCGCTAAATCTTCCGGCTCAGGATCGAAAGCCGTAGCGTAGTACACCGGGGCAATCACCTGACTGATAGCATCGGCAAACTGCTCGGCACTCAAGCGGCGCCGCACCGGACCCCGGAAGCGGTAATCGTTGGATTGCAGATCCGCTATTTCTTCGTAGGTTACCGAGGGAAGCTGATAAGTACGGGAAGTCATGATGGTACGGATTAAGTGCTTTAGATCCGAGCCAGTATCCCGGAAATCGGCGGCTAGCCAATCCAGCAAAGCAGCACTCCAGGGAGTGTTATCCATTTCATCCAGCGGTTCAATCACCCCTCGTCCTAATAAGCGTTCCCAAATACGATTGGTCATCGTACGATAGAGTCGTCCATTCTCAGGAGTTACCAACACTTCAGCGAGTTGTTCTAACCTTGCTTCCAGGGTTTCAGCATCAATGGCACCCAGTTCGGGGTAGACAAAGCTGACTTGGGCCATCTTGCCAGTGGGTTTATCGCAGCGGTAGAGTTCCAGGGTGCTATCCGCAAAGATACTTGCAAAGTTGTAGGCTTGGGAAAGCGTGAGGTTGCTCACAAAGCTATTATGGCAGGAGGCACATTTCAGATTAAGCCCCATCAGCGACTGACCAATATTCTGGGCTGCTTGCATCTCGGTAGTTTGGCTCGCATTCACTACTCCGCGCCAACGGATGCCCTTAATGAAGCCTTCTGATTCTTCGGTGGGGTCAGCTAATTCGCGCACCATTTGTTCGTAGGGTTTATTTTCCAGTAGTGCATTATACAGCCAACCGGTGATCTGCCGTCGCCCGCCCGTGATAAAGCCCGTTCCGGAGTAGTCGTTCCTCAGCAAATCATTCCAGAAGCTAAGCCAGTGCTGGGTGTAGTTATGAGAATCAGCTAACAATTCATCGATTAACTCTTCGCGCTTATTTGGAAATGGAGCACGGATAAACTCGCTTACGGCGGAAGGCGGAGGAAGCAATCCGACAATATCCAGATAAGCCCGGCGAATAAAGGTTCGGTCATCCACTACCTCGGGCCAGTTGGTGTCTTGTTCATTGAAGTAATCATTTACGATTCGGTCAATCGGATGAGAAATTTCTTGATCGGATGGAGGTAGTGCTGGTTGAGAAAGAGCCAGTTCTGCTTCGGGAAAAACCTTTAGTTGCGCATCAGCCCAGTGGGCGCCGCGGTCAATCCATAGCTTTATGAGGGCAATTTCCTCCGGCTTCAGCACTTTTCCTTTCTTAGGCATTACCTCATCGTGATCAGTCGGTAAGGTAATTCGGCGCACTAGTTCGCTTTCTTCCGCTTTGCCAGGAATCACCACCACTCCGGATTCTCCCCCGGCCATCATCCCGTCTTCGGTTTCCAGTACTAAATCGCCTTTTTGTTTAAGATCACTATGGCACTGATAGCAATTATGCGCAAGAATTCCGCGTACTTTTAGGTTCAGTTCATCCTGCTGATCCAGCGATAGTGAATCTTGAGGACGAAGTTCCGCTAATAAAGTAGAGAATTCGCTGCGATCGTAGTGCTCATCACTACCGGGAAAAGTACTAGTTAGGTAATCTTCACCGTGGGTAAGGTTCGCACCTAAATGTCCGGCCACCGTCAGTGTTCCTACCGAAGCCAGCAATAAAGCCTGGTAGGGTTTACGTAGTGATTCTTTCCGTTGAGATAGGTAAAGGAGAAACGCACTAAGTAAAGCCAGTACGGCGGTGGCAATACCAAAGTTTTGGTGAGATTGTACCAGGCTGCCCGAATATTCATCGGATGATTGCAACAACCAACCAAAAGCGGTAGCTACTAGGGCTGAGAGCGTACCTAAGTACACTAACCAACGAATACCTTCCCTAAGTCCGTTACGTTTTCCGCTGAGAGTGAGTAACTCAAAGAAGGCTGCTACAATTAACAAGGCGATGGGAAAATGTACCACCAGCGGATGTAGTCTTCCCAAAAATTGAAAGATCCAGGATAGGTCGTTGTTTAGCATGGCATTTTAAAGATAAGCACTTTGCCTATGCAGCACAACTACGGAAACTATTCTTGCATCACCGCCCCTTGCTGGAACTGAATCATAGGATTAATGGAGATGAGCGATTTTATAAAGCATTGAGTATCTCGGGGAGAAACATCAATGTACTCACCGTAGCCATACACAATGCGTATGCGTTGGCGCGAAAAGCTTGATAACTGAGTGATTTCGGGGATACCGCCAATCCAGTGCAGGCTACTGATTTGGAAGGTATTGATTTTTTTACTGGAAAATACCGAGGAGATACACAGATAATGATCTTTAATGGCGTAGCGCAGACTTAAACAGAAGGCTATGACTAAAGCCATAACGATCAGGAAGGTAATACCACTTACCAACAGGTTATTGGTAAAGAAAAGAAGTGTCAAGGCTAAAAAAGCCCCGATAATGGCTGCCAGAAAAAAAGTAATAGGATCAAATCTGGAACGATAGGTTTTGGTTGTTTCTGAGTTCATCTTCCCAATGGTTAGGTGTATTTTGTCAACTGAATTTCCACCAAAAAGTTATAAATCTGGTAGTAAATTTCTTGTCAGAAAAATGATTCTTGAGTGACTAATTGGGAGTAGCTACCTGATTGAGCCGATAGATTTGACCATCAAAAGCACACATGAAAAGCTCCTGATCGCCGTTTACCCCAAAAGACGAAATGCCGAGGTCAGAATCAACCAACTGCGTGATACTAGGACTACTTAAATCACTGACATCAGCGGCCCACACCCGGCCTGAGACAAAATCAGCGTAGATGTAGTATCCGGCCAATGCAGTTTGTTCAGTACCTCGGTACACAAAGCCTCCGGTTACGGATCGGTCGCCCTGGTTGTGGCGGTAGGTAAGCACTGGTAGCGTAATGCCCTCAGTGTTGCAATTATTAGCCGGATCGAAACAAAGGTCGCCTTCGGTGGTATTCCAACCGTAGTTGCCACCGTTCTCAATAATATTGATCTCTTCCATAGCGTTTTGGCCTACATCGCCGGTCCAAAGTTGTCCGGTTTGGGCATCAAAGCTAAACCGCCAAGGATTCCGTAAACCATAGGCAAAAATCTCTTCTCTAATATTCTGGTCATTACCGGCAAAGGGGTTATCTGCCGGGATGGAGTAAGGGAGGCTGCCGGATGTTTGATCTACATCAATCCGCAGAATACTCCCCAGTAACGTGGTCAGGTCCTCACCGTTTTCCTCGGGGTCTCCGGCTGAACCGCCGTCGCCAACCGCGATGTACAAGAAACCATCTGGGCCAAAACCCAGTTGGCCGCCATTGTGGTTTCCGAAGGGCTGAGAAAATTCCAGTAAAATGAGTTCGCTATTCGGATCGGCCTGATCGGGGTCAGCTGCGGAAACTGAAAATCGAGAAATGCGGGTACGAGCAGGGCTGTTTACCGTATAGTTCACGTAGAAAAATCCGTTGGAGGCGTAATTAGGATGAAACGCCAGGCCCAGCAGTCCCTCTTCGTTACTTTGATCATCCACCAGCCCGGAAATATCTAGGAAGGTAGTCCTTTGATCAGTGTTGGTATCATCACTAAAAACGGTGATTACCCCTCGCTGTTCAACTACAAATACCCGATCGCTACCGTCGCCTGCGTGCTGATAATCTACCGGACGGGTAAACGAGAAATTGGGGTAAGCTGGTACTAACTCAAATTGTCCTAAATCCGGTAAGGTAGGTGGGTTAGAATTAGTATCCAGGGTATCGTCGTTGTTACCGCAACTTAGCACAAACAGTAGGCTGCCTACAAATGCTGTACTAACTATCCGCCATGAGATCGTCCGCAAGTCCATATCTTTTAGGTTAACAGTATATCATTAACGGCTATACATTCGGCTTAGTTTAACATTCGGACGACAATCAGTTAGCGAAGTAGCCAAGAAGTAGTTATATTTCTGTATCGATTAGATTTTCAGATGATGGGCAAGAACGGCTTTTTTCCAGCAACTTTTATTTTACTACTTATAAGCCTATTTACTAGGGCTCAGGAGGTTCCGTTTCAGCGCGGGGTGAATTTAACCGGTTGGTTTCAGGCGGGTAGTGCTCAGCAGATTCAGTTTTCACGTTATACTAAGCGAGATTTTGAGCAAATCCAAAGCCTAGGTTGTGATGTGATTCGTCTGCCGATTAATCTGCACTACATGACCAGCGGCGCACCTAATTACATCGTTGATCCGTTATTTTATGATTTTCTGGATCAGGTCATTGACTGGAGCGAAGCGTTGGAAATGCATCTCATCCTGGATAACCACACTTTTGATCCAGCCGAAAGCACCGATCCACAGGTAGGAGAAGTTCTAAAAAAAGTGTGGCCGCAGGTGGCTGAACGCTACCGTAGTCGCTCGGAGTATCTTTACTACGAAGTTTTAAATGAACCCCACGGTATCGCCGATGATGTTTGGAATCAGATTCAGGGTGAAGTAATACAAGCTATTCGGGAGGTAGATACCAAACATACGATTATTGTTGGGCCGGCTAACTGGAACAGCTATAATAACCTAGATGATTTGTTATATTATAATGATTATAACGAGATCTACACCTTTCACTTTTACGATCCATTCATTTTTACCCATCAGGGAGCCACCTGGGTGAGTCCTTCTATGCAACCGCTTAGTCAGGTTCCTTTTCCGTACCAAAGTGAGCAGATGCCCGATTTTCCGAGTAGCCTCAATGGAACCTGGGTAGCGTTAAATTTTAACAACTACGCGGTGGAAGGCCAGGTAGAAGTGGTTCAGTCGCTGATTGATATTGCGGCCCGATTTAAACAGGAGCGACAAGTGCCGGTTTTCTGTGGTGAATTTGGAGTTTATATTCCTAACAGTGATGATTCGTCGCGGGTGTTCTGGTACGAAACGGTGCAGCAGGAATTAGAGAAGCACGATATTCCCTGGACGATCTGGGATTACCACGGTGGCTTTGGTTTGTATGAAGCCGGAGGCAATGGGTTATTTGATCACGATCTTCACGTTCCTTTACTGCAAGCGCTAGATTTTACGGTGCCTCCTCAATCTGAATACCAGCTTTTACCCGATAGCACCGGTTTCAGTCTATATACTGATTTTGCCGGTGAGCAGATTTTCCTTTCAGCGAATTCTGACGGAGACGTTAACTACTATTCAGAGGATGAACCGAATAATGAAAAATATGCCTTTTACTGGAGAGGCGCTACCCAATACAATACCATCAGTTTTGATTTTGTCCCGAATAAAGATTTATCTCAATTAGTGGCTGAAGATTACGCGCTCAACTTCATCATTCGGGGCACTGATCCTGATTTGAAGTTTGATATTCGGTGGGTAGACACCAACGCTGGTGAAGCTGACTTGCCCTGGCGAATGGGAGTGACAATTGATGAAATATCTGTACCCTTCGACCGATACTGGCACTCGTTGCATATTCCGCTGAAAAGCTTCAGCGAGCAAGGTGCATGGGACGGAGAATGGTACCCCCCCGAAGGAAAATTTGACTGGACAGCGGTAGATCGTTTGGAGATCGTAGCCGAGCGGCAAGACTTCGGTAGTGCCCAACTCTGGTTTGACAATCTGCATTTAACCAACCAAGACACATCCCAGATCTTTGTCACTGACGCTTTTACTGATGTGATTACTTCGCTTTCGGCCGCCAAGTCTCGGGCTGGTCTGAAAATTTACCCTAATCCTACCGAAAGAATTTTAAAGGTTCGGACTGACTCACCCGATCGACAACGTATTAGTCAACTGATAGGTGCGTCCGGAAAAGTAGTTCGAAAAGCAGAATTTGTTGGGTCGTTAGAGTTAGACCTATCGGGCTTACCCGTTGGGATGTATTATTTGCGGATTACTGACGAAAACCGTCTGACCTCTACGCATAAAATTATTCTTAAGTAGCACTTGCCTAGCTTATTGATATTCTAACCAGGCAGTGGCTACACAATCATGGTCTGATATCACCCTGAGCCAATGAGCGCTAAAGCCTTCAGGAAACTCGTGAGTCGTAGTCTGCCCTGCCTCTAAAGTGAAGGTCTGATAAGTATACCAACCGGTATGATCAAAGTCAATCTCTACCGTGATGTTGGTAGGCTGATCGGCAGTGAGGGTCAGTGTTTTTTGATCGTAGCCCGTCATAAGATAGGGTAGGGAGGGGGTATTAGCTTCCACTGCTGTGTCTTTCCAGGGACCGCCCGTTCCTCGAGGTTTTCCGAGTTGCCATGTATCATCAATAGCCCCAAACCATAGGCTGGTTTCATTATCCGGGCTGGCAAAATAGTGCCCATTAGGTACGGCGTCGGGTTGGGTTCCGCTTAATACCAGCAGCCCGCGCCAGGTACAAAAATCAATAATCTGCTTTTCGTGCGTAGCAATCGGACGAATAGATTGTAATCCAGCTTCGCGGGGTATTTCGTAGAAGGTACCGTGAAAATTTGCCATATAGCGTTCGGATTCCACCTCGCGAATACCTCGGGGCCATCCACCCGCAAAGGGTTGATCGTAACGCTTATCGGTGCGGGGTAGGCGGAACGTGCCGTGTTCATCCTCGACGATCACTGAGGCTGCATCTACGCGGAATTCCTGTTTTAGCTCCAGAATAGAATTGACCTCAGCGGTTCGGTTTTCAGCAGGCTGAATAAACTGCATCTTCTCATTTACTTCCCAGTAGGTATCCGTAGCCTTATTAAGCACCTGAAGGTTGGTATTGTGTCCGGCAGGGCGAATCACATTTGCGCTTGCGATCTGCGATGGAGAGGCTAAGGTCTGAAAACCTAAATTCAAAGTTTCGCCATCCCGCTTCTGGTTGAAATGAAAGTAAGCGCTGGCGATACAATTCTGATTGGTTTTTAACCGTATCCATTCCGCTCGGGTATCATTAGGAATGATATAGTAAGCATACTGGGATTCGTCAACCTCTACCGTAGTCAATTCCTGCCACTGGTTGTTTCCTTCTCTATCAACCTCTAAGGTAAAAGTCACTGCTTGCGATTGGTTGTGGACTAAATGGAGCAGCTTACGATTGAACCCACTGATTAGAAACGCATCAGAAGCAGTATTTGCCTGCACGGTATCATTCATCCACACACCGCCCCATCCGTTAGTTGCTCCCCAGTTTTTCATATCTTCTATCTGACCAAACCACAAATTTGATTGTGACCTTCCGGCGTAAGGGTTTTGAAGAATAGAGGTTTCATCAGTAGCCAGCACAAGCTGATCGTTCCACGCGCAGAAATCAGGTACGTAGCGGAGGTGATTAGCAATAGGAAGAATACCAGCTGTATTTTTGGAACTGAAGGTAGGGGGGAAGTTGTAAAACATACCGTGCATATCCATCAGCCATTGTCCATTAGTCACCTCCCGAATGCGGGGCCACTCAGTGTACCAGCCGCCCCAATGATCGTAGGTATGGGTAGATTTCGGCAGCCGGTAGCGAAACCATTCTCCGTTGTCCAGCACCATCAGCATCACCGATCGCTGGTCCCAGCCGATACTCCAGATGGGTTCTTCCGGATTGTTAGCTCCGTAAATGCCTCCCGGCCCGGTAATGTCGGTAAACTGCCGTCGGGTGACGATGTTCCAGGTTTCACCATCCCATTCGGCCAAGGCGCCGTTATCTTCATCTGACTGAGGGGCGCCACCCGCCTGTAGTAGCGCGGGATCAATGTCAAATACCTGATGCTCACCGTTGTTGGCAATTACCAGTCGGCCCTGTCCGGAATAGGCCCCTTTACCGTGCCAACCGGGTACGGGCTTTTCAAATAGTCGGTTCACTGCCAGCGAATTTACATCTGCTTCGTAGAGGGCGCCCTCCATATCGTAGTAGTAGACGAGGTTGGCCGGATCGGTTAGGTGGCGGACGGTGGCGGTGAGCCGTCCGGGCATTTTCTCGGGATGGATTACCCGGATGTTATTTTGCTGATCAATGAGATAGGGGCCGATCAGCAATTGATTTGATTCGCGGTGAATCATGCGATTAGCGGGGGTGCCCCCCACACTTTCGGGGTGGGTAGTTAATTCCAGCTTGTCGCTGATAGAATAAAGTTTATCTGAGCTTCCGTGGGGGCAATGGGGGGAGTAGGTGATCATCCAGAGTTTTCCGTTCCAGGGTACTACCGCCCCAATGCCGCATTCATTACCGTTACCCCGGCAATCAATGCCATCACCCGGATTAAATACTGCCAAGTGGGGGTATACTCCACTAATCTGAATAACTGAATCGGTTAAAGATTGACTCCGCAGGCAATTGGATAACAATAGACACAGAATGAACAAGAAATTCAGAAGGAAACGCAATGACATGTGGAATGAAGCTTAGGTTGTTTCTTCAAAGATAGAAGAAATCTTCACTTCCGAACCATTGTCCACAATGATGAGAATGGCTTATTCGTAGCGTAAACTATCTACGGGGTTACGGGTAGCGGCTTTCATTGTTTGTCCGCTAATGGTAAGTAGGGCAATGGCTAATACACCAATACTTACCAGTGCGTAAATCCACCAGTGAATGGCAACTCGATAGGCGAAACTATTGAGCCATTCCTGCATGAAATAATTAGCAATGGGAATGGCGATCAGCAAAGCAATAACTAACAACCTAAGATAATCCCTGGAGAGCAGTACTAGTAAGTTAGTCACTGAAGCGCCCAGTACTTTACGAATGCCAATTTCTTTGGTGCGTTGCTGGGTCAGCAAAGAAGCCATGCCGAATAAACCCAGACAAGCGATGAATACTACTAAAAGAGAAGTGTAGGTAATCACGCTAGCCCAACGCTGCTCAGTCTCGTACTGACGGGCAATATCCTCATCCGTGAAGTGGAAGATGAACGGAATATCGGGAGCAATCATGTTCCATTTCTCTTTTATGGTTTCTAGAGTAGCTGGAATCTGCTGAGAAGCAATTCGAACATACATATTTGAATAAGTATCAGAAGGGTAAATTACAAGTGGCCCAATCGGCTGATGGAGGGATAAAATGTGAAAATCCTTCACTATTCCTACAATTTCTGCATCATCGAACTGATACTTCTTACTTATTTTTTTTCCTATAGGATTATCCAATCCAACCTCATTTACGAAGGACTCATTTACCATGATTCTTCGAGGAAGATTATCTGACCAGTCGGGAAGAGGTTTTCCCTGCACCATTTCAATCTGGGTAGTTTCCAAAAAGTTTGGAGCTACTGCTAGCGAATATGAGTCTATTTCTTCGCCATTTATTTCACAAGGCAGTTTTTGGTACCCTACTCCAGCAGCTTCGTGGCCAAATAGTTGCCAACTAGCGGTTAGAGAATGCACTTCAGAAACAGATAAAAGTTGATTTCTGAATTGATTAAATAACTTCTGACTCTTTCTGAAGGGAACTTCCAGGCGTACCATATACGATTGCTCAAAGCCCAGTTGTTTGCTTTGTAGGAGGTTTAGCTGTTGATGCATGCCTGCACTTCCCATCAGTAAGGTAATTGTACCAATGAGTTGCAATCCTACTAATACACTAATCAGTCGGTTTCTTTGATTAACAACCACTTGCCCTTTCAATACATTAGTAGTAGATAGGCCGGAAAGCACCCAAGCTGGATAAAAACCAGCGGTTACACTAGCGGTTAATACGACACCAGCTATCAATATTAAAATATGGGCATCAGTTAGGGAAATTGTAATGGGCTTTTGTAACAGTTGACCAAAATAGGGAAGAAGATTATAAGCCAGAATTAAGCTAACTAAAGCAATGCCTGAGGTTAGCAATAAGGACTCCCCCAAAAATTGACGAACTAGCTGAAAACGGGATGCACCTAGTGTTTTTCGTACTCCCACTTCCCGAGAACGGTTTACTGACCTTCCTAAGGTTAGAGTAGTGAAGTTGATGCAAGCGATAACTAGTAACAAAATTGCTACAATTCCGGCTATGACTAAATACCGAGGATCAACAGGAGGAGCGATCTCGGCAAATAAGCTCTCACTTAGATGAACTTGCGATAACGGCTGAAGGTGATAATCTCGCTCTTCTCCTAATAAAGTAGACACTTGTTGGCTTAGTGATTTTTCTACTTCTGAGTGATTTACCTTAGGAGTCAGTGTAAGGTAAGCATTTACATCTCCGGTTTTCCAGTTAGCTTTACCAATAGTTTTAGGTTTTGGCTCTACCAGCTTGAAAGGGAGCAATACTTCAAAAGGTAAGGTAGTATTGGTAGGCAGTGGCTCAGTCAACCCAGTTACCATGAAGTTGGAGAAAACGCTATCCTTTTCTAATCGGATACTTAGCGTTTTTCCCAGTACATCCAGCGTACCAAAGTAACGATGAGCCGCGGTAGGGGTAAGTACTATTGAATGAGGGTTAAGC
The DNA here is from genome assembly GCA_937884755.1 of uncultured Flammeovirgaceae bacterium. Lineage (GTDB taxonomy): Bacteria > Bacteroidota > Bacteroidia > Cytophagales > Cyclobacteriaceae > Tunicatimonas. Next base: position 17,560 of record CAKZYJ010000324.1, read on the forward strand.
AGTACCGAAGACTTATCTCCAGCTTGAAGTGGAAAAGTGAAAACCGAGAAAAAATTAGTATCAGCAAAGATGAGTTTTTCTCTAAAGTATTCTCCTTCTTCCTCAACAGTTCCCTCACCTTGCCTCAACCGTACATATCCTTCTACACCAGTTACATTTTCAGCAGCAAAGTGAGCAACGGGGCTTTCAGTAATAGCTGCTCCTATACCCCACTCTAACCGATAAATATTTTGATTGATATGGAAGTTATCGTAACTCCACTCGTGCTGAACAAATAGCAAAATAAGTAAGCAGCCAGTGATACCCAAAGTGAGGCTAGCAACTTTGATAAGTGTATCGCCCCGATTACGAAGCCAGTGCCGAACGGCAATCAGAATTTGGTTACGAAGCATAGAGAAAAGTTGATTTAGCGTTTGCTGTAGGCATTATAATGATTGCAGGCTTTTGGTAAAATCTTCATCATAACCTTCTACTACCTTCTCTATGTCTCCTTCAGGATCAATCAGCACAAAGCTAGGAAATGCAGATATTCCGAAAGCTCGGCTGATGGAAACAGCATTGTCAATCACTGAGAATGGGATAGGAATCTTTTCTTGGTAGTTCTTAATCTGTTCAGGATCATCATCAGGGTTCAGATATAATCCAACAATGTTTTCAGAAAGCTTAAAATCCTCCTGATTAAATTGGTCTAATGCTTTTTTGCACCAACCACAGTTGATAACCGAGAAATCTAATAAAACATATTTACCAGTTAATTTTTCTGTAGCTATCTGATTGCCTTCTAAATCTGGGAGGGAAAAGGCTGGCGCTACTGTATCTTCGCCAATGAGTGTTAGCTTTTTTCGTTCGCCGTAAATCCGGGTAACGTAATCTGTGGGTGGGTTGTAAACAAGGTATTCCTGATCACTCTTCTCTAAGGTATAATTACTATATTGAATGCTAATTTTTTGACTTAGCTGATTCTGATTGTAGGCTCTTCGCTCAAATTCTGTAAGCAGAGAGGATGATTCATCCAAAAATATATGTTGTTCAACGTAAATAGCGTTTCCTTCTATCACGGTGTCCATCTCTACTTGATAGAACTGCTGTCGTACTTTGTTTTCCAGGACTGTATCCTGCACATACTGCCAGCTATTTTCTTCAGGGTCTAAGAAAGTAATTGGAGAGAACATGATAGTAGTGCTCTCTACGATTCTTCGCTGATATTTTTCCATATCTTCTTTAGAATAGGCGGAAATGATACTGTCTCCGTGATCAACCATCATATAGCGGTTGTTGCTGTATGCTACATCATAGGCTGCTTGCTTAGTTATGTAGTCGTAAGAAAAGTAAGTGCGATCCTTTCTGAGAAAAGCTGTTTCTTGTTGAGTAGTATCTATAATTCCGGCCGGATTAGGCCAGTATCTAATAGAAGTATAAGAAATATAATCTACCCTTTGAATCTTTTCCCAGGCCTGTTTAAGTATATCTTCTTTCTCTACAGAAGATAGGATCAAAGGAAATAGGATAGAGATGAGGAGGTAGTCTAGCTTTTTCATAGAGTAAGTTTTCTATTCGCTCATATTAATTCTTATCGCCCAGCATTTCTATTTTTTGCAGCCAACAACCGCTGAAATGCTGCGTATGAAACACCCAATGATAAGCATACTACAATATGAGTGTCAACTGCTTCTCTATCACCACTTGTTTTCAATTAGCAAAGAGCAACGTACTGGTTATCAGATGCAATGAGCAGTTGTCTCCAATATGTAGTTAATTGCTCATTATTATTTATGCATTTTTCATTGGATAATTTATTCCTGACGCAAGCCTTCTACTGGGTTACGGCTAGCGGCTTTCACGGTTTGTTGGCTTACGGAAAGTACGGCAACCAGCAGAATCAACCCGGCCGGAATGGCAAACAGCCACCATTGCACTTCTACCCGATAGGCGAAGCCGGCCAGCCATTCAGTAATCAGGTAGTTGGCTACCGGGACTGAGATTACCAGTGCAATGATTACTAACCTCAAGAAGTCTCGAGATAAAAGCAACAGAATAGATGACACTGAAGCACCTAATACTTTGCGAATGCTGATTTCTTTCTCCCTTCCAGCGGCTGCCAAAGCTGTCAGACCGATGAGTCCCAGCGCGGAAATTAGAATCGTAATAGTAGCCACCCACTGCATAATTTGCTTCCATCGTTCCTCTTGCTGATACAGTGCGTTGAAATCTTCATCCATGAACGAATACAGAAACGGGCTGTCAGAAATATCAGTTTGCCATAGCTCACTGAGATCGGCTAACGTTTTAGATAGGTTATTAGAAGTGAGTTTCAGTAGTACAAATGACTTATCTGTTCGGTCTTTAATAAGATAAAAAGCTACTGGGGAAATGGCAGAAGCTAGAGATTCTATGTGAAAGTCTTCTACTACGCCAATAATATAATCTCCTTCTATTTTCTTTCCTATGGGGTCAGTCCATCCGAATGTGCGAGCAAATTGTTCATTTACTACGATGGCTTCAGTTGAGTCGGAAGATAATGCAGGGTTGAACCAGCGCCCTTGTTTTAACCTCAAGCCTTGGGTTTCTAGAAATGACGTAGATACGGAATAAGCTCTAACGGGTCGGTTTTGCTCCTGATCATCGCGAAAGAAGTATGTACTACCAGGTTTGGAAAATGCGCTTCCGGTTGCTGCGATTGAGATTACATCATTTCGTGCTGTAACTAAGTTTTGAAACTGTTCCCAGGCCTGATGAGAATTAGCGGCGTTGTTTTCAATTACCAGTACGTGTTCATCGTCAAAACCTAAGTCCTGAGAACGCATAAAATTAAGCTGATAAATCATCACTAAAGTAGCTACCAGAAATACAACCGGCAGACAAAACTGAAAAGTGACTAACGCTTGGGTAAATAGATTTACTTTACCGAGTGTAAATTTTTTTAGGAAGGCATCTAAAGTAGGAATAGCCGAGAGATAGACTGCCGGATAGCTCCCGGATAAAAAGCCGGTAATCAAGGTAATGCCTATTATGGCTGTGAAGATCAACGGCTGGGTAAGGGTTACGAAGGTTAATGACTTATCAGCTAATCGGTTGAAGAGAGGTAACACCGAAATAATGAGCACTAATGCTAGACCTAGTGACAAAATACTCATTACCACCGCTTCACTGGTGAACTGGTAGGCTAATTGTCGGCGACGGGCCCCCACCACTTTCCGAATCCCAATCTCACGAGTGCGGCGACTGGCCCGTCCAATGCTTAGCGTGAGGTAGTTAAAGCAAGCCATGAGTAAAATACCCCCGGCAATGGAAGCCAGAATATAAGAGTAAATAGGTTTGCTTCCCGATTTACCGCCAATAATATAAGTAGAAGTGAAATAAACGTCTGGTAGTGGTCTCAAAAGATATTCTCGGCGCAAGTCGTTACCTGATCTTTCTTTCTCTTTAACAAAGAAGTTAGCTTCGGTAGGATAATATGTATTTCGTAGATCAGCTAGCTTTTCACCTAACAGCGATGGAGTAGCCGAGGGATGAAGTAGTACAAAAGTCTTAAAAGCACTTATATCCCAAGGGTAAAATTTTTCACTTCTTAACGGAGGTATGATTGCTTCGGCAATGGACAAATGCAACGGGAGGATCATTTCAGCCTGAATCGTTGAATAGGAAGGCATATCTTCAAATACCGCAGTTATCTGAATATCTGCGTAGGTATCATCTAACCGTACTTCAATTCGCTGCCCAACAGGATTCTCATTTCCGAAAAGCTGTTTGGCTTTGGCCTTGCTAATGGCTACGGAGGAGGCATCGGTTAGAGCAAACTTAGGGTTTCCCCGCACCAACGGGAAATCAAATACTTGAAAAAGGGTGGAATCAGCAAATACTATTGTCTGCTTAATTGCCTGGTCAGTAGTTTTGATATAATAGTCACCTTCCTTGAAACGAACGAAGCTGTTTACTTCCGGTAAATCGTCATACAGAGATGGGGCCAAAGGGTAAGGCTGAGATTCGGTTATGTCGATTGCTCCGTTCGCTAGATTTTTTTCTTCTAAAATAACTTGATAGATGCGGTCGGCCTTCTGGTGAAAGCGATCGGTACGGAATTCATCCTGAATGAATAGAAATGCTAAGATAGTGGTGGTAATACCGAGCGATAAGCCGATCAGGTTGATGAATGAAATAAACTTGTATTTCCAAAAGTTGCGAAAGGCGATTTTGAGATAGTTCCTAAGCATAAAAAATTGGATTGGTATAAGTCGAGGCAAAAGAAATTCTTTAACAGGTTTCCTACTAATATTAGCTACATTTAGTCATCACCCAAGTTTTTTGCAGCCAATAGCCTATGGGATGCAGCGAACGAAGGTCGGAAGCCAAATCATTTCCCCTTTTCGTCAGAGAGGCGTATCTTAACTAAAAAAAGTCATGGAGCAGGCGGTAGTTGATCAAAAAATAATGAGTTCAGAGTCCTACCTGGAAGCCGAACAAAACGGTACTAAGGAGGAGTACGGAAAATTTGAATATCACAACGGAACACTAGTTGAAATAGGTGGAGCTAGTAAAGAACATAATCGGATATCGATGAACTTAAGCATTGCTTTAGGCTCCCAACTGCTAGATACCTCATTCGAGGTTTTTCACTCCGATATGAGAACTCATGCCCCCAAGGCTAATAGTTATTTCTATCCTGACTTAGTGGTCAGTCAGGGAGGGGCTTTATTTAGGGATGACGAATTTGATAATTTAACTAATCCGGTTTTAGTCATTGAAATTTTGTCTGATTCAACTTCTGCGAAAGATCGAGGAACTAAATTTGCCGCTTATCGAAGTATTGATTCTCTTCAGGAGTACTTACTGGTATCTACAAAAAAACAGTTGATTGAACACTACCAGCGTCAGCAACAAAACGAATGGAAGCTTACGATCTACCAGGAAGAGGCTGATGAGGTCAGTTTATTGGAAGGTCAAGTATCTTTATCTCTAAATGATATTTATCGAAACGTGAAAACGAGTTAAATCAATTGGTCATCAGCCCTTTGATTTGCTCACGGTAGCTGCGGCTACTTCTCACTTGCGTACCATTGGTTAGGGTGAGCAGGTATTCGCTACTATTTTTGGGGGAAGAAATTTCCTGAAGGTACTGTTGATTGATCAGGCTAGACTTATGAACTCGTACGAAGGGAGGGCCGGGGAGTCGCTGCTCCATTTTCTTGAGGCTGTCACGAATGAGATAGAACCGTTCGGTGACATGGATTTTCACGTAGTAATCGTAAGCTTCAATCCATATGATTTCACGGTGGGACAGGAAATGAACCCGGCCATCTACTTTGACCACGATCTTGTCCGATTGCTCATCCGAACTATGAATTAGCTCGTTAGCCTGCCCGGATTTAACCTGCGATTCTACTAAGGATGGAAGAGTAGGCGACACTTGCTGTTTTTGCTTAATCAGTTCCTTAGCGTGGCTTAATGCCGCGAAAAAGCGTTCGTCGGTAAAGGGTTTTAGCAGATAGTCTACTGCGTGTACCTCGAAGGCTTTCAAGGTGTATTCATCGTAAGCGGTCGTAAAAATTACCGCCGGAAGCGGTTGGTTACTGATGCTGTTTAGCACTTCAAATCCGTTGATCTTGGGCATCTGGATATCGAGAAAAATCAGTTCGGGATGGAATTCGCGAATGGCCTGAATAGCTTCAACCCCGTTGGCGCAGACGGCTACTACATTAACGGATTTATCTTGGGCCAACAGCAAAGCTACGCCCTCCCGAGCTTCCCGTTCATCGTCTACAATAATTGCTTTTATCTTTTCCATGATCGTTGAAAATAGCTATTCAACACGGCTTATCCATACGAGTACTGGCTAATTTACTGTTGCAATTTGCCAGTAGCATTACGTAAGGTTTTTTGAGAGATTTTATCATCAGTCGGCAGCACTATCCTCACTAGTACGCCATTTTCTTTCTCATTGATCTGGAAACGGAAATTACCCTGATACAACTGCATCAGTCGACTAATAGTATTTCCTAAACCAATGCCTCGGTTACGAGTGAGGTGCCAGCCCTCAGGCAATTGATTCCCGGAATTGAACACTTCCATCACCAGCTTGCCGTTATCCATTTGCGCTGTAATATCTAACTGGGCTTGTTCTATACTTTGCGATATACCGTGCTTGAAGGCATTCTCAACAATGGGCTGAAGAATCAGATTTGGCACCAATACCGTTAGAGTTTCCGGTTGAATATTCTGATGAATGGTAAGCCGGTCCTGGTACCGTGCCTTCTCAATAGTCAGATACTGATTGATTAGCTGTAGTTCGTCCTGTAGGGGGACCAGTGATTGTCGTTTGCGACTTAAGCTATTCCGTAACATTCCGCTTAAACTGCTGATCATCGCTACCGCCTCTTGGTTTGAATTTTTCCGTACCATCATGGCGATGGTGTTTAAGGCATTAAAGAGGAAATGGGGCTGCATCTGCATCTTCATGTTGCTCAGTTGCGCCTCTACTAGGCGGTTTTGTAACTCCAGCGAGAGGAGTTGTTCATCCTGATAGCGTTGCCAGAAATCTAATGCAAAAAGTACCAACAACATCATTAGGTATACTGATGATCCAACCAGAAAATCAATCCAGGTTAGTTGCCAAAGATCGATGAGTTCTCGCCAGGTTAAAGTCTCTCGAGGTAGAAAAAGCCGCTCCAGCAGTAGCCCGTTGACATAGCTTAAAGTTTTATGTACTAAGCCGAAGATCAAGCTGATGCTGAAGTGCAGCAACCAAAACCAGCGTCGCGGATAATGCCGGGTGGCTAAAAACAAATCAAACACCAGAAAGCTGAGAATCCAATAAGTGAGGTAAGTAGCTAGCGGCTGACGGATGATGCTTGTTGGATCAAACTGATTATCGAGGCTGATACCAAATGAATAATACTGAAGCAGGCTGATCCCAGCCAGTACAATCCACAGGAGAGCGTTGTAGACCAGAAAGTGCTTCACCTTGAATACCCGAGCCAATTGCGCCATGAACTTGCAATTTCACCTCTAAATTAACGATTCCTGATGGAGTTAAAGAAGGGCCGATGGATAACCGGCTTAGTATGGTAGATTTTGAAAGTCAGTTATCGGTTAAAGTCTATTGTTTAACGAGCGAATGGTTGGATCAAACGAGAAACCGGCTTTTGACCCATAGTGAAGTGCTACCTTTGAATTGTAAGTTTAAATCACGGAATAGAAAATGATGTTTGCATAGGTTGAAGCTGCGCGCGTAGACCGCGCAGTAAGGTTGTTTTAGGTAAAAGCCGAAGATATTTTCTTCGGCTTTTCTACTTACAATGACTCAAGTGATAGATCACCCAAAACTAGCCTTTTATCGACGGAGGGAGTACCAATGTACTGAATGGTAGCATCACCAAATACGGTCAGAAAAATTTTACTGTCAGCCTGCAAACGGACATTATTATCACCTAAAGAATGGACCTTACTCACCTGACTGGCCACATCCTGAAGTTGAATATCATGGTCACCGTAGGTTTTTACTTTCAGGGTATTGACCTCACCTTCTTCAACTGTTAGTCGGCTATCACCGTAGAATGCAGTTTTCCAGAAATCGGCTTCTACTGCTCTGAGCGAGATACTGTTATCACCGTAGGAGCGAAGAATAAATCTATCGGTCTGAATAGGGCTAAGCGATAGGACTTGATTATCGCCCTTTATAACGAGCTTCTTAAGTGATGTATAAGTCACGTAAGCAATTATCGCCGCATGTTGATAGGCCTTAGAAACTTCATCTCCGCAACCATTACGACATCCTTCCAGATAGATCTCCAGTTTTTGTCCCTGATTCTTAACCACTATATCTTCCGGGTCAACTCCCACATAAGATAGTCGTAGCGCGGGATAGTCTCCTTCCTCTAGCACCAAATTTACTTTATCGGAGGCCACTACTTTGGAAAATGAAGATATCTTGGGGGTAATCTGCTCCTGAGCTACTACTGAAATTGCGCAAGTAAGGACAAGAGTAAAGACGAGGCTAAATTTCATAGTATATTGAATTAAGAAATGGTTGTTCGGAGAAAAGGGCATTCGCTGTTGAAGATACAAAAAAGACTAATGATAGCTACTAAGCTCCTTAGGGTTGCGGGTAACTCCTTCAACTATTAGCCAAGGAACAACTTTCACTTTATCACTTTGTATTCTCCAGGTATTAATACTGTTATCACCATACTCTTTTAGCCTGTATACGGATACTTCTCCGTAGTCAATACTGACTTCATTCTCTCCGTATAGATTGAGTTTAAATTTTCTTGCTTTTACTTCGGGAAGGGAAATTCGGTTTTCGCCAAATGATTCTAATACGAATTTTCGGGAGGTTATCGGACTTTGCCCAATCACTTCATTGCTTCCGTAGATAACGAGTTTTGATAAAGAAGTAAAGGTGACGTAGGCAGTCACCTGAGAATTTCGGTAAGCCTTGGCAGCTTCCTCAAGACATCTTTCCGGACAACCTTCCAGGGAAATGGATAAGGCTTTGTGCTGGTTTTCGATGCTGATTGCTTCGGGTTTAATTCCAGCGTAAGAAATTCTTAATCCCGGTCGATCACCCTGTTTTAATACTAAATCAATACCCTCGGAAACAATTACTTCTTTAAAAGGAAAAACATCTCGCTCTATCTGAGATTGAGCTAGTAGGGTGAATGGGAACAGCAGCAGGAAGGAGGTTGTAAATTTCATAACCCAAGATTTTTAGATAGATGCTGCTGTCCCTTAAGAAGTTGCTTGGCGCAAAGTAAAATCTTATTGAGCGCTGGTCGAATCAGCAGGGGCAGCCACTTCGTAATCCTGATTCAATCCCTGAACCACTTGCTGAGTAATATCCAGACTATCGTCTGCGTAGAGGACTCCGCTATTTTTAGTGTAAGTAAGTACCAGCTTGAAATCACGGTCCTTGCCGTAATCCGCCAGGAAGTCAGAAACCCGGTCGTACAAATCATCATTGACTTTGGTTTCTTCCTGCAAAAGTTGGTTGCTCAGGTTTTGCTGATACTGAAGCAGATTTTGCTGCTTTTTTCGTAAATCTTCTTCTACCGCCCGGGCCTGGTTCATAGTCATGCCTCCGGCGTTTTGTTGGAAGGTAGCAATTTCGTTCTGTAATCCGCGCGCGCGGTTTTCATACTCTTTTTGTAAGTCTTCAGCTCGCTTTTCCAACTCTTCTCGCTTGGTTTGGAAAAACTTGTAATTCTCCAGCAGCGTATCAGAATTCACGTAGGCAATCCGGGGCATAGCGCCGGAAGCTGAAATGGCAGCTTGCTCTTCATCCGGAACTTCAGTGTTTCCACTAAAATGAAGAACGTATAGGTAGATAACCGCTAGGAGTAAAACTACATTTAAAATGAGGGACAATGTTTTCACAGTACAATCTCAATTATGGTTAATGAATTAATAAGCTCGCCGTTTCACGGTGACCGTTCCACGGTGGCCGCGAAGCGGGGCAAAGATAAGCTATTTTAGTCATTAGTCCACTGTGCAATTGTCTTTAGCTTGGGGCGGGGTGCTGGGAGCAGGGAGTAAACTTTATCAGTTTTGGACGCCACGCCTCCTTCTCCTGGCACCCAGCAGATGCTAGACGGGTTTAGTAGCGGGAATGGCTTCGGCTGCTTCGGATTTGATTTTGGCTGAAGAAGTTTGGGCTTTCTTTTCCCTGAAGAAGATAGTAAACAATACCAGCACGATAGCTGAAAGTATGGCTGGCACCAGCCAGATTTTATCCCATAAGTAGGAGGACTCATCGACTGTATAGTTGTCGGCGATAACTCCGGAGAGTAGCGTACCGATGAACATACCCACTCCGTAGGTTGCAAAAGTAATTAGCCCCTGAGCAGCACTTTTGATACTCTTGGGTGCTCGTTCATCTACGTAAATTTGACCGGTCACAAAGAAGAAATCGTAGCAGATACCGTGTAGAATGATACCTCCGTATAGCATCCAAACTAGTCCGCCCGGATCGCCCAACATGAACAATACGTAGCGTAATGCCCAGCAGGCCATCCCAATCATCAACATTTTTTTGTAGCCAAGCCGCTTAAAGAAAAGGGGCATCAGTAGCAGAAAAATAATTTCTGACATTTGTCCCATCGTCATTTTACCCGCGGCATTCTCAACTCCGATGTTATTTAGAAACAGGTTGGCAAAACTGTAATAGAAGGATAGCGGGATACAGATTAGTAGCGAAGCAATAAATAGTACTGCGAACGAGCGTTCCTTCATTAGCTTCAATGCATCGAGGCCGATAATATCCTGCCAACTGGTCTTTTCACCCTTGCTTTTGGGGGGAGTATGGGGCAACGTGAAACTGTAAACCCCCATCAAAATGGACACACCCGAGGCAATGAGGATAGGGGTATCCTGACTTTCAACATTCAAAAAACCTACAATCAGGCCAGCCACAATCCAGCTTATGGTACCCAGCACTCTCACCCCTGGAAATTCTTTACCGGGATTATCCATATGGTGGAAAGAGAGCGAATTGGTGAGTGCTAGCGTGGGCATGAAGCAAAGCGTATAGGCGATAATAACCGGATAAAACAGTGCAAAATCTTTGATGGTAGATAAGTAATACAGAATGGCTCCGCCTAACAGGTGCAGTACACCCAATACTCGTTCGGTAGGAAAGAAACGATCGGCTACCATACACACAAAAAAGGGAGAGATCATAGCGGCAATGGCGAAAGCCCCGTAGGATAATCCGATCTGGGTACCATCAAATTTTAGGGTGGCTCCCAAATAGGTGCCTAAGGTGACGTACCAGGCGCCCCAAACAAAGTATTCCAGAAACATCATGCCCGAAAGCTGGGCGCGGGTGCGAAGATTCATAAAAGTAGCTGAAGGTTAGATTATACGCGATTAAACCGTAGTGATTTACTACAATTCATAATTTACGGCATTTTTGAGCGATCTTCAAAATCAAGGATTACTGCCTCGATTACCACCTCGTCCTTCGCCTTTGGCTAATTCTACCCGGCTGCTATCTTTGAGTTGGGTGGAAATAGCAATGTAAGGGCCAGAGACAATTTCAGCTCCTGCTTCCAGCCCCTCTAGAACCTCGATAAACTCGTAATCGCTGATGCCGGTTTTTACTACAACCTTTTCTACTCGTTCTTCACTTGCTTTGCGGAACACAACTTCGTCCAGTTCATCCTCGGTACCAAATCCACTCTGAGGATTATCATCTTTATTTTCGTCAGATTTTGGCCGGGTGGTTACAGCAGAAAGCGGAACAGCCAGAACATCTTCTTTTTTATTCGTAAGAATGTCCACACTGGCGGTCATTCCGGGGCGGAAGGGAAAGGGGCCACGAGTTTGGAGCAATTCCTGATACGATTCGTTCAGCAAGCGGATGCGCACCTCAAATTCGGTTACGGCTTCATCGGTAATTTTTTCGTTGGCCGTATTGGCAATAGAGGTGACTACTCCTTCAAAACGCTCGTTGTCGTAACTGTAGGCGTCCACTTCAATGTTGGCGGTGTCGCCAAGGCTTACCCGAATAATATCATTTTCGTTAACGTCAACCCGCACTTCCATCCGGCTGAGATCGGCAATCCGTAGCATTTCGGTGCCGGCCATCTGGGAGGTGCCTACCACTCGTTCACCTTGTTCTACGTCTAATTTAGATACGATGCCTCCCATAGGGGCGTAGATGCTAGTTAGCGATAAGTTCTCCCGGGCTTCTTCTACAGTAGCTTCCGAACTTCGTACTGCGTAGCGGGCAGCCTGCACGTTTTGTTGGGCCGACTCGTAGCTTTGCTGCGCTACCTGAAAATCACTCTGAAATTGCTCAAAGTCAGCGTCGGAGATAACCTTGTCATCGTATAATTTTTTGTTACGTTCGTAAGCTAATCGAGCGCGTTCTAGCTGAGCATTGGCACTGGCTGCCTGAGCCTGCACCTGAGCCAAACTAGCTCGCTGCTGATTGAGATTCGCCAAGGTACGCGATAATGCTGACTCAAAGTTATCGGGCCGAATTCGGACTAACAGTTGATCTTGCTGTACCGAGTCGCCTTCTTCCACATTAAGTTCAATAATCTCGCCCGGCACCTCGGGTGAAATCTTTACCTCAATTACTGGCTGAACCGTGCCGGAAGCACTTACCCGCTCGATGATGGTATGGGATTCGGCTTTCGCGAAGCGGACTTCTACCGCATCGTCACCACCAATCCACCCTAGCTGACGGGCAGCAAAAATGAGCGCGAGCACTACAACGACAATAATGGAAATAATGACAATAGGATTGCGTTTCTTCTTCCGGCGAGTGACGGTGGGCATAAACTGGCTAATTGATGGCGAGGGAAAAAATTTAGTTGTTGTACTTTCTACGCACCAAATGTATATTCGTTCGGGTTAAAACCGAAATTATTATGCGAAAAAAGATTGTAGTACTGACCGGGGCTGGTATCAGTGCTGAGAGTGGTATCCCTACCTTTCGGGATGCCGATGGGTTATGGGAGGGGCACGATGTAATGGAAGTGGCTACCCCTCAGGGTTGGGCGAAAAATCCTGAACTGGTGTTGAAATTCTATAATCAGCGCCGGAAAGCAGCTTCCCAAGTTGAACCGAACGATGGACACCGAGCCCTGGTAGAACTAGAACGAGAGTTTGATGTGGTGGTAGTCACCCAGAATATCGATAATCTGCACGAGAAAGCCGGTTCCTCTAATATTGTTCATTTGCATGGGAGCATTTTTCAATCACGTAGTTCGGTAGAAGAATCTTTGGTTTATGATATGGATGGCTGGGAGCTAAAGCTGGGCGATCTTTGCGAGAAAGGGTCGCAACTACGACCTAACGTGGTTTGGTTTGGCGAGATGGTTCCTATGATGGAAGTGGCCCAGCGGGAAACTGCTCAGGCTGATCTTTTTATGGTGGTGGGTACTTCACTGCAGGTTTATCCGGCGGCAGGTTTGCTTTATGAGGTTTCGGCGGGAGTACCGATCTACATCATTGATCCTAGCATTCCGGAGTATAATCCTCAGCCCAACATCACCGCTATTGCCGAACCGGCTAGTACTGGAGTACCGAAGTTGGCTAAACAGTTACTAGATTTCAGCTGATAGTTGTTAGCTTCAGTCAGAATTTCAGTCAACCCTTTAAGTTATTTAAAAAAGTTGCTGGGTAAGTCTATTAGGTATAGTTCCTGAGTAGCCCGGGTACAAGCAGTATACAGCCAACGAATTACTTCAGGACGGCTTTCCGCATGATGTTGAGACTGTCGTTTTAAATATCCCGGATCAACAAAGACAATGGGCCACTGGCCACCCTGGGCTTTATGGCAGGTGAGGGCATAGGCAAATTTAACCTGTAGAGCATTCAAATAAGGGTCCTTACGAATAGCCTTCAATTGCTTAGATTTTTGGGGAATATCCTCGTATTGGGTGGATATGGCATCGTAAAGTAGCTTGTTTTCCTCCGAAGTGAGGGTGGGA
>CAKZYJ010000325.1 GCA_937884755.1 uncultured Flammeovirgaceae bacterium
AATGGGACTGGTATACGCAAGGTAAAAACGTGCTGTACTGGCATTGGTCGCCCAACTTTGACTGGGAAATGAATTTTCCGGTGGGTGGCTACAACGAATGCTTAATAATGTACGTGCTAGCAGCGGCTTCACCTACCCATCCCATTTCTCCGGAAGTGTACCACCAAGGCTGGGCCAGAAACGGTGACATCCGGAGCGAGGAAACTTTCTACGGTTACGATCTGGTGCTGGATCATTACGAGCACAACGACGATCCGGTAGGTCCTCTATTTTGGGCACACTACTCCTACCTGGGGCTGAATCCACGCAATTTGAAAGATCAGTACGGCAACTATTGGAAGTTGAACCAGAACCATGCTTTAACCCACTTGGAGTACTGTAAAGAAAATCCTAAGAATTACGCGGGCTACGGAGAAAACTGCTGGGGACTGACCTCCAGCTATTCAATGCGAGGGTACGTCGGACATCGGCCTGGGCAAGATCTAGGCGTGATTTCGCCCACGGCAGCATTGTCTTCTTTTCCTTATACCCCGGAACCCAGCATGGCCGCTATGCGCTACTTCTACGATTCTTTGGGTGATCGTATCTGGGGGGAGTACGGCTTCTATGATGCCTTCAGTCAGACTAGAGGTTATTATCCTCCCCGGTATTTAGCTATTGATCAAGGTCCCGTTGTAGTGATGATGGAAAACCATCGTTCTGGCCTGCTCTGGGATTTATTTATGAGTTACCCCGAAGTACAACAGGGTCTGGAAAAGTTAGGGTTTGAACATACCGAAAACAGCCAGTCTAGCGCTGGTTAACGAAAACAACCTTGCCGCTACCAACCACTATGAAAACCATCTGTCTTACCCTTCTAATTGTTATTTTTGCCCTTAACAGCCTGTATGCTCAGCACCCCCAGATGCGTACCTACTGCAACCCAATTAACATTGACTATACCTACATGATCTATAATGCCCACCGCGATCTTTCGTACCGTTCCGGGGCAGACCCAGCGGTGGTTGAGTTTCGGGATGAGTACTACATGTTCGTGACTCGCTCAATGGGCTACTGGCACTCTACTGATCTGTTGAATTGGCACTTTATCAAACCCAAACAGTGGTACTTCGAGGGCTCTAACGCTCCGGCGGCCTTCAACTATAAAGATTCATTGCTGTACGTAGCTGGTAACCCATCGGGTTCTATGAGTGTACTTTACAGCGATAATCCTGCTGACGGAGAATGGCAGGCTACCCCGGCTATTCTGAACAACCTGCAAGACCCGGCTCTATTTATTGATGATGACCGACAGGGGTATATTTTTTGGGGCTCGTCCAATAAGTTTCCTATCCGCGCCCGTACACTAGACGTTGATAAAAACTTCCGCCCCGGTGAGGAAGTACACGAACTATTCAATCTTCAGCCCGAACAACACGGCTGGGAACGGTTCGGGGAGAATCACGCCGACACGGTGCTAGGTGGCTACATTGAAGGGCCGTGGATGACCAAGCACGGCGATAAATACTACTTGCAATACGCTGCCCCCGGTACGGAATTTAACGTCTACGGCGACGGAGTTTATGTCAGCGATGCACCTTTAGGACCGTATGAATACGCTCCTAACAATCCTTTCTCTTACAAACCGGGCGGGTTTATCAACGGAGCCGGACACGGAAGCACCGTGGAAGGCCCCCTGGACATTTACTGGCACTTCGCTACGATGGCAGTATCCATCAACATTGGCTGGGAACGACGCATTGGTATGTTTCCCACCTTTTTTGATGAGGAAGGGTTGATGCATACTGATACGTATTTTGGCGATTATCCCCACTTCGCCCCAGCCATAGCCGGTGAGCAAGGAGCCTTTGCCGGTTGGATGCTTCTCTCCTACCAAAAGCCAGTGAAGGATTCCTCCGCCCAGGATGAATACCCAGCCACGCAGGCCGCTGACGAGAATGTAAAAACGTACTGGTTAGCCGAAGCGAACAATGGTGAGCAGTGGTTAGAAGTTAATCTGGAAAATCCAGCCACCGTGTACGCCATTCAACTTAACTTCGCCGACCATCAAGCCGGTTTGTACGGCAAAGTGCCGAATCTACGTCATCGCTATTGGGTAGAAGGTTCAGTAGACGGTCAAAATTGGGAAATATTGATTGATAGAAAAACCAGCTATCGCGATACTCCCAACGACTACGTGGAATTACCTAATCCTAAACGGTTACGGTACCTTCGCTACCATAATGATGAAGTTCCAACGCCCTACCTGGCAATCTCCGGTTTCCGCATATTCGGGAAGGGCGAAGGAAAAGCTCCCCAAACGGTAAAGAAATTTACGGTTGAACGAGAAACCGACCGTCGGGACGCCATAATCAGTTGGAAAGCGAACAATTCTGCTCAGGGTTACAATGTGCTGTGGGGCATCGCGCCCGAGAAGCTCTATAGTTCCTGGCAGCTCTACGGTGAGAATCAATTGAAGCTAAAGAGTCTAAATGTAGATCAAACTTACTATTTTACGATAGAGGCATTCAACGAAAACGGCGTTTCTAAACGAACGGAAATTGTTAAGATCGAATAGTGATCTGTCCTCGATGCCCAATATTTTAGAAAATGAAATACATCCTGCCAGTAATTTTCATAGGTTTTGTAATACTATCTCTACAAGCGTATTCGCAGGTAAGTAATGTCGATGATCCTATCTACAAATCAATAGATAAACGTGGAAAGGCATTTCTAAAAAACAGCAATATTACATCGGTCTCAATTGGCGTATTTAAAGAGGGAGGAATCTATACCAAGCACTTTGGTGAAATTGAAAGAGGTATGGGTAATGCGCCCACTGACGAAATTATCTACGAAATAGCCTCAGTCACTAAAACCATGACCGGGTATTTAGCCGCAAAGGCAGTGTTAGACGAAAAAATCAAATTAGAGGATGATGTCAGATCGTATCTGAACGAAGATTACTCAAATTTAGCCTACGAAGATAATCCAATCCGAATCAAGCATTTACTTACTCATACCAGCGGCTTACCCATGTCACTTCCGCTAGAAATGAAAGGAGTTTTTGATAAACTCAGTGAAACTGCTCCTGAAGAGTACTACGATCTAGAAAAGTCTTATAGCAAAGAAAGATTCGTAGAGGATCTAAAAACCATCGATATCACTACTGAGCCGGGAAGCAAGTATCAATATTCTAACGTCGGTGCCGAACTAATGGGATACATTTTAGAAATAGTTTATCAGAAAAGTTTAGGAGAATTATTCAACGAGAATATCTTTCAAAAAGCTGAAATGCCCAATACAGCGATTGAATTATCCGATTCTCAACAAGAAAAACTAGTGAAGGGCTACTGGATGAGTAACGGCCATTTTTCCCCTAATTCACTTGACAAACTATGGGGAGCAGGGTCAGGTATTAAAAGTACCCTGCCGGATTTATTGAACTACGTGAAATTTCAACTAGACACTACTAACAACGTCGTTTCCGAGTCGCATAAGATGCTTTATACTGATGACAACGCACTTAAAATTGCCTATTACTGGAGAGTACGAGAGGATAGATACGGCAGATCTTACAACCACCACGGGGGGACGAGTGGTATGCAAAATTGGTTGTTCGTCTTTCCTAAGTATAGATTAGGCCTATCGATAATCACCAATCACAGCGGACCTAAAACGCCTAATTATTTAGGTAAAACCGTAAAGAAAATTCTCAAAGATATAATCAGGTAACCTCATGAAAAGATCTTTTCTCACTACTCTGCTATTGCTCTTTGCCTTAGGACCCTTATTCGCTCAAACCAGCCAATATCGATCTGAGGCCGACTCGATTCTAGCACTGATGACGCTGGAGGAAAAAATTGGTCAACTCAATCTTCCAGCAGCGGGTGATTTTACTACGGGTCAGGCGGCTAGCTCCAATATTGCGGAGAAGATAAAAGCGGGAAAAGTAGGCGGCTTATTCAACATCAAAACTGCTGAAAAGATCAGGGACGTACAGCGAGTGGCGGTAGAAGAAAGCCGGTTAGGCATTCCGATGTTGTTCGGTATGGATGTGATCCACGGTTACGAAACCATGTTTCCCATTCCGCTGGGACTTTCCTGTAGCTGGGACATGGATTTGATTGAACGCACTGCCCGCATTGCTGCCAAAGAAGCCAGCGCCGACGGTATTTGCTGGACCTTTTCGCCCATGGTAGATATTTCCCGCGACCCCCGCTGGGGCCGGGTATCGGAGGGGTCGGGGGAAGACCCATATCTGGGTTCGCAAATAGCTAGGGCAATGGTAACTGGATATCAGGGCGATGATCTAACACAACCTAACACCATATTTTCCTGCGTGAAACACTTTGCGCTCTACGGGGCTTCCGAAGCCGGCCGTGATTACAATACCGTGGATATGGGCCGGATCAAGATGTATAACGATTTTTTTCCGCCTTATAAAGCCGCCGTTGATGCGGGAGTAGCAAGCGTGATGACATCGTTTAATGAGGTAGATGGTATTCCAGCTAGTGCTAACCGCTGGTTGATGACTGAAGTTTTGCGGGAGCAATGGGGTTTTGATGGCTTCGTAGTAACTGACTACACCGCCATTAACGAAATGATAGACCACGGACTGGGTGATCTAAAACTAGTATCCGCCAAAGCGTTACAGGCGGGAGTGGATATGGATATGGTAGGCGAAGGATTCCTGACCACCCTTGAAGAATCGCTGCAAGCTGGAGATATTTCTGAAGAACAAATTGACGACGCCTGTCGCCGGATATTGATTGCCAAATACGAATTAGGTCTCTTCGATAATCCCTACCGTTACTGTCGGGTGGAAGAAGCCGATAAAATAGTTTTTTCGGCTGAACACCGACAGGAGGCCCGAGAAATTGCCACTGAAACTTTAGTTTTACTGAAAAATGAAGGTAACGTACTTCCGCTTCAGAAAAATGCCAAAATTGCTTTGGTGGGCCCATTGGCCAAAAACCGGGAAAATATGCCCGGAACTTGGAGCGTAGCCGCACGGTTTCCGGAATCAGTTTCTTTGTTTGATGGACTTACCAATGTGCTCGGAGATAATGCGGATATCACCTACGCCAGGGGTGCCAATTTTGTGGAAGATTCTCTACTGGAAGCTCGATTTAGCATCTTTGGTAAGCCTACCTACCGCGATACCCGCTCAGCCGAAGAAATGATTGAGGAAGCTTTAGAAATCAGCCAGAATGCCGACGTACTTGTAGCAGCGGTTGGTGAGGCCGCCGAGATGAGTGGTGAAAGCTCCAGCCGCTCGGATATTAACCTACCCGAAAGCCAGCAAAAACTTTTGAAAGCCCTGGTTGAAACTGGCAAGCCGGTGGTGATGGTGTTGTTTACTGGTCGCCCATTATCCATCACC
Source organism: uncultured Flammeovirgaceae bacterium (assembly GCA_937884755.1). Classification (GTDB taxonomy): domain Bacteria; phylum Bacteroidota; class Bacteroidia; order Cytophagales; family Cyclobacteriaceae; genus Tunicatimonas. The sequence goes on from CAKZYJ010000325.1 coordinate 5,366, forward strand.
TGGGCCGATCAAAATATTCCGGCTATTCTGAACGTCTGGTTTGCGGGCAGCGAAGCGGGTAATGCTATTGCCGAGGTACTTTTTGGCGAAGTTAATCCTTCGGGAAAACTGACGGCTACTTTTCCGCAGAATGTCGGACAGATTCCTATCTACTACAACCATAAAAAAACCGGCAGACCATTGGCTGAGGGGCAGTGGTTTCAGAAGTTCCGCTCTAACTACTTGGATGTCACTAACGAACCACTATATCCGTTTGGCTACGGACTGAGCTATACCAGCTTTGATTACGGAGAGTTGCAGTTGAGCAAAACTCAGTTACAGGGAAACGAAACCTTGCAGGCGAGTATTGATATTACCAACAGCGGTGAGTACGACGGGCAGGAAGTAGTCCAGCTATACATCCGCGACCTGGTAGGCTCAATCACTCGTCCGGTGAAAGAACTAAAAGGTTTTCAGAAAATCCGTTTAGCCCAAGGTGAAACCCAAACCGTTACTTTCGAAATTACTCCCGAAGACCTAAGATTTTACGATTACGACCTGGACTACGTTTGGGAGCCCGGTGAGTTTGAAATTATGATCGGAGGCAATTCCCGGGATGTTGTCTCAAAAACCGTAGATTGGCAGAAATAAGCTCAATTTGATTAGGGCGAATCTTCAGCAACGGCGGTCTGAGATTTGTGGTTGACTTTCTCAATCAATTTACCGGCTCGGCTGTAGAAGCTCCAGCTTCCTATTTTCTCGCCACGTTCGTAGTTCCCCTTAGATTCCACGTTGCCATTGTCGTAGTAAAGCGTCCATTCACCTTCACGGTAACCGTTAGTCATCGCTCCTTCGCTGAGCTTATTCCCATTGGGAAAATAGTATAACCAGCTACCGCTAGGAAGACCATTCTGGTAACTCCCTTTGGATTCTATCTCACCAGTGGGGTAATAGGTCATTCGATCTCCGTAGCCATTTTTCAGGGTTCCCCCGGCGATAGAATCACCAGTAATCGTATAGAATTTACTTACTTGCCGTAACAGTCCCACTTCCCAGGTTTCCTCCTGCATGAGCTGACCGTTTACGTAAAAAAGTCCCCATAAGCCATCTTCCTCGCCCATCACAAACGAACCTACCGATTCTAACTGCCCAGTGTCGTGGTACTTAAACCACTGACCGTCTTCCAAATCCAGTTTATAATTTCCTTCGGCCATCAGCGTACCGGCTTCGTTATAGTATTTCCATAAACCATCTTTCAGTCCATTTTTATACTTTCCCGCCGAATAAATCCTTCCCGACTCAAAGTAGCTCTTCCACACTCCGCTTTCTACCCCACTTTGATAATATCCTTCTACACTTTTCTTTCCGTTATAATGATATTCTAGGTAGGTACTATCGCGAGTTCCGTTCTTGAAATGACTAATGGATTTTAGTTGTCCGTTGATAAAGTAAAACTTCCACTCTCCGTCGGGTTCTCCTTCTTCGTAGTGACCTACTCCTAGTAGCCCACCGTAATCGTTAAAAAATTGCCAGCGGCCCTGCTGTTTTCCATTTTCAAATTCTCCTCGCTGCACTACCTGTCCCCGTTGGTCAAAAAATAACCAGCGGCCTTCTCGCTCTCCGTCTACTAGTTCACCTCGTCCCTTTAAACTGTCAATAGGCACTACTCGGTCTTGAGTAAAAGCCGTAGTGGTAACAAAGAGCAGGCAGGTTAGGCCAAAAAATAAGTATTTCATTGATAATGTATTTACCAGTTTAACGCGATAATTCTAGTATTGTCACAATTCTATCCAAAAAAATAACCGCTTCCTCCGGAAGTTGATCCCACTGACTGAGCGAAAGAAACACACTAAACTTACAAAATTCCCGTCGCTCTACCCATTCCGGCCAGTCATTCTGCATCCAACTTTGAGCCGAACGGTAGTAAGTATTGTCCCGAACGTATTGCCAAGGGTCAGTACCCACACATACCTGCCAGTTCCACTGTTGTAGCTGCCCCAAGCCAGATTGTAACTCAGGGCGGTAAGTCGCTAGAGAATTGCCGGCCAGATGCAACGTAAGGCTGAGATGGTTTCCCCACCAAACCATAGTTCTTAACGCAAATACATCAGCAGCAGTAAATCGGCGGGGATAGTCTAATACGTGGTAGGGTAATTGCCGATAGTTTTCGCCCCGAGATATTTTTCCGCCCCGGGTTAATACCTCCAAGCCAAACGCTGGATTTTGCCGATTAATATAGTCTTGTAAGCGCTCCTGCGTAACCGATAATAGCTGATCGGTTTTCTGATATATTTCAACTTTGGTTCGTAAAAAATCAGTATCGGCCAAGTAGCGAAATTCGCGTTCAGTCAGTGAAAAGTGAGGCATCTCAATTAGTCTTCCGGTGGGTCATCAATTCGCTGAATTACCTTAATTACTATTTCGTGCTGATCACCTTCAGCGTCTTCCAGCTCAAAATGTACCAAGGGGTTATCGGCATCTAGAACTGCCTTAGTTCCTGTAATCTTCGTTCCAGTAAGTTGTTCCTGGATTTGTGTTTTCAGCGCTAGAATGGCTTCAGCAAACGTTTGCTCCAAGGGACTTGGATTGTAATGTTGGGTTTTCATAACAGAGCTTTGGTTAGGTGTTACGACAAAATTATAAATTCCCGTGGTTCTTTCGCAGATTAGTGTGAAAACAAAGGATATCTACCGGTTTTCTAAATGAACCTCGTCAACTTATGACTGCTGAAATTTAGCAAGGAACCCTTGCCCATCTGAGAATCGTTTAGTATTTAGCTCTTTGAATTTCAGACTATGGATAGCTTTATTCAATTTTGGGAAACCATTCCTAGTTCTTACCGGGCTGGTATATTGGTTGGTGGTATCGCTTTCTTCTGGATTATGGAAAGTGCCCTACCGTTGTTTCGGTTTAAGTACCATAAAGTGAAGCATGCGGGAATCAATTTCTTCCTTACCGTCACTACCATTGTAATTAATTTTCTCTTTGCTGGCTTGTTGCTATTGGTTTCCCGCTGGGTAGTAGCTAATGAATTTGGTATACTTCAGTGGATCGAGTTACCCCTCTGGGCGGAGATCATACTCGGACTGATGTTACTCGACTTAATTGGTGCATACTTCATTCACTGGCTGGAACATCAGGTGAAAGTAATGTGGCAGTTCCATCTGGTCCATCATTCTGATACTACAGTCGATACCACCACTGCTAATCGGCATCATCCGGGCGAGAGTGTGTTTCGGGCGGTATTCACTACATTGGCAGTTTTCATTGCCGGTGCACCACTTTGGCTGGTGTTTTTGTACCAAAGTATTTCGGTGGTATTATCTCAGTTCAATCACGCCAATATTCACCTTCCTGAAAAAATTAATCAGATTGTGAGTTGGGTATTCGTAACTCCTAACATGCATCACGTGCATCATCACTATACACAGCCGCTTACCGATACCAACTATGGCAATATCTTTTCGGTATGGGATCGGTTGTTCGGCACTTTTGCCTACGTGGCTGACCCTCAAACATTGGTTTACGGTATTGATACTCATCCCAAGCCTAAGGAACATTCCCATATTGGTGGGGTGCTGAAAATCCCATTTCAGCAGTATCGGCCTCCCAACGTACCCAAAGTAACCAAGCCCAGACGAGTTGATCTCTCTTAAAAAGTACCGCTGTTTTCGTTTTTGGTCTATTTCTACTAGCTGGTTTTGGTTGTAGCGATCAATCCTCCGACCAGTTTGAGGATCGATTGTCCATTCAAGACATTCCGTTTACCCTACCCATTAGCCCACTCCAAGACGTTACTGAAGACTTCTGGTACTACGAAAACGGAGATGCCAAGGTAAGCATTACCAATTCCATACAACGAGGGGGAACACAATCCATGCGCTGTAATGCTAGTCTCTCGAGGATAGTTTCTGAGTAGCACTTTGCCAACCGAGTAACCTGTTGTTGCTTCCTGATAAGACTGTTACTAGAAAATTTTCCACACTACCTGTGGAAATTCAGCATCATTTCTGATATGTTTATAAGTACTTCCGATTCGTAAATTGATAAGGTATACCTGGAAAATTCAAATTATGTTAGACTAGAAGTCTAAAAATTTAGTGGTCTACTAAATTT
>CAKZYJ010000326.1 GCA_937884755.1 uncultured Flammeovirgaceae bacterium
CGTATACCTAGTCGCACCTACCTTCCTGCTCTCTCCTAATCTTACCCTTCCCCGGACTGGTACGGGTAACGTCGGCGGTATACCCGTGGTATTCGGCCCCTAAGTCCATCAAAATAAGTTCTCCGTCTTCAATTTCCGGCTTGTAGTTTTCAATGTAGTGAAGTACACAGCCGTTGTGCCCCGCTCCTACAATGCTAGGGTAACCTTCGTACTCAGCTCGGTATTTTTTGTAGACAAACTCATGCATACCCTGCACCTCTAGCTCGGACATGCCCGGACGGATGGCTTTCATGACTTCTCGTTGCCCAAGTGCCGAGATATAGGCTGCTTTCCGCAGTAAATCTAACTCTTCTGCTGTCTTAATACCTCGCAGCTTTTGCATCAGGCTATCCAGGGTTTTAGTATTTAAATTATTTTGCTGAGGTTCTAGCCCTAAGATTTGAGAGTGACTTGGATAGCGTGCCTTTCGTTTGAACGCCACAATCAAATCATATAAATCCTCTTTGTCGGTGCTGTTACGCACATCATTATGAAACTCGTAGAAAAGTACCTGGTCAAACTTAGAGAAGTCGATAGGAAGATCCGCAAAATCAGAGCCTTCGTAAGCCACGGAAAAACCTAAATTGGTCCGTGCACCTTCCTTGCCTAAGCGAGCTCCGTTGTATAATTCTTTCAACGCATCGTGGCCCTGAACGAAAATCAATTCATCGGTTCGCTTTCCGTTAAGTTGTTGTTTTTCTTTAAAGATTACCAAGATCGCATGAGGCTCCCGATGACCGGTGAGGTAGTAAAAGTTAGGATCCTGGTGGTACAGATAATCCACATCGTTCGCCCGGTTACGAACCGGATTAGCGAAGAAGACGGCCACCGAATTATCGGGCATTTTGGCGCGCAATGCTTCACGTCGCCCCGCATGAAAGTCTTCGGATAATAGGTCGTCAGGCAAATTGGGGTTTTGGCCGAACAGTGAGGTAGTAAATAGTAGAAATAACAGGCCAGGAAAGCAACGTAGCGTTTTCATAAGTAAAAGTATTCAAAGGCTAAAGTACAACTTTTTAAACTGAAGTTTAGTGTACTCAGATCCCTTGTCGCTGCTAGCAGCGAATGATAAACGCTTTTTTCCTTATCTTACAAGGCAACTACCCCGAACAGACTATGCCATCGACCAAAACCGCACCCGTATTAGTTACTCCCTTAAGCAAAACTACAGCTAGCTATCGCCTGGCTTCTATCGATATTTTACGGGCGATTACCATGGTGCTGATGATCTTTGTCAATGACCTGTGGTCACTAAAGGGTATTCCGGCGTGGTTAGAGCACGTATCTTACGAGGCCGACGGTATGGGACTAGCCGATACTATATTTCCGGCTTTTCTCTTTATCGTTGGTATGTCTATCCCATTTGCAATCCAGAGTCGCCGAAAGAAGGGTGAAACTACCGGGCAAATTATACGGCATATTCTGATTCGTTCGGCCGCCTTGCTCATTATGGGTTTGTTTTTAGTTAACGGCGAGTATATTGATGAAGAAGTAACAAGCATACATAAAATGGTCTGGTACTCTTTATGCTGCTTTTCGTTTATTCTAATCTGGAATTCTTACCCAAAGTCAGCCAATAAGCGATTTGTTCAGGTAGCCAGGCTGCTGGGAGCTGGACTATTGATCGTACTAGCCTTTATTTATCGGAGTGAACAGAATGGTCAGATAACATACTTTTCTACCCACTGGTGGGGCATCCTGGGGTTGATCGGTTGGGCCTACTTGGCCAGTGCCCTTATCGTAACTTTTTCCAATAACAACCTTTACGGGCTACTACTAGCCTGGGGCATATTTTGCGTACTTAGCATAGTGCACAGCGCCAATTATACTCCCAGTTGGCTAACTATTATTCCTAGCCCAATTAGTGGGGGAACCCTGGCAGGCTTTACGATGGGCGGGGTGGTGATCACCCGGTTATTTCAGCTATACCGAAAGCAAGCGTCGCCGCAGAAAATGCTTATCCTCTTTCTAATCCTGGCCGGACTACTCACCGTAGCTGGATTCTACACCCGAACTTTCTGGGGCATCTCTAAATTAAGAGCTACTCCAGCCTGGCTATTTTTGTGCTCGGCAATTACTATTGTAGCCTTTGTAGGCATTTACTGGCTAACCGATCTACGGAAGAAAGCCCACTGGTTCTCCTTTATCAAACCCGCCGGAAACAATACACTATTGTGCTACCTGATTCCTTATTTCGCCTATCTCTTTATGAGCGTACCTGGTATGAATCTGCCGGAGGTTTTTCTAACTGGAGAATTTGGTCTAACTAAATCGTTTCTGTTTGCCCTGCTGTGTGTAGCCATCACCGGCGGGCTAAGCGTAGTGGGAGTTCGACTGAAACTATAGGTGACCGTTGGGTAACTGTCTTTACCGGATTACCGCCGAGGCTGAAGCTTCGTGGTTGAGTGGCAAATCTATTTTTGGACCAAAACGCCTATTGATTGCCCGTAAGTGGTGATCTACCCCAATTTCTGAACCAGGAATAAAACCCGGAATGGTAATTACCTGTGCTAGCACTCCATCTACTCCTCGGTGAATAATTCCTCGGGGCAAATACACCAGATCACCTACTTGTAACTCGGTAGATTGTAGCAAATTGTCCACTTCGTCGGATTGTACTGATTCAGGATTGATAATTTTATCGGTTTGATTAGAGGTAATCAAGCGGGCGCCGGGTTGTACCATCTGTACCAGATAAAACTCATCGAATCCTCCTTCCACCGGATGATAATGGGTAAACGAATCGGTAATGCGTACCCGGTGGGCATTCAGGGCGTGGTAGATGTACGGTCCCACATCTTCTCTCCAAGTCAGCAGGATACGGCGATAGGCTCCGGTTTCAGTAGCGCAACCACCGGGAGTATCGGTGATATTTTCGTCCCAATCGGGTCGAATAAAGGTAGGGGTAGCTTCCGGTAGCGGATCAGGCACCGTGAATACCAGATAGTCAATCAGGCTATCGGTGACCATCGTCTGCTGGGGCGCCAGATGGATGATATCACCTACCGAAATTTTAGAAGAGGTGCCGTCGGCTAATTCTGCCGTTCCGCCACCCTGCTGTACAAAGGCCAGACGTTGGCTGTCTTCTCCTTCAATCTTCCTAGTCTGACCAAAAAAATGCAGATCGTAACCTGGATTTCGCTCCGTAAACGCTTCCCGGATAGATGCCAACCCTTCGGTATCGCCCTGGCCTAGGTGAGCTACCCGTAGATAGTCTGCCTCCTTCAGAGTAGCCGGCGGATCAGATAGTAATTTCATACTGGATAGTACTACAAAAACACTTAAAAAAGTAATGACGGATTTCATAAAAAAGTTATTTGCAGCAAAATACAAAAATCGTTGGGTTGATTCAACCAGACAAGCAAATAGGGTAGGGCATTAACCATTGGTAATATTTTCGTAACATGATTTTGCTGAGCTAGTAGTAAGTAATGGTTACCTTTTCTCTGAAGATACTACTAACTTATACCCACCAAAACGCTACAGCCATGCCCTATAAATTAATCAAAGGTGAATTCCATATTCACTATCCTGATCGTCCGCTTTCTGGCCCGGAACCCGACGGTGATACGCTTAAGTTTTTACCGGATAACCGACAGTTAGTGGAAAGTCTGTCGGCTCCCGGCCGAAGTGCTAGCTTTAATACCCGAGGCATGGTAAACCTGCGCTTTGAGGGGATAGATGCTTTGGAAACTCATTTTGGCGATAGCCATCAGAGCCTACAGTGGGCCGAAGCCGCTCGCGACGAACTGCTGGCCAAAGTTGGATTTACCAATATTGAGTTCTCAGATCGCAATCCGAATAAAATTATCTCGGTTGATAATCATCCCCAACGAGGATACATTCTGGCGAATACGATTGATCCCTTCGGGCGAATTATTGCCTTTGTGTTTGATGGCGATGTCCGGCATGGTAATGCCTCACAGATAGACGGCACCCAACTGTTTGTAGAGGAAGCTCATGTCTGCCAGAGCTTAAACTATTTTCTGCTGGAAGCCGGACTAGCTTATCCGGCCTTTTACACCTCGCTTCCGGCTGAGCTGAAGGAAGTTTTAGCCCAACTGGTTCGAATTAAACGCCAGGAGGGAGTCGGTCTCTGGCCGGAGGCAACCGCCAGCAGCCGACAAACGGCGGAGTTTAGCGAAGGTTTATCGGAGATCAGCGAGTTGGTACTGTGGCCGAAGCTGTTTCGGCGGTTAGTACGGTACGTAGGGGCTGGGTTCCCGGACTTATCTCAACTGGATGCCTGGCTACGCGAAGACCCGGTGAATCGGGATGACCGGATACTTCTGCCCAACGGTGAGTTAGGCAATATGCACGATGTAGTAGAAGTACCGGCTCCACTGCAACTACGAATGCGCTACCGTTCGGAAGATTTAGTGATTTTACCCGACGATGCCGGTATCGATATAACCCCACCCCCCGTACGACTGGTTTCCGGAAAGCCCATCCGGATAATTGCAGCTCTGGTGAATCCCGCCGGAAACGAAATTGGAAAAGAACGAGTAACGCTACTCAACGTTAGCGCTCAGGATATGGACCTGACTAATTGGAATATCGCCGACAGCATTGGCAAGAAATTCCCGTTGTTTGGCACTTTAGCTGCGGGCGATGTGCAGCAAATTACCCTGGATGCCCGGGTACGGCTCAACAATACCGGCGATACCATCACCCTTCTGGACGGCCACGACTGTATTATTGACCAGGCTTCTTATACCAGGAAAGAAGCTAAAGAAGAAGGCGTGACACTGTTGTTTTGATACTAAGCAGTGAAGTCTGTCTAAAACAAAAGACGCTCAAAATGAGCAACTTAGGAATTACTACACTCTAAAGTATGACCAATTATGAGCGTTTTAGCTAAAAATATTATTAAGTCAGAGATTTTACCATACTTATCTTATTTGATTTTGTTGAAGGAAATGTGATAATAAAAGTAGTCCCTTTTCCTTTGCCCTCTGATTTTGCTGAAATAGTACCATCATGGGAGTCAATGATTTTTTTCACCATGTAAAGACCGAGTCCGGTACCTTCAACACTTCCATCAAACCGTTCAAATGGGGTGAATAGCTTTTCTAGTTGATTCGGTGTCATTCCAGAACCGTTGTCAATCACCCTAAATTGGTTAACATCATCTTCTTTATGTGCTTCAACCCTCACCACTGGGTCTTTTTGATCTCCCATATATTTGATAGCGTTGTCCAGGAGGTTTTCAAAGACCTGAACCACTCGATTTCGGTCACCATAAATTTGGGGAAGCCCTTCCTCAACGTATAACTTTGCATTATGTTCCAGTAACCGACCGTGCACTAAATTACTTGCCAAATCTACCATCTCATTGGTTTCCAACACTTCATTTTTGTTTTCTATTTTACCCAACTTGGCAATCTTAGTAATATCTGTGATTAAGTCTTTCATTAAATCACATGTTTCATCAATATATTGTACATATTCCTGCATATCCTTGGATTGGGTCATATTCAATTCTATTGACATAAGACTTGCTATTCCCTTAATACTGTTCAAAGGACTCTTTAAATCATGCGAAACTGCAAAGGCAAAACGCTGAATTTCCTCATTTTTATCGGAAAGCTCATCAGCAACAGCCATTAATTTTTTATGCTTGTTCTTAAGTTCATGGGTTCGTGCATCAATCTCTTTTTCCAATTTAATTTGGTAGCGCTCCAGCCTTAATACTCTTAACCGATGCGATGAAAAGATAGCTAGGGCAATACAGACAATCACGAATGTTCTAAACCACCACGTTTCCCAATAGGGAGGAGTAATGGAAATAACCATTGAGGTTTCATTGTTTACCCAAACCCCATCTGAGTTGGTTGATTTTATCCTTAAAGTATAGTCACCAGGACTTAGGTTGGTATATGTAGCATGTTGATCACCTTCCACATAATTCCATTCTGGTTCAAAGTTCTCCAAAAAATAGGCGTATTGGACTCGTTCCGGATGCCTATAGGTCAACGCTTGAAACTCAAAGTCAATTACATCTTGATTATAGTTAAGAAAAAGGGTGTCTGTTTGACTAATGTCTTTGGACAGAATTCCCGTCTCATCATTGGGAGTAACGGTTTTATTAAAAAGACGCAGGCTAGACACCAATACCTTAGGGGCATCTTGCCTTTTAACAATAGCTTCCGGTTTAAAAATATTGAACCCATTACTACCGCCAAAAACAAGCTCATTGGCTTTCGTCCTAAAAACAGAAGAGGCATTAAACTCATTTCCTTGAAGACCGTCATCTTCATCATATTGAATTAAATTCCCATTTTTGGGATTATACTTTGCGATGCCACCACCTGTGCTTAACCAAAGGTGTCCATTGGTGTCGCCTTCAATACCCTTAATAGCGTCATTTACTAGTCCATTTTTCTTAGTGATGGCTTCAAATGCGTCAGATTTTGGTAAGTACTTGTTCAATCCTGCTTGAGTTCCTACCCAAAAATCACCATTGACATCCTGGTACATCGTATTGATGAAATCATTACTAATTACCCTTTTCTCATTTGTGGAATAATAATGTACTGGAACCCAACTATCCCGGTTTTCCTCAAGCCGGAACAAACCTGAAGTTTGCGAGCCGACCCAGATTTGTCCTTTACGATCTTCATATAAACGTGCTACTGTGATAGTCTCAGTACCATCGCGTTCAGAGCGAACACTGACATGTTGATGTTCACCAGATTCTGGAAGGTAGACATGAACTCCACCAAAAAGAGTTACTATCCAAATACGACCTTTTCTGTCCTCAAGAATATCGGTCACATTATTAGATCCCAAAAATGAGTTCTCCTTTGTCCAAGTCTCAAATTTCTTGGTTTCAGGGTCAAAAATAGCTAAGCCATTTGCCCATGACCCTATCCATATTTTGTTGTTTTTGTCCCTTAAAAAAGACAGGACTACGTCGCTATGTAGTTTTCCGTTGGATAGAGAATAAACCTCGAATATGTTTTTTTCACGATTCCAAAAATTAAGCCCACCGCCATCAGTACCTACCCAGAGATTGCCATTTTCAGCTTCCAAAAAGCTGTTCACCAAATTATTACTCAATGATAAGGGATTGAAAGGGTCAGTTTGAACATGTCGGAATTTATAATAATCCTTATCATAAAAACTGAGGCCTTTTTTAAATGGCCCTAGCCACATAACTCCGTTTTTAGCTTTATGAATAGCCCAAATAGAGTTGCTCGATATTGAATTTGGGTGACCAATGTCATGTTTAATGGTTGATACGGTTAAATTCGATTGTGAATAGATGGAAAGCCCTCCATTTTCACTACCCAACCAAACATTCTGATGCTCATCAGTCGCTAACGATAAAATGGCATACCCTGGGGTTACGGAAATGGTTTTTGCGGTAAAAGCGTAGTCTTCGTCAACTTTCAAGGTGATAAACTCTCCTTGATGTGTTCCCAAAAGATACTCACTTTCAGTCACTTGTATCGCCCTACTGATATCTTGGGGTTCCGTTATCTGAGAAATTATTTGGAAGTCCTCATTGATAATATAAATAGACGCCTGGGTAATCATCAGCAATTTATCGTCGGGTATGGTGAATAGCTCCACGATATAGTGATTACTAGGGCCATCTTCAGAGATTTGATTAAATATGATCTGCTTGGTTTCCCCAGTTTTCAGATTATATCTATATACCCCACTATTGTCAGTTCCCAGCCATAAAAAACTTCCATTTCTAGCAATGGCCCCAATATACTTTGATTGTAAAAACGATCCTGAGGGAAGAAATGGAAAAGGTTTTACCACATTCAACTCCCTATCATAAATATTTAGACCCTGATTGGTACCTATGTACAGCTCACCTCTACCATCCTCATAAATGCTTTCTACATAGCCATCGGTTAATCCTAACTCGGCATCGGTGCCCTTTTCATAGATTTCAAAATTGGTGCCGTCAAACTTATTCAGTCCGTTAGGTGTACCTACCCATAAAAACCCTTCGCTGTCCTCAAATATTTGGGTGGCAGATGCCTGTGACATTCCCCTTTTTATATGATGAAAAGAGATGGTATCCAAAACAGATTGGGCATTGACCTGGCCAATAAACATGATGGTCAACAAGAGATTAAAAGATGCTTTGAATGTTCTCATTGGAGGTCTTTTATATAGAGGTGGTTTAAACTTCTTTCTTGTTGCTCTTTTTGAGAGCTATAACCAAGAATGCTAGGTAATTGAACCCTTTCCAACTCTTTGTAAAGGTTCGAGTCTGTTCAATATTGAGCGAAAGCTGCCCATCCATGTATTTGTGCGTTCTATGACATATCTTTCCCCGTAAAGGTCTTGGTCAAAGTATTCATCTTTGTTATCTACACTTATAACATAGTAATGATAATATACAGTATAACTACACCCTTTTACCCAAGTCTGAATAACTTGATGGTGTGTAGGTTATATCAACTTTTATAAATACTTCTCAAGAATTATCTACTTCCCCAAGTGCAGGTGTAAGTCGTCGAAGATGGCTTTGGCATCGGGAACGTTGACTTTGGCAGTTCGCTTTACGGAGTAGTGGTAGGTGAGGTCTTCTACCGCCTTTACCTCAATCTTGAGCTCCTCTACATCCAGGTAGGGTAAATTTGGGACTCGACTGGGCGTAGTTCATGTCCTTCTCTACAAACAGTAGGGTCTTGTCGCGCATCTTAGGGCACATCTGTCGCTCGGGCGGGGTCAGAGAAATTAGGTATGGGGCGAGCAGTGCTTGGAGTTCTTCTAGCTTTTGCTTGGCCGCGGCTAAATTTTTGGCGGGAAGCTGTACTGATTTAACGTTGTCTCCGGCTTTCATATGCGATAGTTTTTACTAAAAAATTTTGAGCAAAGCTATTGTATGCCCGAGCGGGAATAAATGGGAAGTGAAAGTGAACCTTACGTAGGTAGTGTTTACCGGTTCTACGTTAATTTTCCTCACTAATCTGAGATTTTTAATGAATGGATAAACCCTAATGCCCGATACTTTAAACACTGATAAAGCAGGATACTGAGCGAACCGAAGTGGAGCCTTACCAGGAATAGAAGGATCTTCTACCCATGTAAGGTAGAGTACGTCTTATGTAGATAAGGGTACTTCCGAAGTGGGGGTAGGTACTTTAAAGGTAAGTGAAAGTACTTAGGGATAGGGGGGACTTCTAGCCCTCACGTTCAGACATTGCATATCCCCCTCCGTATGTTTTACCTCCTTGCAAAGTCAGTCTGATGATTCTTTGTGTCAGTGGGGTCTTTGCCGTAAAGAATGGTCACTTACTACAGTCGGTTTACGAGCAACATCAACTTTCTGATTTTAATGCAGTCGTTTAAATAAGCAAACACCGCCTTAATGTCTTCTTTCTTTAAAGGGGGATAAGAGACCAGTCATGGTCGGAAGAAATTCCGGCCATTTTTTATGTTTTGAACATGAGATT
>CAKZYJ010000327.1 GCA_937884755.1 uncultured Flammeovirgaceae bacterium
ACTAACCGGCCCGTGATTATTCGTATCAGTTTTTCGGTTCGGTATAGAATCAAATTTATTAAACGTGCCATCCCAGCCTTTCTCGTAAACTCGGGCTAATAGCTCGTAGCGGGCCGGATCGTAGTTAGCGGGTTTAGGAAAGGGTACCCGGTTGTCAGGGTGATTAGAAAGGCACATCCGAAAGCAGTAGGCTTGGACTTTATTATCGCCCGAACCGTATTCACCCGGGTCTTCGGCAGATACCAGCGGGAGGAGCCCACTACTACTATCGCCCGGGACCACGTAGGGGCTAATATCATTTCTAAACCAATGGTGGTGATGTAGTACGCCGGTTTGCACGCCGTTCCACTCTTCGTCATACACACTGTTGGCTTCGCGCCCCACGTGGTAACTCACTCCGGCAGCAGCCATCAAATCGCCCTCGTAAGTAGCGTCAATAAACATCTTTCCCGTATACACATTGCCGCTTAAGGTTTTAATGGATGCTATCCGTCCGCCATTTATCGTCACCCCATTTTCACGGTCTAGCCACTCATCCCGATAAACCTCTATACCATTCTCCTTTACAAAGTCCTCAAAAATCTGTTCGGCAACATGGGGTTCAAAAATCCACTGGGTACGTTGATTCCTGTCACTGGCGGGGGTGCCCTGCCCCTTATTGCCGTATTCGGATTTTTCTTGCCACTTCCAGGCTTCCGGCTGTTGGTAATGCAGGTATACTCGGTGGTAGAACTCGCGCGCCAGGCCGCCAATCACACTTTTATTTCCGGTATCGGTAAAGCCCAAGCCCCCGGCTGAAAGGCCACCGAGATGCTTATCCGGTGAAACCACAATTACTGACTTTCCCATTTTCTTAGCCTGTACTGCGGCGGTTACGGCAGCGGCAGTTCCTCCGTAAACGATAACATCGGCCTGATTGCCTTCCTCGGCAGTCTCTTGATTAGCGGTGCCACAAGAGAAAGTAGTGATGATCAGAAACAAGACGAAAAAATGCAGAATTCTAGGTAGCGTATTATTCACTTTTGACATAGTAGGTCGTTTTGTTTGATAATTATAGTTGGTTATTAATTTTTTCGAATAGCTATTTTTAACTCAGTCTCTCTTCCCTCATCACCTTGCGACTGCATCCAAGTAGATAATTCTTTAGAAAGTAGATCAATAGCTTCTTGGTAAGCTGGATCGTAGGCTAAATTGACGAGCTCGTGGGGATCGTCCCTGATATGGTAGAGTTCTACAGGCGGGCGTCTTTGGTAGCGTTCCCATAGTGCCTGAGCTTGGTGGTCTTCCGCTGCTTTTTCCCGCCACGATCGTATCCACCACAAATAGCTTTCCCGGTGAGCCGACCATTCCTCTGGATTCATCGTCAGGGCGTTTTCAAATTGGTTTTCGGGAAAAAGATTGACAATGAATTTCAATGAATCATTTCTAACCGAACGAATACCGTAGCCCTGGGTAGCATTGTTGATCCCTAACGTAGTTTGAATTCCAAAAACGTAGTCTTTATGCTTCTGCTGCTGACCGAGTAACACTTGCTTAAAGCTTTTTCCGTCAAGTTCAGCTACTGGATCAGGTTGAGCGAAGTCCAGCAGAGTGGGTAGAATATCCACGTACTCCTCCATTGCGTCGGATTCCGTGTTTGCGGGTATTACTTTCGGATACCGGGCAATCAGGGCGCTTCGCAACCCGGCATCGTAGCAGGTCCACTTTTCAAACGGAAATAAACTGCCTTGCTCGCTGAGTACATTAACTATCGTATTTTCGCGTACCTGGTGCTGGTCAATAAGTTGGAGGATTTGGCCTACCTGATCGTCAAAATAAGTGATCTCAGCCAGGTATTTCGCGTAAGCCCGACGGGTCTCCTCGGTATCAACCAAGTAGGGTGGTAGCTGTATGCTTTCTATAGGATACTGGGAAGTGGCGCCGTACGTCCAGGGCGTATGGGGTGAACTGCACATGGCAAACAAACCAAAGGGCTGCTTTGCTTGCTTGCTCTCACTGATGAACTTGTCAATAAAATCCATATCGGGGTCAGCGGTATTATCCGAAAATCGAAACGGATAAACTTCTTCGGGCCCGATATGCCGTATTCCAGTAAGAGCCATTCGGTAGCCGACCGGTTGTAGGTGATGAATGATGCTTTTCACATGAGGGTGGGCGTGGCTGTGATTGGCGTAAGCCCCATTCTTCACGGGATACAATCCGGTCAGTAGGTTTTGACGGGTAGGAGCACACATAGCGGTAGCTTGAAAGCAACAGGTAAATTTCATGCCCTCGCTAGCCAATGATACCAAATTAGGTGTCTGCGCCTGTCCACCGTATACCTGTAAGTCACGGTAGGTACAATCATCAGCCATAATCACGACGAAATTAGGACGCTCCTCTGCCTTCGTTGGAT
>CAKZYJ010000328.1 GCA_937884755.1 uncultured Flammeovirgaceae bacterium
CCCTCACATTGCTTTTTCTTCAAAATATTCGTCCTTACTTTAAATACACTACCAGCTTTTTGCGCTAGGCTATTTTCTGTAAAATTTACAATTTTTTACTATCCTGTTTTAGATACGGGAACGACACGGCTGAGACACGGAAATGTTATAGTTGAGAAGAGGGTAATTTCTTGGCTTAATACAAATTCTAACTATCATAGTAAATCTGCTTATTTGGAGCTGTTAAAGCATCTGTTCTTCGTAGTGAAGCTTATCAACATTTCATGTGATAAGCAACTCATACATTGCTAAACTATGGCTCAGTAGTTTGCTTCACCCAGTTGGGAGCAAAACTAACGTACTTAATGGTTTTGGCAGCTTCTTCCTGATCCTTACGGTGGTAGCTATATACTATGTGTATCTGTCCATCAACCCCCTGAATCACGGAAGGGTAGTGGCTACTGGTAGCCTGCTCGCCCCGTTCGTCTAGTTCCAGGTGGCGGGTCCACGCCCAGCTTTCGCCCTCATCATCACTGATAGATACCGCCAAACTATGCCGCCCATCTTCCGTATCATTATACACAATCAGCCATTCCCCTGAAGCCAACGTTACCATATCAAAGCCAGCTCCCGGATTAGGCAGGGAGGCGTCGCGAGCAATGGTCCAGGTCTTCCCCCGATCAGCAGAAGTGGTTCGCTGCATCCGTTGGGGGGCAGGGCCATTATCCCGCAGATAGGCTACCAGCGTACCGTTCCGTTTCACTGCCATCGTGGGCTGAATGCCGATACCGCCCACCACCGGGTTGCTAAAGTCCCAGTGGACACCTCTATCGTCAGTAATAGCAAACAAGGAGGCTTCCAATCCATCAGAATACAGTGGCAAAATGATTCGGTCGCCAAGAATCATCGGTTTGTTTTTGGTTTGCCAGCCTATCCGCCGAGAAATGGGGTAGCCTAAGATAGTATCGGTAGGCGAATCTTTACTGAGTAAGCGCCCACTTCTTACCATATTTTCTCCGTTGGCCAAACTGTCTACGTAACGCCGAAAGAGCGGCCAAAGCTGTTGCTGTCGCTTGATTTCCTTTTCTGGTAATTGGGGAAGTAACTCCTGCTGCCAGTAGGCTTCGTACTCATTCATTTGCTGCTTGACACTAGCTACAAAACTATCTCCCGGCTGAATGCCCCGCTCGGTTTTATCACCCGGTTTCACCAGCAGATTGGCTTGCCAATTCCAATTGGGTGGCCCCTGGTTCAGGTAGTCTTCACTTAATCGGTAGGTGGGTAAGGAAGTTTCCCATTGATTGGCTAGCACCGTGTACCAGACCAGCCACAGCCGCTGCTCAGTATCTACAAATAATACCGGGTTCACATCTGGAAAGCCTGGAGCATCCGCCATCAAAAAAGGTTCCGACCAGGCTGACGCCCCGGATGGCAGTCGGCCCCCCATAATCCGAACATCATCGGCCCAGCGTTCTCCCGATCCCTGAAACCAAGCGGCAAGTACATCACCGTTAGAAAGCTTGACTACCGTCGGGCTATGAACGTGTTCCGACTGGTAGGGAAAAATAAGCAATTCGGCCTTCTCTGATGGAGACTGAGCAGTAACGTTCAGATAGAAAAGAAGGAATATACAGGTTGCTAAACTGGAGAGCTTCATAGGTCCTTTGGGCTATTGATTACATTGAGGTAGCGAGCCATCCAGTAGGGCAGGAGGTACTCTGCCCCAGTCAGTTCGTAGCGGCCACCGTAGCCACCGTCCATCCGAAATGGATTAGCGTTATAGCGCATAATTTGCCGTTCAGCGGCGGGCAGCAGTTCTCCGGTCTCCTGCTTTCTGAAATTAGGAGCTAACTGAGTCAAATCCTGGCGGTGGGAGTTTTGGGTATCGTAGCGCACCAGATCAAGGGGAAAGTCTCGTAAGGCCCAAATGGTAGCTTCCCGGTCGAAAGAACCTTCGGTGGCGTAAGAAATTAAGTTCCAAACCGGATTTTTCTCCGGTCGCTCAATCTCCCAGTGGTTACGGATAGCCTGTTCGTACTTTTGACGAAGTTCTTCACTAAAAGCATGGTGATGGATGACCCAGTAGGTCAAAAAAGCCATTTCATCGTCAGAGTGGTTCCAGCTCCCGCTACCCATATCGTGGCCCTCGTGGACGTAGCCCGGAGTGGGGGCAATGGTGTTCATATCAATCTCTATGTTATTCAGGTAACCGTACTTATCCATCATCCGGTAGGCTTCGGTTTTAAATCGCTCTTTACCGGTTAGATCATACGCTAGTTGTAGTCCGGCAATCAGGGTAAGGCTGCCTAGCCGACGGTCGCGAATGGTGGGTGGGTACCAGTTGATATACTCCGGGTTCCAGCGGCCCCAGGTGGTAGGCTTGCCATCGATATCTACAAAGTAATAGTCATTATCGATGATGTGACTGACAATAGTATCAATAAAGTCAGCAACTCGTTGTTTCTCTTCGGTGTTTTCCGCCAGAAATTCATCCATAAGTGAAGCTACGTAGATGTAGGCCACAAACTCATCGCTACTGGTGTGTCCCTTCCACTCCCAGGCCGGATCGGAAGAGTCGCGCCAGCGATCGGGATTGGATACTTTGTAACCCTTACGTTCAAAAGTTCGCGAAGGAAAACCTTCTAGTTGATTCACCGAAAGCAATCGTTCGTAGGCTTCAAATGCTTCCCAGGCGTTCCGTTTGGCTTTAACTTCTTCGGTAACGGCATAGCGATACGCTTGACTGCCCAGATAGAAGGCCGACCAGAGTCCATCGTTGTCGGTATCAATCATCTCGGCGGAGGTGATATCGCCAGGTTTAGCTAAACGAAGCTCGGCAATGAAGCCGTAACGAATGTGCCGCTGTCGTATCTTTTTCTCAAAGAATTGAGCTTTCTTCGCTAGAGTGATCGGTTTGAAAGTTATTTGGTTTAGTCCGGTGGGGGCTAACAGAAAGGTGTTGCCTTCACTATCGGTAGCTAAGTCAATTACTTCATCCTGATCGAGCCAGCGACGGGAAGCAAAGTAGCGGAATGAACTATCCGCTTGGTGTAGGAACGCTCCCGCCTGAGTAGCGGCCCACAAGCCCGAAGCAGTGGGTAGCAATTGACTAATTTGGGGAACTGGCGCTCGAACGACCATTGGAGTGGAAACTTTTCCATCAGCGACCGAAATACCGTAGTAGCCTGTCTCAGTTCCCAGCAGTATTTCATCATCGCGAAAAGTTAGGCAATTTACCGATGGAGCAGTATGAATCGGCTCCCACAAATCGTTAGCTAGCCGAAAAACACCCCGGCTGGTTAGGGCGTAAAATAGCCCCTGGTAACAATGTATGGATTGAAGTTCTCCGAGGGGATTCAAGAATTCTGTCCAACTACCGTCATGGTAGAGTGCCGTATGTTTCTTCCCCGCTACCAGTACCAGGCCATCTCGGTTGACTGCTAATTTGGAGTAGTTTCCTTCGGGTAAAGGAGCGTAGGGTTTACCAGCATATGCATTGGTCAAAAACTGATCCGGGTAGAGATAATACAGATAGCCGGTTTCTTCCTGAATGGATATGTCTACCGGAATTTTATCGGCTAAGGGGCGGTAGCTTATATCACAAATCAATTGGTCATCCAGAACCCGGTATAGGCCATCGTTAGCTAGCACGTAAACAATATCATCGTAATTCACCGCTACTTTTCGGAAAAGCCGATCTTCCGAAGCCTCAGTGGTAGTGTACTTCAGCGAGATGGGTTGATAGAAGGTAGTATCAGGTTCGGTAACCTGAGCGAAGCTCGGTAAGGCGAAGAGTAGAAAGAGAAGCAGTTTCATTGCTGGATTAGTTTTAGGCTACAACTTTGTCTTGCCGTTGCTTCGGTTCGAGCGAGGTGGTCATTCTTATATTATTGCGGACGCTTTCGGTGACAAATAATGTGCCCGCGGAGGAATCAAGATAAGCTAGTAGGTAACTCATACCCTTGGCGTGCTCTACTTGCACCCGAATTTCGGCTCCCACAGCCATCAGTAGTTCCCAGCGGTAGTCTTTCCATTCGGCGGTGAGGGTGAGGTGCAAGCCCGCGTCAACTTCAGGGTTTTCTTTGGCGTAGCGAATAAAACTAGACGCCCAAGGACAGTGCATCATCACACGCACCGAATGAGCAATACCATCTATCGCTTTAATGGCTCTTTGATTAGAGTCATACGACATACTTACATCATCTACGTGCATAATGATCACCTGGTCGTCGGATTTCCAACTCATACGTTCAGCATAGGTTTGGCCGAAATTCGTACATAGTGGGGAGAAAAGTAATAAGAATACGCAAGCAAAACGTTGATTCATAGGTGTAGCAGTTTAGGTTATTGATGTCTAATCAGATAGAATAATATTGAGTAGCGCATCCGATTGGGCAAAATCAGGAATGATGAGATGGGCTCCCGCCCGGATCAGCCGTTCGCGTTTGGACAGGTTAAGGCCGTAGCGGTGCACTTCATCGGAAGCAATTCCGATGCACAAAGCTCCCACCTTCCGTCCTTCTCTAATTTCGGAGGGGCCATCGCCAATGACTACGATCTCTTCGGGCTTAGCGTCTTGTTCATTCAGCAGATAGCGCAGCACTTTTCGTTTGGCACTTTCTCCGTTCGGACGGGCACCGTGAATACCACCAAACCAGGATGCGTAGCCCAACGTGTTTGCTTCTTCCACCACATTAGCTTCATCGGTGCCGCTAGCCAGATAAAGCTCTACGGAAGCCTTCGTGAGTTGTTGTAGAAACGGAAGCACACTCTTGATGGTCAGGTCATCTGTGTTTAACTCACCTCGTTGAAATCGGCCGGTACGCTCCGCTACTTTTTCGTTGAGTAATTCTAAGAACTGTTGCTTGTAATCTTCAGCAGATTTGATTTCGGGTAGAGCTATGTAACCTTCCCGGTGAACCAGATCAACTAGCCCTTCCATCTGAACAATGGTAGGAGCACCGGTAGTCTGACTAATCAGTTGATCTATTTTCTCACTAAGTTCTTTTTTTGCTTTCTGGCTTAAGTTGGGCAAAGCTTCACCCGCAATACTCCGCAGCATTAACGGCTGCATCAGAGATTCCCAGCCTTCGCGTAATACAGAGATGGTGCCGTCGTGGTCCATCATCACATATTTGGTAGTAACCTTCGGTGAGTAGTCTTCTACAATCTCAATGGCAGTATTAGGGTAAAACTTAGCGTTCTCGGGGTGAGCTGCCAGATACGGATAATGAACGTAGCTACAATCACCCAGCAAGGATTGAATTTCTTGAGGGTTAGCCATGCCGGTCTGGTATAGTTTGCGAACGGTTACCGCTGAAGCCGCATTAGCGATAGTCAGACAATCATCTATATTTGCCTGAGCTGCTTGGCAGGTGGCAAAAGTGCTGATGGCAGTATCTCCCGCGCCTACTGAGTCAATTTCCCCATCGTGCCAAATACCTGAAATTGACGCTACCTTATCTCCTTCGCAGTAGATCATCCCGTAGGCACCTCGGGTCAGTAATACCGGTGCATTTTGCTTTCGGTTCAGGGCTTGGGCGAACTCAATACATTGTTCGGTATGGCGTTCGTCAAAATCCGTAATTCCTAGTGTGCGGGCGGTTTCCACGGTGTTGGCTTTTAAAGTGATGTGGTGGATGTGCTGACCCAAATTTCTTAAATCAGCTAGGAACAAGCATTGCGTAAATTGTTGTGATAACTGATTGAGTTGCTTGATAGCATCGGCATTGAGTAGAGGCTTGATAAATTGCTGGTTGATTAGCAGAATATCCAGCTTGGGTAATGCGTCTACTATTTTTTCTAAAACCTGGTTAAGTAGGTTAGCATCTGTCTCGTTGTACGAACCAAAGTCCAAGCGGTGGTCTTCTTCCTTGTCCATCATGGGTTTCACGTAAGCGCAGCTCTGCCAATTATCTCCCTGAACGAGCAAACCATCCGTGTTCACCCCTTGCTGATGTAATAAATGGAGTAGCTCCCGGCCCCAAAGGTCTTCGTTTCTAATTCCGAAAACGCTTATGTCCGAAACTCCTAATGCCCGGAAGTTATTCACCACATTTCCGGCTGCACCCAGCGAAGTACGGATGTTCCCGCCGCGGTGCACGATCTTTCCGGTTTCTAACGAAAGCTCTCCGGTATCTTTCTCAATAGGATAATAGACGTCTACCGCAAAATCACCGATTACTCCCACCTGGAGGGAGGTAATTCTCTGAAACAATTCCAGTAGGGGAGTCTTCATGACGGTTAGTTTTCAGTCTCCTTCATCCGTTGGATGGTCTTGGTAGTAGAGTAGCCATCCACAAAGTCAATCAAAATTACTTCTTCAGCGAATTCTCTACCCACTACTTCTTCCACTTTGTAATCGCCACCCTTCACTAGAATATCCGGTCGGATATGGGAGAGCAATTCGTGAGGGGTATCCTCGCCGAACTTGATGACGTAGTCTACGCAAGCCAAGCTTTCCAACAGATAGGCCCGGTCGTCTTCGTTATTGATGGGGCGACTCTCACCTTTGAGTCGTTTGACCGAGGCATCAGTATTCACTCCCACCACCAGTAAGTCGCCCAGGTCGCGAGCGGCTCGTAGGTAGGTTGCGTGCCCCCGGTGCAGAATATCAAAGCAACCGTTAGTAAAAACGACCTTTTTACCTTGTTCTCGTTCTACTTGCAGTAGATTTAGAAGGTTTTTTAAATCAGTGGATATTGTATCACTCATGCTTCTCAAGTGTCTTGGTGAATTCTTGTAAAAACTCGCGTAGGTGCCCTTTTTCTTCACTCGTTAAATTAAGTTGGGGAGGGGCAACCAATCCGTTTCCGATGCCAAGTTCGGCTAGGGCGAACTTAATACCTGCGGTAACGGCGGTTCCAGTTTGATACAGAAACCGGCTCACCTGCATCACTTTTTGATGTAGCGCTTTTGCCGTTTCAATCTCTGCTTGCTTCACTGCTTCGTACAACTGGACATACAGCTCAGGAAAAATATTAGCACCGCCGTTTACTCCGCCGCTGGCACCCAGCAGGGTGGTTTCTAGCAACAGCTCCTCTGGTCCGAGGAAATACGGATACGGCTGATCCATCTCGGCAATTTGCTGATAAAGCCAGTGAAAGTGCATAACGTCGGCGGTGCTATCCTTGTAGCCTACTACATTAGGCAGTTGAAGTAAGGAAATGATGGTATCCCGGTTGAGCCGGTTGTGGGTATGGCTAGGTATTTCGTAGAGAAATAGCGGCAAAGGACTCTCGGTAGCCAGCTGCTCAGAGAATTGATAAAGAGCGTCATGATTGGTCTGTAAATTTTAAGTCGGCTCAGCTACCACAGCGTTATCTCCCCATCTTTCCGCTTGGTTTGCCCAGGCAAATGCTCTTCCCAATGACTTATCCTTTTTACCTACCAGCCAGGGAATCTGAGAACCTACTTCTTTACCCATTTGCTCTAACAGTTTTAGTTTAACACTTTCCGTTAAGCTGGGGGCTTCACCAGTGGTGCCTAGCACAAACAAGCCGTGTACACCTCCGTCAATCACATGGGTGAGTAGTTTAGAAAAGGCTGACTGATCTAATTCGTACTTATTGGTCAGTGGAGTGACCAATGGTGGAACGATGCCGTGTAGATTTGATAGTGGATTATCGGACATGTTGTTCGGAAGTCTGTTGGTTTTTAGCGGGCATGGTCCAGACCGTTAGTCCGGCTAAGCCCTGCTGATGCGTAAAGATAAAACTAAGTAAATAAGCCAGACCGATAAAGAGTAAATTTACAATTACTCCTACCCAGTACGATTGCACATTCAATGTCCAGGCTTCGGGAAGACATCCGGCTAAACCTAGTCCTAAGTAAACATTCACGGTAATTGAAATAAGTAAAGCGATTAACGCCGCTCGGTAGCCCACCCGAGTGGTAAAGAATCCCAATAAAAACAGACCTACCAGGCACCCTCCGAATACTGAAGCAACAATCCAACTCAGATCATTAACACTCTCCTTTTCAATAGCCGAGAAGAAGACGGCTCCACTCACCATCAGCAACGAAACGCCGATGGCAATGAAGCGAGCCACTCGCAGGTAGGTCCTGTCGCTACGATTTTTCAACCAGTAAGGCTTAAATATGTCAATTACCGAGACGGTAGCAATAGCGTTAATACTTGAATCCAGCGTAGACATACCAGCGGCAAGCACTGCTGCTAAAACTAACCCGGCCACCCCGGTAGGTAAGTTTGTTAGAATGAAGTAGGGAAATACCTGATCGGCTTCCAGTTGGTTTATTGTATTGTCGGGAAAGACAGTGTAAAATACGAACAGTGTAGTCCCGATAAAGAAGAATAGCGCCCAAGTAGGTAAAGCTACTACCGAGTAGATAATGGTTGCTTTTTTAGCCTCTTGGGTGCTGCGTGCCGCTACGTAACGTTGAATAATATTCTGGTCGCTGGAGTACATAGCCAGAAAGTGAAATATCCCCAGCAGGGCTACCGTCCAGAACGTACGTTCCCCCAGATTCCAGTCGGTACTACCCACGCTAAATTTGTCGAAGACGCTAGCCACGCTGACTACCAGCGAGAAACCATTAGG
>CAKZYJ010000329.1 GCA_937884755.1 uncultured Flammeovirgaceae bacterium
ACAATCATACGTTTCTGACAAAGATAACTATAAAAACTACTTTGACCCATTACCGATTAAAGATTGCTGTAGTAATACCTTTATCGATAGCTTTCAAATAGTACTGCTCTGCTTCTTGGTTTTTCTCTTGATCCTGATAGAACATAGCTAAATTGTTTGATGCCTTTGCATTCCCCTTTTCAACAGCTTTAAGATAATACCTTTCAGCTAATTGTAGTTTTTTTTGATCCTCATAAAGGATAGCTAAATTATACAACGATTCTACATGCCCTCGTTCAATAGCCTCTAACCAATATTGTTCTGCTTCTAAAGGTTTATTTTGTTCATGATAAAGTGTTGCTAGCCCATCAAGAGCATCTACGTATCCCTTCTCAGCAGCTCTTTGATAATACTGCTCTGCTTCATAGAATCTATCCTGTTTTTTATAAAGTACTCCAAGATTAAATGATGCCTGTGCATGTCCTTGCTCACTAGCTCTCAACCAGTATCGTTCTGCTTCTTGTGTTTCTTCCCGATGATAACAAGTAAGTGCTAAGTTATACAATGCGTCCACGTGGCCTTGCTCTATAGCTTTCAACCAGTATAGTTCAGCATCTATCATTTTCTCCTGATTGAAATAAAGCCTTGCTAAACCATTTAAGGCATCTGAAAATCCTTGACCAATAGCTTTGAGATAATACTCTTCGGCAAGTTGTAGTTTACCTATCTGTTCGTAAAAAAAACCTAGGTTATATAAAGCCCTTATCGACCTTTTCCCAACAGCTTCAAGAAAACTTTGCTCAGCTTCCTGCATTTTTCCTTGATCAATATAAAGTCCTCCTAAATTATTTAACGCTTCAACCTCTCCTCGCTCAATAGCTTTCAAAAAATATCGTTCAGCTTCTCGGATATTTCCTAGCCGCTGATAAAGAACTCCAATATTGTTTATGGCATCTTTATTCCCCTGATCGATAGCTTTCAGATAATATTGCTCTGCTTCTTGAAGTTTACCTTGCTGTTTATATAATAGTCCTAGACCAAATAGTGACTTATCATCCCCATGCCTGATAGCTTTTAGGTAATACTCCTCAGCCTCTTGTATTTTATCCTGATCCTTGTAAAAAACTGCTAAGCTATTGATGGCATCCACGTTTCCCAACTCAATAGCTTTAAGAAAGCACTTCTCGGCTTCTTGCTCATCATTCGTTCGTCTAAACACGCCGATTAACATGAAAAGCGTTCCTAGATTTTCGGTAAGATTACTGTCCTCATTTGGGTCAAATTGAAAAAGCCAGTCTAGCATCCATATAAATCCTTTAGATTCACGAAAATTGAGAAATGTCAGAAAAGTCATCCACCATATCCGTTGGGGGCATACCTGCCAAGCTGCGGTCAATAATACCGGAATAAGTTCCTGGTCAGCATCTTCTTCGCCTATCGCTTCTAAAGGGCTTACAATGAAGTACTCCCCCAATAAGTCCGGTTTTATACCGGGGTAGCTTCCAGCATTTTCATTGCTACTATCTTGGTCAAACGCTGTAAATAGCCTTTTTATTTCCTTAAAATCGGTTCGGGATAGTTTAGGGCGATCAAACTCAAACAAGTCCTCGTAATCATTAACGAGTAATTTGATTTCATCGTAAGTAAGGTACTCGGCAAGAGTAGCGAGCCAAATCAGGTTTTTAAGGCTGAATGCATTTTGTTCATTCCATAGCACAGAATGGCTCCAGATTTTATCTTCCTGTCGTTGGACATGGTACCCTAGGTTATCGTTCACATTCCAGTCATTAATATCAGCTCCTTCCGCCAGAGCAATACCCGTAAAAAAGGCAAATAAGGGTCGTTTCAAACGATCTTGCTGGTCTAACTGCTGCATAATTTCTTCCCGGCTATTGAGGATACTTTCTTCGTGGGGGCTTCCCTCTATCATCTGCTTGATAATACTCCAACGGGCATCATCGGCTAATGCTTCTAATCGATAAGGTTTCTCCTGGGGGATGGTTTCTGTATCACGGGCTTGTAGTTTTTCTATCTACAGTGGCTTGAGAGCTATAAGTATGATAGTTGTACCGTGTTTTATTGCTACTTAAAGATCGGATCATATCTTGATCATAATCCCGATCAACCAACAACACACGTACTTTACGGTCTAATGCCTCGTCGGATGTAGTTAATGCTTTTAGTATCGCCGCCACCTCGTTTAGCTGAGCTTTTACGTAGTCAAATACAATCAGAAAGTTGGTTCGCGGTCGGAATCGACCCCATATAAAATCTGGATCATCTTTGGGATTTACAAAGTCTGCTCTCCAGCCTATTTCTTCGGCAAACAGGCAAAGTTGGTTAGCTAGTCGGCTCTTTCCCACTCCACCTTCGCCACTGAGCATATACCAGCAAAATATTCGTTCATCTTCCAAAAACTGTTGCAGGTGCTCTAGTTCTTCTTCTCGTCCGTAAAAGTTGGTATACAGACTTTGGTTGGTAAACTGATCTCGGATATCGGTTCTTCTGACTTTATACGTTGTTAGAATCGGCTCTCGGTAGCTAGCCAGTTCTTTCTGCAGTTCCTGTAGAAGTTGGTTGGTGGTTTTATTTTGGCTAAAAATTACCTGTAAGTCCAAGTTCTGGTGCTGGGCATAATCCAGCAGGGTTAGCAAACTATCTCGATTCTGCTGAATACCCGCACCCATACTTTCCAGTTGAGCTACTGCCCAATGAAGAAGTTGGGTGTGGTAGTGGGTATTAGCGGCTGGGTTGGCTTTCAGTTCTTGGCTCAAGTAATACAGAAACCGTTCCCGAAAACCTTCAGCTAAAGTTTTTATAATCAGGGGCTGCTGTTCGGCTTTATAGCTTGGCAGCTTAATATTCTTTTCTTTCAGGATGGCCTCGATAAAGTCTGTCGGATGCAGTTGCTGATTACTATCGATTATCTTCTTAATTGTCTCTTCTTCCGTCAGTGCCTGGTAGAGAGGAGTAAAGAAATGGTTTTCCAGTATCTTTTGCTGCAATATACTTTCGGGTGGCACACCACTCCCTAACCAATAGTCTATTCGTTTTTTCAGGCGTATCTGGTACTCATCTTCAAAGAAATCTCTCTTCACTGAGGCTAGGGTATTAGATACTGCCTTGTCAAATGCATCTTCCAAGCGCTGGTTTCCTTCGGTTTGCTGGTCGATAGACTTAGCAACCTGATGGGTTAGTAGCCCCAAGCCTACCCCCTTAAGCATATTGTTTAAGGTCTCAGAAATAGTTGAAGTAAGCCCTAATGTAGTGGCCAGCGTACCCAACCCACCTGTCAGTACGTCCGCAGAGGTTACAGTAGTAAATGACAATAAAGCTAATGAAGCTTTCCCTAGTTTAGGTATGTTCATTTTGTCATTCTGGAATTTACTTAAAATAGTCTTTATAGCTCAAAAGATAAGAAAAGAAAGAAAAATAAGCATGCGGCTAACTTGTCGGCGCTGGGCGCGGGCATCGTAGGCGAAGAGGCCTTCCGAGTAGGCTTTTCAGATCTTTCTTACTTCACCAAAGCTTTCCAGAAGCAGTATGGCAAAACTCCTTTGGAGTATTCCGCAACTGTATCATCCTAGAGAGAACTTACTATTCGTCTCGTAAAGCATCCACCGGGTTAGCCAAAGCAGCCTTGATTGATTTTTAACTTACTGATAATCAAATTAATAGGGTAGAAAATCCGGCGCCAATAAATATCTATAGTCCCTTCAGCCAGGTAAAACGTATGAATATATACCACTAAAAGTACGATTAGAAAAACGTACACAGCTAATTGTCTTCTTCTAGCTGAATGATTTTTTTGATATTGTTTTCAATGGGGGCAATGATTAGCTCGGTATCGCTCTCGCCGATGTAAAATAGATATAGGCTGTTTTGGCCCACTACTTTTACGCTCTCTTCTTCGCCAGTATGAAATAGTACTTTATAGCTGGCTTCAATGTCATTGCTCTTAATCTGGTTACGCACTTTATTGCCTCTTCCCACCCCGATACCCAAGTAAAATATCAGAACGGCCATAGCAACAAAGGTTGCAATAGTATTAGGCGGCGTTGGAGTGGCGTATTTCTTGTCCAATCTCTCGATGTTGTTTAGTTTTCGATACCAACGCTTCTCCCGATACCGAAGGTGCATCTGCGGAGCCAGTTTAAATGTCCATAAATAAAAGATTCCGATTAACACCACCAGAGAAATCGGAACAATAAAGTTGGAAGTTAGCAGTACAATTGGGCTGAGCAGCACATCCTGAATACCGGAGTATTCCAGAATGGTAATTCCTAAAAACCGATAGTAAATTGTGTCACTGAGAATACCCAGTGCTAATAAGTAGATATAGCCTAATGAGAGGTATTCCTGGATTCGAAGATTGCGGTTCATGGTTTCTCAAGCAGCACCTCAGCAATTGATTTTACCAGCCCCCGACCCAATTCCCGCCAGTCGGGAGGCAGGCGACGACCCGGTAGTTTTTTTACGTGCTGTATCTTCAACTCCATTAGATAAGCCGGTATCTGGTACTCAGCCCATAGTGCTTGGTTTACCGTCATACGCCCCTTCTTTCCGGCGGTAGTAGTGTGGGGCATAGGTCGTATCCCTTCATTCGATTCAAAGGAGGTGTTGTCTACCATTGCTTGCCAAAGTTTCTGACCTACCGGTAAATCCGGACCCTGTAAGTAATCAGCGAGCTCAGTATTGTGCAACGTAACGAACAAATCAATTTGACCTGCCTGCTGGGTGACAGCAGCTTTATGGGCTTGAATTTCGGGCATCTCTTCCGCAATGACCAAATCCCAGTTACGATTTACATCGTGACCGAACTCGTTAAACCGTACCCCGCCCCGGGCTACCCCATCGGGGTCACCCATCGGAATAATCTGAAAGGTGATTTTATCTAACAGTCCCTTCGCCTGAGCGGAATCTAGCAGATAGCGAATGATGCCCTCCATCGCCCAAGAGGTTCCAGCCTCCCAGGAGTGTTGTCGGGCCATGAGCCATACCTCTTTTTTATCTTCGGTCTGAGCTTCGGGATTGGTGACGGTCAATTGCCACATTTTTCGGCCCTGCGGAGTTTTTCCGATGCTTTTCTTGGTCATGAGAGGGTGATCCTGATAGGCAGCCAGCAGATTCTCTAAATCTGATGGAAGATAAGGCGGTAGGTGGGCTACCCAAATGGTATCTCGCTCAGGGGTAAAGTTCAGAATAAGTTCAGTGGCTTTTTCATTCCAGCTCACTTCATCATCAGTTAAGTGTCGCCAGTCGGTCCGGTCATAGCTTATCACCGGGCGGGTTCCGGCCCTAATGGCGTGGGCACCCGGCTTAAAATTGTACTCTCCCAGCAGTTTGGTCAGTTCAAGCGTAATAGTTTGATCTTTGGCACCTTGCATCCGAAAGTAGTACCAACTAGCCTGTCGGTTGCGATTGTCCCAGTCCGATTCTCCTTTCACGGCACAACGCCAGTGACTTTCGCCTACTCTCGTAACCTCACCTAAGCTACCTCCCTCAAAATCAGCATGAAAAGTTACGGCTGGCTGAGCTAGCGCGACAGCCTGGACAATCGTCAACCCAATCAAAAGCAGAAGACTTGGTAGCATATTCATTGGGAAAAGATACGAAGATTCAGATTACGAGAGTAATCTCACTTACCATTTAGCAACAGACCTATCGTTTAGCTCTTCTTCGCCTTTTCTAATGCCCGGTTGAGCGTAAAGGCCGCACTAATCAAGCCCAGATGGGTGAATGCCTGAGGAAAATTTCCTAGCTGCTCACCACGCAACCCAATCTCTTCGGCGTATAACCCGAGATGATTGGCGTAGCCCAGCATTTTCTCGAAGTATAGCCGAGCCTTTTCCAACTGCCCGCCCCGGCACAAACACTCTACGTACCAGAAAGAGCACATCGAGAAGGTACCCTCGTCGCCCTCAATACCATCGTCCGACTTATCATTATTGTAGCGATACACCAGAGTTTCGGTTACTAATTCCTTCTCAATGGCCTCTAATGTTTTTCTCCAGCGAGGATCGTAGGGACTGATAAAACGTACCATTGGCATGAGTAGCGTGGAAGCATCCAGGGTCTTAGCTCCTTTATACTGTACAAACGACTGTAGTTCATCATCCCAGAAGTTGTAATATACATCCTCGAATATTTTGCTTCGGGTAGAGCGCCAGTAATCCCAGTCGTAGGGAAAGGAGCGTTTCTCAGCCAAGCGGATAGCCCGATCTAAAGCTACCCAACACATTACCCGGGAATAGAGAAACTCCACCTGCTCGGCTCGTATTTCCCAAATTCCGTGATCAGTATCCTGCCAGTGCTCACATACATAATTGATCAGGGGCACCAGTTTCTCCCAGAAATGATAGGTAATCGGCTCACCGTACTTATCGAAGAGATAAATACTATCCATCAGTTCTCCATAAATATCCAGTTGCTTTTGGTCGTAGGCTCCGTTGCCAATCCGCACCGGACGAGACTGGCGATAACCCTCCAGATGATCTAGCTCCTCTTCCGTCAGTTCCGATTCACCCGAGATACTATACATAAGCTGCAACTTATGCTCTTCGTCAATATTTTTTTCAAACTGTTTTAAAACCCAACGTCCAAAATTACTTACCTCTTTGTTGAAACCCAGCCGAATAAAGGCAAACATGGTAAAAGCAGCATCCCGAATCCAGGTGTATCGATAATCCCAATTGCGGGTCCCTCCTACCTCCTCGGGCAGGCCAAAAGTGGCCGCGGCTACGGGCGAACCAAAATCGTGCGAAGTCAGTAGTTTAAGTGTTAGGGCCGAACGGTGCACCATGTCCATCCACCGGCCTTTGTACGATGATTTTCCGACCCACTTTTTCCAGTAGTTGAGAGTTTCGGTAAAACTCTTATCCACAAAAGCATCCAACTGATCCTCAAAGGGTAGTTCTCGCGAACCATCCGAGAGCGCAATCAACAGAAAGTGTACTGACTCTTTTTCTTTGAGTGTAAACTCCGCTTTAGCATCTTTTTCCTCTACCTGTAGAGGGACATCACTCAGTAATTTACAGATCGTTCCATCGTCGCCCTGACTGGTAAAAACCACCTCATTTTCGTCATGCTGACTTACCTCATGGTCAGCCCGAGCGTAGTCGAAACGGGGAGCGCAGTTCATCTTGAGTTTCACCTCCCCTCGGATAACAGTCACCTTCCGAATAAGCACACACTCCTGCTCAATTTCCCGTACCGGCATAAAGTCGGTGATTTCTACCATACCATCGTACGCCAGAAAGCGACTAAGTAGAATATTGGTGTCAGGCAGGTACATCTGCTTATGGTCCACATCATCTAGTTCCGGAGTAATCTGGAAGCTCCCCCCTTTATTTTTATCCAGCAGCGAAGCAAAGATGGAGGGAGAATCGAAGCGAGGAAAACACATGAAATCAATGGAGCCATGAATACCTACCAAAGCAACGGTATGCAGATTGCCCACTACGCCGTAATTCTCTATAGGCGGATAACCGGAAGCGATATGTTCTTTCAAAATTATTGTTGGTTAAGTTACTCGATTGCTCGATGGTTCAATTGCTCGATGGCTACTAGCCACTGGTCACTGGCGGCCACTGCGTGGTCAAATCTACAAATTTCAACGTACGCTAATTTCACTTTTCCAAACCCCAAACTCAGAACTCAAAACTGTGAACTCCTAACCTGTAACTCTGAACTCAAAACTACTATATTTCTATCCATTCCCAGGCATCTCGGTTAATATCGGTTTTTATGGTTCCAGGGCTAATGGCCTTGTCAAATATTTCTTCCACTTCCTTGGGCTCACTCACATCCGCCTGCTGAATGAAGCCGTCGCTGCCGTCTTCACAAATCTGATCTAACGTTTCTTTCGCCCCCTTTTCTGAGCTATGGTAGTTAATACAAACCCGGGAGCCTTCTTTGGCCAAAGCAATAGTAATGCCCTGCCCTATTCCTGAACTGGCCCCAGTAACAATGGCAGTTTGTTGTTGTAGTGGTTTCATCAGTCAAAAAGTTATGATGTCTCTGATTGGATAAGCTAGTCAGGAATGCAATTGTTGGTTAAACTTGAAAAGATTTTGTTGATAATTTAGTAACCTTACCGACAGTTAACCTCAAATGCTCAATAATGCCTTTAGACGTAGAGAATGCCACTCAGGTGATCTGGGATTTCCACCATATGCAGCATCAGGTAGCCCCTTCAGATGCCATACTGGTGCTGGGTAGTCATGACACCCGCGTAGCCGAGCGGGCCGTAGATATGTGGGAAGAAAGCCTAGCTCCCTGGCTGATCTTCTCCGGTGGGTTAGGCCGACTTACCGAAGGGTTATGGGATCAAAGTGAAGCAGATTTGTTCTGCGATATTGCCCTGAAACGGGGCGTGCCCCAGGAGAAGATTCTGGTAGAAAACCAATCGACCAATTCGGGAGAGAACTTCCGCTTTACTGAAAAGCTTCTACGTAGTCAAAATCTATTTGAACAGTCAATACGCAGCAATACAAACAGCGTAATTAACATTGCTGCGTCACAAAGCCGTATTCAAGATACTGATTTTGCTCAAGCAATTTCTCAACGCACTGCTAGTGATATTTTATCT
>CAKZYJ010000330.1 GCA_937884755.1 uncultured Flammeovirgaceae bacterium
GCTGGGTTCTGGCTAATATCGTTAATTGCCACCCACGGAGGATCACCTTTCATGCTGAGAAAATCCGACACTTTTAATCCTTTAGTAGTTAAAGCATCATACAGTAATTGCTGCGTAGAAAATGTTAGTATCTCAAGACTCACAATCGAAAAGCATTTTTCATTAATGTGGGTAGCTGTTCATTAAGCTTATCAGCCATTGGCTTCATAAACCGGATAATCTTACCTTTTTGTGGTCCTCGTCGGTAACGCTTCTGCCCAAACTCAAGTGAAGCACTGTAAAATCGTTGACTAATGATCCGGCGAAGTAATCCAGTACCACCAACCTGTTTTTCTATGATCTCTGAGCGAAGGTTTCCGAATTCAACTGGAGCAAATACCCTGGCAATACCCACACCTTTATTAGCGAGTAGTCCAACTAAAGCAATCATTCGGGCACCAGTGGTATCCACAAACTGCACCAACTTCTTATTAGCTGTGTTTTTAGTCACTTTTAAGCGTAACATACCAAAGTTACTTTGTACATATGCTTGCTCTTCTTAGGCTTCACTGCATGTACGGTATAATCTTTGTCTTTATAGCGAATCTTCCGGTTAACCCAGACTTCAGGATCATAGCTACACACGGTAAATAATGCATCGAGCTGGTAGATAAAATCTATCTTTTGGAAAATCAGTGCGTTTACGCTTGCTCCATGAATGATCTTGGCCGTACCAAACCGATCTGTCACCCAATTGACTTGATGCCCGCCAGCACTATCTTCTATGCGTTGCTGCTTAAGTAGCGTTACCACTTCTTGATCTACCTGATCGTATAATAATGGGCTAAGCATGAAAGCGGCGAGTTATTTCGGTTAAAAGCTGGCTTCTGCGTAATTCAGGCAATGCTTCAGGATCGTACCCAGCAACTATTCGCAGCTCTGCCTGACAGTTTTCATGCCCAGCTTCAACGTATAGTCGATTATCGAAAGAACTGTATTGAACAGGATTAAGCAATATGCTTGCTGTTCCATCCCAAACTGTTAGACTTGTAATGCTGTCTACTGGGGTAATTGGAATAAAAGGCTTAGTGCCTAACTGCTCATACGTAATTAGCCGCTCAGCTTTGATGTAGCCAATACCTTCTTTTTTTTCAAGCGACTCAATCGCTGAGATAAGCAAAGACTGTAGAATGTCTTGATGCGTATTGCAGTCAAACGACAAGCCTACGTGAGAAGCAATCTCAGAAGGCTCCAAAGGGTAGCGTTCTTGCAAGGCAACTACCTCGCAAGAACCAACCTTAGAACTATACCGCTTAGTACTGCGTAACGCAATCATAGACTACTCTTCTTCTTTTTTAGGGCGACCGCGTTTTACCTTCGTCTCACCCTGTTCTTTGAACTCTTTGGTTTGCCCCTCTTCTTTTAGTTCTTTCGCTTTAGCAATGCGCTCTTTGGCGGCTTCAATATCTTCTTCGGTTGCCTCCACCACCATACCGTTACCTTTCAAAGAGTAAAAGTCCTCTTCTTTTATCTCGATAACATCATCTTTCTCGCCTTGATAATTAGTGCGAAGCGCGTAATTCAATTTTGCTTTAATCATAGTATTGGAGTTAAACTCACGATTACAACCAAGTGATCGTGAGCGAATGTTAATTAAGCTGCAAAAGCAGTTTTGGCAGCAGAGAATGTTCCTTTTACCATTGCGCCAGTGAAGAATGACGGCAAGGCGTATCGCCCATTGATGGCAATTGTTGCCATTCGCTTATCATAGTTATCTTTGTTCTCAGTAGAGATTTCAAAGCTCATATCTAAGCGGTCAATGAATTCAGTAGCATTTAACGGATCAATTACTAAAAACTCGTCGTCATCCATTGCTGTGGTTGGAATGATTTGTAGTTGGCGAGTAGGGTCTATACCTAATCGCTCATACAACAAATATCGCTCTTGAGAACGAGTTATAGACATATTGAAAAAATCATTCACACCCACAAATGCCAACGTTGGCTGAAAATGTAGCACTGAACCTTGCGCTGCTGCGTTTACTAGCACTTCGTAGTCATTAGCTGCCGCCACTTGCATCAACTGGCGATTCCAATTAGATGCTCCAGTAAACAAGCCTGTCCATTCTTCGCCAGTACCTGTACCTTTTAGTATCATGGTATCCAGTTTACTCATGTACATTTCGCGAAGCTGTCCAGTCATAAAGGTGGCAAATCCTGGAATATCGTCTAAAGCGTTTCGTGCCACATCCGTAGATTGACGAATATCCTTAACTTTTTCTTCCGCCCAAGCAACAGTCATATCTGTTTTGGTGGCAGCCCCTACATCAGAGGTGAACTCAGTATTATCATTACGTACAGTCACCTTGCCGTAGCCGTAATAGTTGGAGCTTGTCACTCCTCCACGGTCAATAAAGGGGCGAATATGCTCCCGGCGGAAGGGTTGGTACTTAATTTCACTTGCCTCAGCCACACGATCATTAACCAGGTTGGTGGAATATGCTACAATTGCTTTTTGTCGCTCTTCAGCATTGTAAGACATATCGTACAGTCTAGAGAACTCCTTGCCTAGTGGAACTTCTACAGTCCGGCCTACAGAAGATTTCATCAAAGCTTTAAGGTCGATAGGATCTTCCTCTCGCTCAGCAACATCTTTGATTCTTTTCTGCATGATGTCGCTAATACTTTCAATGCGGGATTGGCGACGGGCGCTTTTAAGATTGACCTCTAACTGAGAAAGCTGCTCACCGTATTTTTTAATGGTTTCAGCGTTAGCGCCAAGCGATTTTTGCAGTTCAGCTTTTTCTTCCTCAAGCTTTGTTACTGAATCAGCTAGCTTTTGGGACTCAGCATGATAGTTTTTCAACTTCTCCTTTAGCTCATCGGTGTACGACTTTACCTCTTCTTGAGCAGCTGCTTTGGCAGCTTTAGAAAGGTTGTCATTAAGAGCCATAATCTCTTTCTCGATTTTTTCTATTACTTCAGACATAGTAAATTTTGTTCAAGTGATTTTAATTGAATTAGCTCTAACAAGCCACTTAATTCTTTTTCTTCATCAACCGGCAAAGTGGAATCTGGATTGTCATCCGGCTTTGTGGAAGGTTTTCCAAGTCCCTCTAAGAGCTTGGTGAACTCAGAATCAAGTGATTTATATTTAGCTTCTAATAACTCAAAAGTTTCGTCGGTAAACGTTTCGTCTCTCAGGGCTTTTTGCAAATCTTGCAGCTCTTCGTATCGGTACAGCATTTCCTTTGCCCCACCAACACTCTTCACTTCTAGTACTGGGGTGTGCTTGTTGGCGCCCAGGAACTGGAGACAACTTCCCTCTAACAACTTTACCTCTCCTAATACTCTACCTTGTGATTCTTGGCGAATTTTAGAGCGAACAGGAACAATGCCTACGCTGTGCTGCTTGATAATTTTTGCCCGCACCATTTTGTAGGCATCTAGCCCGTTGGTGTGGTCGCCAAACTGAGAAACGTAAATAAGCTCGTCGCCTTCTACGTACAGCTCCTGGATGGCAGCAATACCTTTACGCCGATCATGGTCTAGCAAATGAAATATTTCATCACTGCCTTTTGGACCACGCTCTTTAATTGTTTTTGTATAGGCTCCATCTGGAAGTAACTCTTTATCGTAATCCCAAACGTTGAGTCGAGAAAAAACTCCTTTGACAATACGATCACTGTCATCGAGGTCTTTCACGACGGTGCCCATACTTTTCTTTAAGTATTCGTCTTGCACCGCAATACGGGTTATTCTTTCTTTAAGGAAACAAATCGCCTAACTGCCAATTTGTCTTTATCTAAATGTTTACTGTATACTCAAGTATACTAAAAAATAGTGATTAATTGCTAATGAAAGAGGGAGAAATATTAGCTATAAGATTGCGCTCATCATAATAGACTGGTACAGCTTTAAATACCGATCGTTGTTATTAGCCATTTGAGTATTTTGTAGTGAAGAGGGTTTTGGCTCACCTTTCATTCTTCCGTTTTTTTAACAACATCTTTTTCTTGACTGATTTCAAACGAATAATGAAAGGAAGCTTTAGTGCCTTGCGATAATTCGTATAAGTTACCAGTTGCTCTAATCGCAATAGAGGCAACAATTCTTTCTAATTGATCTGAATCAATTTTAAGATATACCGTTTCTCCCAGCACATAATCAATGCTGTTGGCGTATTTTTCAGTAAGCACTATTTTGTTTACTTTACTCACTTTTTCAATCTTATTCTAGCAATCACCTCGCCTTTCTTATACAGCTCAAATGCGTGCTCACCCATCGTCAATTCACCCTCTCTTGTGTTAACAGTTTCCGGGAAAGATTCTTCCCATCCATTTCTAGCAAGTTTTATGCGTTCCCGCTCTTGAGCTAAAATTTCTTGACGTTCTTGCTCTAAAAGGCGTGCGCCTCTAATTGTTTCTAAATCAAATGTGTCCATTAGTCTATTTTAAATAATGCTTATTCTGTCAACTCAAGGTCTTTTTCTAAAAAAGCCATAACGTTTTTTTAAACTTATCAATTAAATCACTAATCATTTCATTGGCAGCTTTAAAGTTTTCGGCATAAGCTAAACAGACACTTATCACAAAGATACTTACGGTAGCCCAAATTGCGCCAAGAAAGAATCCTACCCAATATTCCATTAAACGTGCTTATTTATACAGTTTTGGGTAACTCAGCCCAATAGATATGAAAAACAATGCAACTAATAACCCAAACCACCAATCATAAAAACAGGCAAAAGTGACCGATCCAGCGTAAACCATATTAAACACAAACTGTATCACATCTTTCATTATGACTTCTAGCTTAATTTAAAAACAAAAATAACGCAAACAAAAATTAACATTAAGCACGCCCCAAATAAAATATATTCTACTAACGGGGGATATACGGTATCAAATAATATCAACAAAGTAAGTGTTGCTGAAAGTAAAATAATCAAAAAACAAAAAAAGAATGTTGCTGCGTAATTAGATTTCATTTCTCAACAGTATATTTAGCAAAACATCGACATCTAACTTTTTCTTTTAAAGGTAAAAAAACGTCACCTGGATACCGGGCTTTATATCCACCCACTTCAAACTGATCTTGTAGCCGTTGCCACTGACCATTAGCGGTAGCATGAGAAGATCGGGTATGCATATCCGACGTAGCATCCCACTGCTTCATAACAATTTGATTTGTACTCAACTGAAACGCTTGCGCCCCTAAATCACTACCAAACTCAGTACTAATTAACAACTCTGTCTCTGAAGCCGTCTGCGCCCGGTATACAGTGCTTTCTTTCCACAGCCGGGTAAAGTAATCAATACGCTCAGGAACGCTATCAAACCGCTTTCTAGCGTTACGCATCATGCGCTGAACTAGGGAGCGAGAGTGATCAAGCATCGCAAATACATGGCGCATACCAATTGCAGCAAACAACTCAGTGGCGTACTGTTCATACTGCCGTTCATCAGGTTCGTTTTTTGTGTTGTACTGAATGAGTGATCGCTGAGTTTTTGCGGCTGCGTGAGACACAGCTTCTTGATAC
The DNA here is from genome assembly GCA_937884755.1 of uncultured Flammeovirgaceae bacterium. Lineage (GTDB taxonomy): Bacteria > Bacteroidota > Bacteroidia > Cytophagales > Cyclobacteriaceae > Tunicatimonas. Next base: position 5,521 of record CAKZYJ010000330.1, read on the forward strand.
AAGTCATTTAGTAATGACTGGAGCCCACTGTCGTTAATAGTGATGTTCGCTTGTACTGCATCCCAGGAGTTGCTGTCAATTTGCTGAAGGAGAATATCACCTTGCTGCTGATAGACTTGCTGGAAAGCCTTGGTGTATTTTTCTTCAAAGGAAGTATTCATTCGCTAGACCAACTCTAACCTCTTGGCTGATTGACTTAGTAAGTCTTGAAGGTTGTCAGCGTTCACCTTCTTTTCATTCTCAGCAATCCAAGCAATCTTGGCTTTAGTAACTTTCTTTTCACCCGTGATAATGTCAATCTTTAGCTTTGTGTTAATTCGCCCAATGACTTCTAAACCTTGAGCAAATACACTATCTCGGTAGATTGTTCTGGTAGATACACCGTAATGCTTACCCAGTCTTCGGGCTGTAGGATCGGGGCCTTGAGTAGTGCTTTGCGTTTTGTCGTTTCCACCTTTAGATTGTTTTTCTCTGAGATAGTGTAGGCCACGCTTGTAGCTTACCTGTAATGGGGTTAATGGACGTTCGCTCATACGTTATGGTGATTTTATAAAAATGATTTTACCACAGCAATGAATAAAGAGTCTTTAATTTGTTGCTCTTTGGGTAGTTTTTCGTAAGGCACCATGCATGGATGATGTTTCTTTTTAGGATCTTTGACCTCTCCATACACCCACCCATCTTCTTCTTTTTTCTTCAACCAGGAGTTGTGAGAATCACAAGGATGAGCATCAAGGTTTTCTAAATAGAATTTTACTCCGTTAACAACACTTTGCTTTTGCCATTCAGGGGTATCTTCCCAAAAAGGGTTAGAACTTTCGCTAATAGCTTGGCAATACATTTGATTGACATAATGCACTGTGCGAGCAATCTGAATAATTTGTTCTTTTGTCATCATAATGTTTGGTAATCTTTAAGTAAATCTATCGTAAAACTCTTAGCCTCTTCATCAGACAATCCAGCACCGCCATTCCCGCGGCTCATTACCTTTTCATAGAGTGACAAAGGGATCTTATCTCGAGGTAACAACGGCTCATCAGCCATCGGTAGCTCCACCTTGTCATATCCCATCATAGCTAACACCTGATTGATACTTAACCCGTAGATATTTTTAAGTTGTTCGCCAAGCTCTGATAAATCGGTTTGTAACTCTGGAATACCCGCCGTTTCAATGTCAATGTAGTATTGTTTTCCATCAGCTTTTGAGAAGGGTTGAGCTAAGAACTTATTCAGTTTATTCTTGAGCTGCTCTACTTCTGGTAATACAGCGTCTAGCATCGCCAGAGAACGCGCTTCTCGCATGTTCTTGTACTTAGCCATATCTGAATCACCAAAAAGCACGGAAGGCAATTGCAGTAGGTTGCATAGCTTCCTGAGTAATGGTAGTTCTAACTCGATAATCTTTAGATCACCAATAGACTCAGCAAAGTTGAGATACCGTAGCGGCGCGTTACTACCTAATATCTTTCCATACTCATGCGCTGACCCTCCGTATTTCTCTTCGAACTTGCGAATAATTCCTTGCATAATATCAGAACCCATACCAGGGTCTTCTGACGAAAGCATCCCAATAATACCAAAGTTTTGAAGCAGCTTCATACTGGCTAAATCCCGGTCATTGCTTTCCCGGATGGTGTTCCGGCCAGGGCGAAACGGCGACATACCCAATAATTGGCTTCCTTGCTGATCAAAGTCGGGACTCCACCGCTGGCGAAGCATAAGGTTAATAGCATCAATTTCCTGAGCATTTTTGTATGACCAGTTAATTTTTACTTTGCTAATCGGCTGTTGATAACCACCGTGAATAACTTCTACCAAAGGGCTGGGAACGTTCCATAAACTTAAAGGGCAATTGGGGTACGCGCCTACGGTTGCGTATTCTCCTCCGTAAACAAAAGTAAAGCCAGTCAGCAGGTTCCAAGCCACATTTTCGTAAATCCATTCAGTGCAGTCTTGAAAGCTATTTGGATTCTCTAATATTTGAGAGATTTTAGACTCACTGTCAATTGGTTCGTAGGCTTTCTCATGATAGTCAAGAGCTTTATCAGGCCGCAACTGCTTTTGCAGTTTAGTCATGCTGTGATACCTACGTATTGCTTTATCGTCTTTTTTCTCATAGGCTACGAGTTTAACGTGTGATGCTTTCCGGGCCACCCAGTCTACAATAGAAAAAACATTGGCATTTTCTTTAAAGCCATGCTCAATGATTTGCTTTTTATCGGCTCCAATTCGTTTAGGCTGACCTGACTGGAGAAATTCAAAGACAGACTGAAGTAGCTTGTTGCCTTCATTCTTAGAAAGTGATCCTAAGCCTTTTTCTTTTACCTGATTGTCAGGAAGGTGATCTACGCCAAAGAAAGATAGTAATAAGCTCATTCAGTCCAGAGTTTGTACACGTATTTGTTATACCGTGTCATGTAGTAATAAATAAGACCAATCGTTGCGAAAATGCAGCCGATTGGCACAAAGATTAGTCCCACTAAAATGTAGAAAAAGGTTTTTATCGGTTTAGGAATCTTAGACCACATAATACGATGGTTTGGGTTTAAGAACTAAGTAAAAACGCATCATAAATCCTTCTGCACCGTCTGGTGAATGCCCTAGCTTTGTCTTCATTTCATTTTTATCAATCAGGTCAATTTTACCATCTTTCATTTGATTCTTCCTGCGAATAACGCGCATTTCCCTTTTTAACCGAGTAGCCAACGGCTCGCCCTCAATCTGTGTTGATGCTACATGAGGATCTACATAAACCTGTCCGTTATTAACAATTTCTGAGCTCTTAAAAAATGTCTGAACTTTAAGATTTTTAAAGTTATCTTTTCCATCCTCCATTTTAATTACCGATCCGTTATTGATAAAGCTCACGCATCCCGGCAGTAAATCGACTACTCCGCCACCAACACCATCCGCGTCTATCACCACGTTTTCACGCTTTACTTGGTGTTGCGTTTCTAGCTGCTTGACCACATTAGCTATCTCAGTTGTCTTACTAACATCCATAAACCGAACATCAATTATACGGAAGCCGTCCCACACCCATATAAAGCAGTAAT
>CAKZYJ010000331.1 GCA_937884755.1 uncultured Flammeovirgaceae bacterium
TGATACACCGATTTCCGGAGCTACCGGTTTATCCGTACCTATTACTGAAGCGGGCTCCTATTACGTAGAAGTAAGCCTGGGTGGTTGCTCCGCTGTTTCCGAGCCAATAATTATTACCGGTCTACAGGATTTGATAGCGCAGAATTTACGGATCTACCCAGTTCCGGCTCACAAAATGATTACCGCTGAGGTTCCCTTGGATTTAACCACTGACGAGATTAAGGCAACACTATTGAGCGCCCAGGGACAAATTCTGGAAGTAAAGTCTCTATCTTCAGTAAGAGCGCATCAGCAAGTTTCTTTTGATATAAGCCAATTACCCACTGGGTTATACCTTTTATCTCTTCAGGGCGAAGGATTTCAGTTGCAAAAGCGGATCACCAAGCGATAGCCACTATGTATTGTTCATCATCAATTATTTCTATTCCTATGACAAGTAGTAAAATTTGGATTATGCTCGTGGTGCTTTCGGGTATCTTTGCCTGTGATACGGGTGGTGATATTCCGGTACCGGAAGACGAAACCAACTGGGTCATCGTCATTAGTACCGAAGACTGGACGGTTATTGAATACTCTACGAATGGCCAAGCCCAGGGTACTCAGAACGTAGTGATTGACTTTGCTAGCAATGGGCAATACACTTTACTGATCCCGGAAATTATGGATTTTGAGAGTAGTGGCATCTGGACGATCAACGATTAGTGTACCCGGGTTACTTTTAATGACGTTAACCAGGAAATCATAGCCCAGAGTATGATTGAAGCAAACGGCTCGCGTATGGTATTAACGTTTGAATGGAGTAACTTCAAAGCCCAGACCGTTACCTACCGTATTGTACTAACTAACTAACTAACTAACTAAACTAAACCGGGCCTACACTGAGCGGGTGCGTATTGTACTCCAATACCCTATTAAGTTTACCCAAACCTTATTTCATGAGTAATCAATCACAATCAAACCCATTATGAGTAAGATAAAATGGTATTTCCTGTTGCCCCTGTTACTTGCTTCTCCTTTCTGGGGTTGCAATTCTGAAGAGGAGAATATGTTGAATTCGGATATACCTCCGGATCCGGAGGTAGCCCCACCTCCGTTGGCCCTAGGTCCATTAATTCCTTCCATTACACTGGGGGAGATTGATGCTAGTAATCCAGCCAGAATTCCAATTATTGTGGGAGGAGTAGGCTACCGTGAGAACCAATCCGGTCCGGGTTCTTCCTACACAGTTGTACAGTATAGTCAGGAGAACCTTACGATCGTAGAGGATGAAGTAGTGCAGGGAAAACTTATCCTGGAGGGTTCTACGCTTAAGGCTGATATCGCGTTTATCATCGACAATACGGGTAGTATGCGCGAAGAAATCCGAGGGGTGCGAGAGAGCGTTCTCACTTTCGTGGAAGCACTACAGAGTGGTAGTCAGGATGTAAGTGCCGGAGTTGTGGCCTTTAACGATGGACTAAGAGCAGGTTTTCCCAACGGTGTGGAAGCATCCGACGCCCGGGCTAAACCTGCGGTGCACAGCTACATTGATTTAAGCAGTGACTTTTCCGAACCAGGTGATTTATATACTTTCATCTCTTCGCTTACTGCTAGCGACCCCGGGAATAATTTTGATTTTCCCGAACTAGCTTTTGCCGGCGTTGATTATGCCCGTCGTACCTTTTCCTGGCGGGATGATGCTCAGCGCATTTACATCCTAATCACCGACGATAGTGCCTGGGGAAGAGGCTTTCCCGCTAACAATGATAAAGGTATTGATGAAGATTATTTTACCGATGTTTCGTTAGGGCAACTGCTTAATGATGAAGGATCAGTGGTACACGTATATTCTCCCGCTCCGAAACCGGAAAACAGGTTGAGAGTCGGTGAGTACAATGTACAACCCTTGGCCGAATTAACCGGGGGAATATGGAACGAGCTTGATCGGAGGGGTGAGTTTGATCTGTTAGAATTAGGTATTGTAGACATCACCTTGGCTTCAGCAAGAGTTGAGTTCGTGAAAAACGGTGACCCTCAGACTACTCGCTCAAGACAGGTACGGGTAGTTGTTAGTACATTGGATAATGGACAAGTTATTAATGGTGAACGGACTATTGAGTTAGTATATTAAAACGCATTGGCACTTGATCCCATTGTGTATTTCAATTCAATTGCGGTAAGTACTTCTTGCTGAAAGCAGTTTACAGCAAATTTGCTAGCCTTTCTACAAGCTTCAGATTGTGATTTTAATTAGCAGCAACTAGGTAAAGTACTGGGCTAATCCAAAGACTTATATTAATATCACTTCGAAAAACGCCAAAAAAAATTAAAAAAACTTTGATATTGTCTAAAATCAAGGAAAAACCGTGAGGTGAGAAAGGCTGATACCAATATCGGTTGATTCGTGCGTTCTTCTAAACCAGATCAGATAGGAAATATCCCTTCCCACGGTGCAGTAGCCCTCTACGAAATGAGGAGATGTGGTCTAGTATCTTTGGCTGGCATGATGAGCATAATTGCACTTGTTTGCAATCTCCCCTCTGCGTCGGCATAGGAAACAGGGATAAAGGGGTTGAATACCCACCTAGTGAGATTGCATTATCGATTCAATATTGGTTTATCGGAGTAACATTCATTACTGGAAAGGATTGCGATTTCATCCGTGGGGCAACTGACCAATGGAATCTTTCTGTCTGATAAAAAGTCCGACGACTGTAATCTTTAAGTAAACGCTTTCAACGTTCCATCTCGTTACTTCTCTCAGTAGTCAAAGTGATATTTTGCGTTAGGTGAGCATACTGTTGCTGCTGTTCAGTTGAAAGATATGAGTAGTTATTTTCTGATGTAGACTTAGACAGTGCATCGGTCTCATTTTGTCTTTGTTCCAGGCTAAAAATGGTCTCTTTGACTTGCCTATACTGATCCAGTTGTTCTTGAGCGTAATTAGCTCGAGATAAGACGATGTTTCCCGATACCCGGTTGGGAATCTCAAACTCTCCCTTTTCAGCTTCATTAAGAATTAAAGTTCGTCCTTCCGGTGATAGATAATTCCGTCCGGCTACATACTGCTCGTTTTCCTGTTGCAAAGTAGCCTTAGCCGTTTCATAATCCTGCTTCATCACCTTAATACTCTGCTGGATGTACTGTTCTAGTCTCTCCATGTTCTGCGAAGTAGGTAGCGACCGATAAGATTGCAATTGCGTATCTAGGTTACGCTGCAATGGAGTCTTCCCTTCCTTCGGGTGACTATATTGACGTTTACCATCTAAGTAATTCGTCACCTCTTGCGCAGCATTAGCCAAGGATTTACTGTTTTCTTCCAAGTAGAGTTTAGCCGGAAACGACAGCTCACTAATAGATTTGGCTTTGTCTAATCTGACTTCCGCCTCTTTTTCCAAAGTAGTTTCTAACTGCTGCTGTAACTGGATATTTCTATCTAAGGCTGGATGTCTTCCCTGTTTTGACGCCGCTAGTTTATTCAGTTCCTTGAGCGTGCTGCTAGCAATCCGGCTATGGGCGAGCACTTCTTTGCTATCCAAAGCCGTGCGGCGTAAAGCCTGGTCATACCTATCGGCCAGATCATCATAGCCATAACCCCGTAAGGTCTCGGCTGCTTTGTACCCTATTGTCCGTAGCTCGTTTGGCTGCTCAGGGTATTTTCCGGAATTTCGTTCCTGTTCCATACATAGGGGATTTATTATTGTGTATTTAGATTAGAAAGTAAGCACAAAGGTTTTGGCGACAGCGGCCCGCTCTAACTGCTGCCAGGTTTGATTAGCTTGTTGTTGCATCGGTTTAACGGAGGAAATATTCAATAGCAACCGATCTGAATGTTCCAACATTTGAGCGGCTAGCAGTAGGTACTCTTCGGCATACATATGCAAGCGGATACGCTCGCCCTCGGTAATGGAGAAGCGTTCGGGCTGTTTAAGTACTTCACTCAGTTCAGTAGCTTTCAACAGCAAATCATCCGCCAGATACTGAAAAGTGACAGCCGCATAGGCTTTTCGCTCAGCAGCTAGCCGATGAAAACTGTTAATGATTGCCTCTCTTCTTTGCTTTCCCTCATGCAGGCTAGTCAAGTCAGTAGGCAATTGATCAGCGCTACCGGCCAGGCACAATTCTCGGTAGATTGCCGCGGGATGTTGGTTGAATAATGGGTGCTCTAGGAAGTAATCAACTTCTAATCCAGGTTGAGCAGGGCCCTTGATTAATTCCGTAGCCAGATAGATAGACTTGGATAGATCAAACCAGTGCAAATCCTGGATAGAGGAAACACTTTTCAAATGATCCTGCACCTGCTGTTGCAAGAATTGGATTGCCCAGTAGCTGGTATAGGTATCCTCGGTATGATCCTGGATTTTTTTGTACTGCTGGTTTTTCAAGAGGTTCACTGCCAGGTTTTCGACACTTTTACCAATGGCTTTCTTGTCAATCACCGGTACGAGTTGAGCAAAAGTGAGTTGATAGGCAATACACATACCCAATGTGAGGATTAAGCAAATGTACAATCGCATGGTAAAGGGGTTAAAAGTTGAATAAAGGAGTAGTAGCCGCTGTCTTTCGGATTTGAGCTTTTTTGTACCGCTCAAGTGCCTGTTCTTTCAACGAGGATGGGCGGGAAACCTGTTCTAGCAGTTCATCGGATTGAGCATTTAGTTGTTGACTTGCCAATAGATACTGCTGCATGGTTGAAAGCAACTTCAGTCGCTCGGCTTCGGTCATAGAAAAAGTTTGTCCTTCGGTAAGCTTCGTCTTCAATTCATCAGCTTGTCTTATTTTTTGCTGGGCTAACTGCCGCAGCGCCTGCGCTAATTGCGCTTTACGACGACTGCTCATTTCTTCCAGTGCCAGCATGTTTCTCAGCTGGGCTTGCTGATAGCTATTGAAAGAAATTAGATCGGAAAAGACCTTCATTTCATCATAAGGCACCAGGTGATCATACAGTCTTCGGCTTTTCTCGAGCGGTTCTTCTAGGGTATGGTAAGCTTCATTGAGAGACTGAGCGAAACCATAATCCTGAAGGTGTTGCCCAGTATGGATGAGCTGAAGTACTGCTTGCTGTTGGGATTGCTGATCCGATACTCCCAGTGCGGCTGTGCTGAGAGTCCGACGTAAATGTGATTGATAATCATATTGCAGTGAACGAGTGGCTTCCACCTCATCGCGGGTATTTTTGGTCAAGCGATTAATGACGGTTAGATAGCCAGCTTGCTTGGTACTACGGGAAGCATTTTCGGCAATACTATCGCGCAGCATCCGGTCTTCTACAGGAATGACTTTCTGCGCCGAAAGAGTATGATTTACCAGGCATAGCAGTGGTAAACCAGCCAGACAAAAATAAGACTTCCATTTCATCGCAACTATTGATTAATGGGGGTCACGGCCAGTAGCCGCCGTTCTAATTGATGCTCGTAACGCTTCAGGGGACCTGACTGACTTACCTCCGCCTCATCCATCACATCCAATACGAATTGATCCGAAGCAAGCTTTAAATCCATACTCTGCAAGATGCAATCATGAGCCTGCTTGATGGCAGAAAGTCGCTCACCTTCGGTCATGGAGAAACGCTGACTCACCAGCAATGCCTGACTTAATTCCTGGGCTTTGGTAAGTAAGTCTTCAGCTACCTGATTATAGGAAAGGGCGACTTGTAGCTTCTTTTTATAGGCCATCTCGTCAAAAGCGGCTCGATTAACCGACAGGGCGCTGAGTTGCTGCTGTAATGCTGCAATGCTCGGCGGTAGCGGTGAATCGGAACCAAAGCCATCCAGCTCTTGGAATAATGCCAGTGCCCCTCCTACTCCTTCCAGGGTTTGGTAGGCAGCTTTGAGGGTTTCAATATTCTCGTAAGCCGGCACATAGGCGTCCATGTGTGGCTGCAGTGAGAGGGCATGGGTTTGACTTTCAATAAGATTCGCCCAGCTCAAATCCCTTACGCTTTCGGCCTGCCGTAAGAACTGCTGATACTCGTCTTGTAGGGTGTAGATATCCGAGACGGTCTGCTCAATTTGAAACGAAAGGGCTACCTGCTCTTCCAGTTTATCAAGCTGTTTGTCCAGGGTAGATCCGTTGGCCACCGTCATGGCAATATGAGCAATATCCATCACGGGTACTCCCTGTGAATACGAAATTACCGGGAACAGCAGAAGCAATAGAAATTGAAACAACAGAGTTTTCATAAGCTAAAGAATTATGGGTTTAAAGAAATGGGAGCGATAAATACCGGATAGCCATCGGGCAGAAACATGGATGTGGTATTTCTTCGTTGACGCTGTAAGAGGCTTCGGCTCATTTGGGAAACCATAGGAACGGGAAGCTTACCGACCTGGCGTTGGCATTCCCGAATCAGGTGCTCTTGGGCAATATCGGTCACCGGGTCTCGATCATTATTGCGATCCAGCCAAATACCCTCATGATAAGTATGATCATACACCTGGTACTGCGAGGAAAGCTGTCCAATCTGCGATATGATCACCTGCAGACGGTTTTGTACCATTCGGGTCATACCGTATATGAGGGTTCCGGCCGGAACTAACATATCGCCTACTCGCATTGCTTCAGTTAGCCGTAGCGCCATCCGGGTCTGACTTCTTAGCTCCTGATCACTGTGCACTACGCAGGAAATAAACTGTCTGGGGGAAGAAGCAATATCCACTCGTACCGTTTGGAATAAGGAAGCAGGAGCCGGTTTGCTCTGAGAAGGCATTGCATTAGTGTTTACTTTTTTCTTTGTTGACCGGGTACTTCTCACCCGTTTCTTTTTAGGAGAATGTACAGTCTGTGTGGTATCTTTTAATGTGGCTTCTGCTATCGCTGTGTCTATCTTTTTATCAGTGATATACTGACTAGCCCAAGAAGGAGGTGCTACCGGAGCTGAACGCTGACGATTAGCTTCTTTGGCTAACGATGCTGTGTAAACCTCCGTCTTGTCCGGTAACGGCTCAGGATTTTGCAACCCTTCCAGCCAAAAGATGGGCAATGGAGTAGCTAACATAGCCTGCAATAGGGATTTTCCTTGGAAATGTAGGATAGTAATTGATAGGGCCGCTAGCCCGACGACCCCTAATAAGCTATAGCGAGAAAGCCATCGCCACGCCCGTTGTAGGGCTGATTCAGAAGATGAACTACGTTGGAAAAATCGGTTGATACTGGTTTGTTCCAGGGCTTTGGTATCGATGTTTTCGTGGAAGTTTTTCATGGGTATAGGGTTGGGGCTGGGAGCTTGGGGCGTGGGGTAAAGCATTGAGAAAAGAATCCTATCCCCGAGCACCCAACTCCCAGCACGTTAGTACAGATTAGCTTTCCGCAGCATCCGGGCTGGTATTTTGAGGGTGACACTTCTACTTCCGGCCTTCTCCCGTAGAGTGGCCGTGATCGCTTCTCCGGATTTCAAGGCTTGAAGTGGTAGAGCGTAATACAGATAGCCTTCCGAGTAGGGAAAAACAGGATTGATGTACTGACCAGCTACCGGCTCCACCGGAAAGTAGGCTTCTTTGACTTTGGCCCAAAAGCTTTTTTTGTAGCGTTTCTGCCGCTCAAAACCTACAAAGTCTGTCTCATAATGCAGCGAGGTAGTATTTTCTACTTTGAACTTCAAGTAGGTGACATGCAGATCGTGCATGAGTCCTACTAACTGAAAGTGGATACCACTTTTCTGATGGGATGCATAGTTCAAATCCGGCTGGGATGCTAGGCGCCGAAATTTCGTTGCTGTACCTTCCGTAGATGCTCCTGACCTGCCCGAATCCGTAAGTTTCCGAAAATCATAGAACGCCTGAGGCCGGGCATCAAAGCAGAGCCGGGCCGTAAAAGGCTGTCCGTCCACTACAGCATAAAACGGGGTGTCAGCAACGCTATCTTTACTGGCTACCAAAAAGATACTGTTCCCTTCAATCTGGGCTTGGTAGAGGTTGGGATTGCCCACATCGGCCAGGGTAATGGGAGCATCAAACAGCAGATAGGACTTGGCCTGATCAGATACATAGATTGTATCCTGAGCCAAAGCAGTTATCGTTTGAAAAATCAACCCGAGCTTAAGTATATATTTCATCTTTATTGAGATTTAGCGGGTTGATGGATAGGCTTATTTTTTTGCTTTACCCTGTCGTAAGCGATAAAGTCAAAGTCGGTGAGCTGCAGACCGTAGGGGTTCTTTTCGTGGCGATAGCCCTGTACGATTTGAAAGCTCGCGGCAATCGGCAGGCTTCTCACCTGCGAGCCGATATGCACTTCCTGCAGGGCGTAGAACTTGCCAGCCATGGGAAAGGCTCTGGTATCGATAACTACCGAGTCAATTTGTACTTCGGTATGCGAGCCGTAGCGGATGTAGTTCTTACGTACCTCTCCTTCCTCAAAGTCATGGTAGATGCGCTTACCCGATGCTTCGTCAATCAGGTTCAGGGCAAAGTTGATATGTTCGTGGTAGGTCTCGGCCGAGTGGGCGAACATATTTTTGACGAACGTTTCAATATGGTTTTGCACTTCAATACGCGAGACCTTCCGTCCGTCATAGTAACTGGCCGGAAAGGTGCCCCAGGAGGTAATCACATACGTCTGCTGCTGGTAGT
>CAKZYJ010000332.1 GCA_937884755.1 uncultured Flammeovirgaceae bacterium
ACTATTGTATCTGCGAATGGTGCTGTTCCTACTGGCTCCGAAGAACCCGCACCCTCGCCGGAATCACCTACCGATCCGAATGAGCTAGATCCTACAGCGATAATCACCAGCATCTCCGAAGATGAGCCTGCTCCATACTTAATCATGTATCCTAATCCGGTACAAGAGCGATTGTTCTTGCATTTTGACAATAAAGTGCCTGATTTTGTGGAAATCACGAATGTGCAGGGAGTGGTGGTGAAGAAGATAGAATGGCATAGGGAGCAGTTGGATGTTGATCTGTCGGAACTGCCATCGGGGTTGTATCTGCTGCGTTGCCAGTGGAATACTCAAGAGGCGCAGGTTTACCAATTACTAAAACAATAGTCATGAACTTACTACAGATTTTTACTTCGGGAATACTACTGTTATTGTTAGTAAGTTGCAGTAAACAGGCCACTATGACCCATTCTGCCAGCACCGCCCCAATTATTGTTTACCGGACCAAGGCTGATTATACCCAGTACGTACCCGTTCGGTTATCCCAAGACGGTTCCCGAATTGTAGCTTACCCCGCTCCGAGTGATGTTCGGAAGAGCGATGATTATCGATATCCGGTGAAGTTGAAGAAGGGGTACTACTGGGATCGGCAGGGGGTAGGAGCTACTACGGCTTTTCTTTCCATTACCTACGCTGAATACGCCGCTTTGGAAACTGCTCCCGATCCGGAAACTCTACTAGCTAGCATCCTGGATAGTAGCCCTTTTCTAGAAATGTATCATGTAGGTAAAACTAGAGACTATCAGCAGGTAGAATCGGAGCTCAACGAGATAATAGCCCAAAACCGGCTTAATCAATTTCCCTCAGTACTACCCGAGAAAAAGAAATAGGCAATCATTTTGTCAATTGGGGCGTTGTACAGTTACCCCTGTTGATAATTATGGCATCCGGAAGGACACATAACGTTGGAACATTAGTACTTACTCCCGTAGTGGCCTGGGCCGCTTGGGAGTTAGGCCAGCACGATGTACTCACTACCTGGTTGGCCGGTATTGGTTGCTTCTGCGGTATCTTCATCAGCCCCGACCTGGACATGCGGCAGCGGACGGTTTCCGAAACTACGCTGCTGCGCTGGTCACTGGGTATTGGCTACATCTGGATATTTCTGTGGTATCCATACGCTATGCTCTTCCGGCACCGGGGCATCAGCCACACGCCTATTATTGGTACGGTAACCCGAGTGTTGTATTTGCTGGCAATTGCCGTACTGGTGCAATACCTGGCGCATACTTTCGCTGCTGCCCAGTGGAGCATCTGGGACTGGGTAAAAGAATATCAGCGCTTTATCGCCATTTTTATTGGTGGGCTAGCCATTTCTGACTTAGGCCACTGGGTGCTGGATCACGTCAGGCTATAGTGCCGAAATCACTGTGGTAAATCTGTTCGTTGTAGGGAGTATACTGAGCCATCTGCTTTTGGAATTTCGCGTACGCTTCGTTAGCACGTTTCGCTAGAGAATCCTGACTGGTTAGGTCGGCTACTACTTCCTGACTATACTTTCTAAAGGTAGCTAGCACATCATCGGGAAAGCGGCGAAATTCTACGCCTTCTTCTTCCGCTAATTTTATTGCGTACTCACTGTTCATTGCTTCTGAGCGGCACAACGACCAGTGGTTGAGTCGTTCGGCTGCCGCGGCGATAATCACTTGCAGGTCGGTAGGAAGTGCTTCGTATTTCTCCTTATTCACTGATAGCTCTAGGGCAGTGCCCGGCTCGTGCCAGCCAGGATAATAGTAATATTGAGCCACCTGATGAAACCCCATCTGGTAGTCGTGGAAAGGGCCAATCCATTCGGTAGCATCAATCACCCCTCGTTCCAGGTTAGTATAAATTTCGCCCCCGGCTACCAGCACTGAAGTGCCTCCGGCCTGATTAAACACTTTGCCCCCAATACCCGGAATCCGCATCTTTAATCCCTGAATATCTTCAATGCTGCGGATCTCCTTATTAAACCAGCCCCCCATCTGCATGCCCGTATTTCCGCCGGGGTAGGGAATCAGGTTATAGTCGTGGTAGGTTTCCTGCCAGAGTTCGGTGCCGCCCCCGCCAACCAGCCAGGCATTCATTTGCTGGGCGTTCATCCCGAAAGGAACCGTAGCGAAAAACTGAGCCGCCGGAATTTTACCCGCCCAGTAATAACCCGCCCCGTGGCCTACCTCCACCGCCCCGCTACTTACCGCATCAAACACTTCTAATGCCGGAACTAACTCACCACCGCCGTACACGGTAATCTCCATACGTCCGCCCGACATCTCGTTTACCCACTGGGCAAAGAGGTTACAGCCTTCGCCCAGAATAGGAAAATTGGGCGGCCAGGTGGTCACCATTTTCCACCGGAAAGTATCATTAAAATTAATGTAGGGAGCCTGCACCTTCTTCTCCGAAGATTCGGAACTACAGGCAGAGCCCAGTGTTGCTGCCGTTAGTACCGCTCCGCTTTGGGCTAAAAAGTTTCTCCGATCAGTAGTTTTCATCAGGGGTAATTTACGGGGAAAGGGCTAAATCTAAAAAAGTAAGGAACGTGTGCCAGAGAAAATAGGTTAAAAGTCGAGTTTGTGATACGATTTATATGAAAATCAGTATCTTTGCAATCTTTTTACGACAAGTGGACGTGATCCACGTATGTTTAACAAAACAAAACTATGGCAGTAAAAATCAGATTATCGCGTCGAGGACGCAAAAGGATGGCAATGTACGACGTGGTCGTAGCCGATGCCAGAGCACCACGAGATGGTCGCTTTATTGAAAAACTAGGTACCTACAATCCGAATGTCGACCCCGCCGCTATCGTTTTGAACGATGATAAGGCGTTAGACTGGGTAATGAAAGGTGCGCAACCTACCGATACGGTGCGAGCTATGCTCTCGTACCGGGGGGTAATGCTCCGTAAGCATTTGCAGATCGGAGTAAACAAAGGGGCAATTACGCAGGAAGAAGCGGACAAACGCTTTAACGAATGGAAGGAAGCGAAAGAAGCGAAGATTGCCGGCAAGAAAGATTCATTAACACAGAAGAAAGAACAAGAGCGTACTGAACGCCTGAAGCGCGAGCGCGAAGTCAACGAAGCCCGTCGCAAAGAGCTGGAAGCAGCTAATGCAGCCGCAGTTGCTGAACTAGAAGCCGCTGAAGCCGCCGCAGATGCCGAAGCTCAGGGAGAAGAAGCTGAAGAGACCCCTGTTGATACAGCCGCTGTGGATACAGTTACTGCGGAAGCAACCCCTGAACCGGAAGCCACTGCTGAGGCTAGTCCTGCTCAGGAAGAAGTTAAAGCCGAAGAGGCACCTGAAGCAGCAGCTCCGGCAGCGGAAGAAACTGCTCCGGAAGAGGCAAAAGCTGAAGAGGTTGCTGAAGCTGAAACTAAGGCCGAAGCTCCAGAACCAGAGGTAAAGGCAGAGGAAACTACCGCAGAGGATACTTCTACTGAGGAGGCCCCAGCGGAAGAAGCTAAAGTAGAGGAGGTACTTGAAGCCGAAGCCACCGCTGAAGCTGGCGAAGAGCCTGCTCAGGAAGAAGCTCCTGCTATTCCTGAAGAGGTTCAGGCCGAAGCCGAAACTCCGGAAGCAGCGGCAGAAGAGCCCACCGTGGATATGGCTACTGCTGAGGAAGCCTCAGCGGAGGAAGCTAAAACTGAAGAGGTGCCTGAAGTAGAAGCGTCTGTTGAGGAAGAAGCCACTTCGGATGAAGCTCCCGAAGCTAAAGAACAAACTTCAGAAGAGGCTACTGCTGAGGAAGCCGCTTCGGATGAAGACACAACAGTAGAAGAGCCGAAGGCTGAAGCTTCAACCGAGGAAACTTCCGAAGACGATAAAGATAAAGAAGAGGAAGCTTCTGAAGAAGGCGAAGAGGAGAAGAAATAAACATCTATGCGAATTGATGACTGTTATCAGTTAGGATACATCAGCAAAACGCACGGACTTCAGGGGGAAGTCAGCATCATTCTGGATGTAGACGATCCCGCAGTTTATGAGAATTTGGAATCAGTGTTTGTGGAGTTACCTAACTCCGGAACGCTGGTTCCTTTTTTTATTGATACCATTGATATTCAGGCGCAGCGGGCGCTGGTGAAGTTTGAAGAGGTGGACAGTATTGAGCAAGCCCAGGAGCTAGTAAAAGCTAGTCTTTATCTACCACTAGATGCCCTACCTGATTTGGGAGAAGGTAAGTATTACTTCCACGAGATTGTGGGCTTTCAGGTGGTAGATCAGCAGCAGGGTGAGTTAGGTACAGTAAAAGATGTGTACTCCGGCGGCAGTCAGGATTTGATTGCGATGAATTACCAAAATCGGGAAGTGCTGATACCACTTAATGACGAATTGGTGCCTCAGGTAGACAAAACTAAACAGATCGTCTACGTTATTCTGCCAGAAGGGCTATTGGATTTATAGAATTTTGAATCTATTCCATAACAAGAGCTGGAATCACCAATGATCCCAGCTTTTGTATTTTTAAAGCAATTGCGAATTATTTAGTTGGTTCAGCTTCTTCTTCGGTGTGCAGAAAACCTACCGCTAGCGAATCTTCTCCCAGAAAATGCTCGGTGTGGTGTGTCCTGTCTTCTGCACTTATTCACGAAAAATGTACTGTTTAAATTCAAAAAAATGACTTTTTAGATACATCTATTAAACTTATCTGATCCCAAAAAGTATAGCTTAAGCAGCCAAAATCCTGATTTAGATTGACTCTAAACATAGTGTGTATTGAGGTGTTCAAGTGTTTATGTGTTCAAGTGCTCATGTAAAAACAAGTTGGTGATTATAAACACTTAGTCATCATCTCACTATGACCTGAACACATGAATACCTAAACACATTAACACTAATTTTTTTATGGCCTACCAACGACTAGCGGTAATTCTGGGTAATTGCCTATTTCCTGATCTGAAAGCTTTAAAACCGGATAAGCAGACCCTGTTTTTTATGGCGGAAGATGCCGGACTGTGCACTCATTTTCGCTACCATAAGCATAAGCTGATTCTATTCCTGTCGGCTATGCGCTCCTTCCACGATTCACTACCGAGTAAATACCCGACGAACTACTGGAAGTTGTCGTCCGAGAATCAACAACTTTCTTACGAAGATAAGCTGCAAAAGACGCTGGATGAATACGCTAAGATTCAGGAGATCGTAATATTTACGATTGAGGATAAGTTTTTTGCAGAACGAATGCAGCAGTTTTGTAAGAAAAACGATTTACAACTCACAGTGGTAGATTCGCCCGGCTTCTTTAGTACGGTCAAGGATTTTCAGCAGTATCTGGATAGCAGCAAGCGACCGTTTATGCAGTACTTCTACACCGGGCAGCGGAAGAAGTACGGTATTTTGGTAAACGAAGAGGGTGAGCCGCGGCACGGAAAATGGTCGTTCGACGAAGAGAACCGCAAGAAGCTGCCCAAAGACATTGAAATACCAACGCTACCTGATAGTGAGTGGACGGATCATACCCACGATGTAGTGCAGGTGGTAGATGAACTGTTCTCCAAGCATCCCGGTGACTCGCACAACTTCTGGCTGGCTACTACCCGGCGTCAAGCTCTGTATCGTTTAAGAGATTTTCTGGAGCACCGCTTCGAGAAATTTGGCCCCTACGAAGACGCTATCGATTCGGAACGAAACTTCCTGTTTCACTCAGTGCTTTCTCCCTATATCAATTTGGGGTTAATCACTGCTCAGGAGGTGATTGATTCGGCCCTGGAGTACGCGGAGGAGAACGATGTTCACTATCCTAGCGTAGAGGGTTTTGTACGGCAGATCATTGGCTGGAGGGAGTTTATGCGTGGTATGTACCACACCCACGATTTACGGGGTAATTTCTTCGACAATCAGCGCAAACTAAAAGACTGCTGGTACGATGGTAGCACTGGCATTCCACCACTAGATGACAGTATTAAACGCGTAGCCCAGCACGGTTATACCCACCATATTGAGCGGCTGATGGTGCTGGGCAATATTATGCTTTTAGCCGAAGTACACCCTGATGAAGTATACAAGTGGTTTATGGAGATGTTCGTGGACTCATCGGACTGGGTGATGGAACCCAATGTATATGGTATGAGTCAGTTTGCCGATGGTGGCACCTTTGCCACCAAGCCCTACATTGGCGGAGCCAACTACATCAGCAAAATGAGCGACTACCGCAAAAGTAAGGATTGGGCCGACCCAGTAGACGGCCTCTACTGGAGCTTCATCGACCGCCATCGCAACGCATTTGCCAAAAACCAACGCATGTCCATGATGATTGCCACCCTCGATCGCATGAATCAAGAACGTAAGGAGCATATCTTTCAGCAGGCGGAAGAGTTTAGAGAACGGACTACCTCCTTCCTATAAAAGAACTAATTGGAAATAGGAGAAATATTTACCCGGTAATCAAAGCGGCCGCTTCGTACGTCAGCCGTACGGCAGGTAGGCTGATCTACAGAAAAAGAAAACGTACCGGCGATAATGTATTCATCGTTGGTATCCGGAACCGCCGAGGCATAGCGGATGTGTAGTTGTCCGGCACCCCGGCAGATATCGTACTGAAAAAAATCACGGGAGTCTATTATCCGGCCAAAACTTTGATCGCCGTCAAGCACGAAGGTTCGTCCTTCTAGTTCATTAATAGATTGAATTTTCGTATCTCGGTTGTCTATTATAAATGCTAGCTCTACGTAAGTGTTGAGTGAGTCTACTGACTTTCCCTGATACCCTCCAATGTTAATTCCTATCGTATTGTTATCAGTGGTAAAGGTTATTTGCAGATATTGATTACGACTATTAGCCAGGCTGTATGCTTCGCCTATCGCCTGCCACACTTCACTGTTAATGAAGCAGCCTGCCGTATTTTTGCCCTCTTCCGAGTAGCGAGGTAGGCGCGGATCAAGCGGATCGGGAATGAATTCACCGCCACAGGAAGTGAGCACTCCTAGTATAATAATTGCCCAGGTTAGCTTCATAACTTAGAAAGAAAAGGAGCCATATTTACTCGTAAACCTAGCGAAATAGCGCGGATTTTGACATCACGGATAGTACCAGTAAAATTACCACTCTCATCAATATCTGCATATTTTACCAGGTCCCGAAGTCCGTGGGCATAGTTTAGGTAGATATTTACCGGCTCGTAAACCTGCCACTCAATCTCACCCTGTAATCTGATATCGCTTTCTCGATAGTTTTCGGTAACCCCAATATTTTGGGCGCCTTGCCGGTAACGAGCCTGGATTATTCCGCCAATAAATACTCCTAACGAAGTAGACCATCGTTCTAAAGGCGTATAATTTAGGTAGGGAGCTATACCGAAGTAAGAAAGACGGATAACGTGCTGTACCGACTCGATTTCCTGTATATAACCATTTCTAACCGCTTCCAAACGTATTCCAGGGTAGAAAGGAGCAATAGATGAATCGGAAACCTGAAATCCCAAACCAAAGTGGTAACCCATTTGGGGCTGAATATCGCCTACCAGATATTCTTTACTAACCGTACTAGCCGTAATACCCCCGTAGGCTGAAAATTGAGCGAATGTTCCCAGAGGCAATAGCAAAAATATTGATAACCAAACTAGCAATTGCATAGTATAGCGTAAACGGTTGAATTATACGAAAGACGCAGATAATAGTACAATGGTTGGGATGGTTTTCCAAGAATTTTTTTAGCGGAGTACGCGTTTAGTTTACCCATCGTTTGCCCTTACGGTGCTTCTTCTTTTTCTTTTTGCCGAAGTTGCCTTCCCGTTTGGGTTTGTGGGCACCCGATGAATTGGCCTTCTGAACTAAAGCTAACTGTCCGGCGAAGGTGGCTCCGTTAAAGGCTGGTTCAATCACGGCTTCGTGCTTACTGTCGATCTCAAACATGGTGAAGTTCTTCTCGATATCGATTTTACCGATGCGAATGGACGAATCGTTAGTGTATTCATTAATCAACCCAATTAGGCGGGCGGGGTTCATGTTATGTTTGCCACCGATGTTGAGGTAAAACTTGGTGAAATTGGTTTTACTGCGGCGTTCTCGTACTTTTTCGGTCTGCCGACTGCCTCGTTCACTTCTTGATGACTCGGCTTTCACGTTCAGGTCGGGGGCGTTTTTGTAGTAGGCCAGAAAGCGGTTAAACTCTACCGATACAAATCGCTTAATTAAATCCTCCCGGCTCATCCAGTCCAGCTTCTTGTAGATCACTGACATATAGGGCTCAATTTGTTCCTCATTCACTTCAATCTGCTCCATCCGGTCTACCAAATGAAAGAGTTGCTTCTCGCAAATCTCCCGTCCTCCCGGCACCGGCTTGCGCTCAAAAGAAACTTTGGCCATTCGCTCATTCTGCTTGATCCGCCCCGTTTCCCGCCGATGAATAATCGCAATGGAAGTTCCGCGCCTTCCCGCCCGGCCGGTGCGCCCGCTGCGGTGGGTGTACACTTCAATATCATCAGGCAGGTTGTAGTTGATGACGTGGCTCAGGTCGTTCACGTCCAGTCCTCGGGCGGCTACGTCGGTGGCTACTAGCATATTTAATTGCTTCTGCCGGAAGCGGCCCATCACGTAGTCGCGCTGCGCCTGGGAAAGATCTCCGTGCAGGGCATCCGCATTGTAGCCATCGGCTCCCAGCTTTTCGGCTACCTCCTTGGTCTCCTGCCGGGTACGGCAGAATACGATTCCGTAGATTTCGGGATACAAATCGGCAATACGCTTCAGGGCTGCGTAGCGATCCCGGGCATTCACCATGTAGTAAATGTGCTTCACGGTACTAGCCCCAGCATTACGGGAGCCTACCGAAATCTCGGCTGGATTCTTGGTGAAGCGACCGGCAATAGAGTTGGGCATGGTAGCCGAGAACAGCAACGTCTGCCGTTCTTCGGGGGTTTGGTCCACAATGGCCTCTAATTCTTCTTTAAAGCCCATAGAGAGCATTTCATCGGCTTCATCCAGCACCAATCGCTCTACTGCATCCAACTTTAGCACCTTCCGGCGAATCAAGTCGTGTACCCGCCCCGGAGTACCTACCACAATCTGCACGCCTCGTTTCAACTGACGAATCTGCTGATCCATACTGGCCCCGCCGTAGACGGCCGCTACTCGAATATCCGGTAGATGTTTAGCGAGGTCGTCTAGGTCGCGGGTAATCTGCAAACAGAGTTCGCGGGTAGGGCAAAGTACTAAAGCCTGCACTTGCAAAGCATCGTCACTGACTAAGTGCAGTAGTGGTAATCCGAAGGCAGCCGTTTTGCCGGTTCCGGTCTGAGCTAAAGCCACCAAATCTCGATTTTCGGAAATCAGCACCGGTATAGCTTGTTGTTGGATAGGAGTAGGCTCCGTAAAGCCCAATTCTTCTATGGCTTGCAGTAATTCGGGGCGCAGCCCCATTTCTTGAAATGTCATGGTATACAACTAATAGGTATGAACAATCCACTGGGTTGCTCAACAAAATGAGTGTGAAAGCTTAACGATGTGCTGATAATCAGTGGGTTACCAACCAAAGAAATCCGCAAGCCAATTGTTGCCGCAAAGGTACAACCAATGTTGGGAAATTTGCGACCTTTGAAGAAGAATACTTAGCCGGATAAAGTTCCCCAGTGTGTAGGATTGTTTGGTAGGAACATGATTAATCGTGTTCCTACTAATTACGTACCTAAAGAGGATGATACAAGGTATGAAGATTAATAGAGCGGTACGTCAGATGAACTCGCTAGGAAAGCAGCGCATTCCATTTCTATTTATTATTGATTTTCTCGGGGAGAACACACGAGTATTGCCTCTGTCGGACATCGATCCTGAGAAATTACTGTTTGAAGTGCAAGGTGTAACCAACGCCCCATCACAGTCGATCCTGCCTACTCCGGTAGAACTGGAGAAATTTCCGGTAGACTTTGCTACGTATCAATCTGCTTTTGAGCAGGTGCAGTACCATATTCGGCGGGGCGATACGTATTTGGTTAATTTGAGTTTCGAAACGCCAATCGAGCTAAACCTCTCACTACGAGACGTATTTTACCGAAGCTGGGCTCGTTACAAGCTATTTTTTGAAAATCAGTGGGTGGTATTTTCACCCGAATCTTTCTGCCGGATTGACGAAACTGGGGTGATTCGTACCTTCCCTATGAAAGGAACGATTGATGCCTCCTTGCCGGATGCGCAAGCTAAGCTGGCGAATGACGCTAAAGAGCGGGCGGAACATACGACAGTGGTTGATCTTTTACGTAACGATTTGAGTCAGATTGCTAGCAACGTTACGGTACCTCAGTTTCAGTATCTGGAGAAGATTGTCACTCATCAGCGAGCATTGTGGCAGATGAGCTCAGAAATTCGAGGGCAATTGCCCGATAATTACGCTGACTCTATTGGCGATTTGCTTTTTAGAATGCTCCCCGCGGGGTCTATCAGCGGGGCGCCTAAGCCTAAAACGGTATCTATCATCCGGGAGGTAGAAAATTACGATCGTGGTTATTATACCGGAGTATTTGGGCTGTTCGACGGAACCCAACTGGATTCGGGAGTAATGATCCGGTTTATTGAAAACCAGGGTGGGCAGTACGTATTTAAAAGTGGTGGTGGTATTACCTACTTTAGCGAGGCGGAGCGGGAGTATCAGGAACTGATAGATAAAATCTATGTGCCGATTTATTGAAACCCTCTGCGTACGCAACGGCGAGACACAGCATCTAGCGTACCATCAGGAGCGAGTAGATCGGAGCCGCCAAGCAGTGCTGAAAATAAACCAACCCTTAGCATTAGACCAATTACTGCAAGTGCCGGAAAAATGGAAAACCGTAGAACGAGTAAAATGCCGGGTAGTATATTCGGCTGACATTGAGGAAATAAGCTTTTCAGAGTATATGCCTCGGACTATCCGATCTTTACGATTGATGCCCCACGATACTATTCAATACGATCATAAATTTGCGGATCGTCACCTCATCAATCATTTATTTGCTCAGCGGCAGAGCGATGACGATATTTTGATGGTGAAAAATGGGTTAATCACCGATACCTCGTACAGTAATGTAGCATTTTTTGACGGGCAGCAATGGTTTACTCCTCATCAACCACTTCTACCCGGCACCTCTCGCGCTCGCTTGCTAGACGAAGGTCTGTTGCAGAAAGCGAAAATAACTCCGAATGATTTGCCTCAGTTTGAATACTGTAGCTTGATTAATGCGATGCTACCGCTGGGGGAGCGCATAGTGGCGATAGATGACATACGTTGGTGAGCAATCTCCTCAGATTACTTTGGAAAGCACAATAGAAGTGTTAGGTTCGCCGAATTCGGTGAGCTTGGCGATGATGTGTTCCAGTTCCTGTAAGCTGGCGGACCTTAGCTCGATATAGTATCCTTCCCGGCCGGTAACGGCATAGCAGACCTGTACCTCTTCTTGCTGCTTCAGAAAATGTACTAAGCGTTGACTTTGGTTGGCGTAGATTCTTATCGTAACGAACGCTTGTAAGGCGTAGCCTAGCTGTTCGTAATCCAGCACTACCCCGTACGACCGGATAATTCCGGCCTCTTCCATTCTACGAATTCGCTCGGCTACGGCGGGAGCGGAAAGCCCAACTTCCTTACTGATTTCGGACACGGCCACTCGAGCATTTTGCTGAAGCAATTCCAGAATCTTCCAATTTAACTCATCAATGTTCATGAACTGTGGGGAATTAAAAAGAGTTCCTTTTTTTCAAAAGTAAATTTAAAAAATACCTGTTTATATAAAGTAATTATAGCAATTGACTTTTGTAAATTTAGCCTTAAGATATCCTAAAACATAGATACCTTTTTACTCGTCTAATTACTTGAGAGGAAGGAGGAATTTATTAAAATAAAAATGAAGGTAATGTACTTTTATTAATATCAAAACCAGTACCTCAAAAATAATACTATTATTAGTATATTCACATTGTTAGTGTATTTTGTTAAAACTGAAAAAAACTGAATATATGCAAACCCAAGATATAGCTCAACCCACTGATCAGCAGGATTTTTTACCGATCAATGGTACCTTTTATATTGAGTTTTTTGTCGGCAATGCCAAGCAGGCCGCTTTCTATTATCATTACACTTTCGGCTACGATATTGTCGGATACCTGGGGCCCGAAACCGGGCACCGCGACCGAGCCAGTTACGTGCTTCAGCAGAACAAGGTACGGTTTATTCTAACTTCGCCTATTAAGCCGGAGGGCTTTATTGCCGATCATGTTTTCCGGCACGGCGACGGAGTACGCGATATTGCGTTGTGGGTAGATGATGCTCGACAGGCTTTTCGGGAAACTACCCAGCGGGGAGCAGAACCGGTAGCCGAGCCTCAGGTATTCTCCGATGAGGACGGAGAGATTGTAAAAGCTTCTATTAAAACCTACGGCGATACTATCCACACCTTTGTGGAGAACTAAAATTATCAAGGCTTCTTTATGCCAGGGTTTAAGAAAATTGAGAATCCGCACTTGCAGAACCGTAGCGTAGGACTGAAGTACGTAGATCACATTGTTGGCAACGTAGAGCTAGGTGAGATGAATGCTTTCGTCGATTTCTACGCCGATGTCATGGGATTTAAGCAACTGGTTTCTTTTGACGATAAGGATATTTCTACCAAGTACACCGCGCTGATGTCGAAGGTAATGTCGAACGGCAATGAACGCATCAAATTTCCGATTAACGAACCGGCGCCCGGCTTGAAGAAGAGTCAGATTGATGAATATCTGGAGTTTTACCAGGGCGCAGGAGTGCAGCATATTGCTATCGCTACTGATAACATTATCCACACCATTACGCAACTACGAAACAATGGAGTAGAGTTTCTGCACGTGCCGGATAATTACTACGACGACCTTAAAGATCGGGTAGGAGATATTGACGAGCCAGTAGAAGAATTACGTAAACTAGGCATCCTGGTCGACCGAGACGATGAAGGTTATTTATTGCAAATCTTTACCAAACCGGTACAAGACCGCCCGACCGTATTCTACGAAATTATTGAGCGTAAAGGAGCCCGATCTTTCGGAAAAGGCAACTTTAAAGCTCTTTTCGAGGCTATTGAACGCGAACAAGCTCTCAGAGGAAACCTCTGATCAATTAGTAGTGTGCAGTGAGTAATGAACCGGGCGTCGGGCGCAATTGACTATATGGACGTAGAAAAAGACGGGATGGATAATCCAGTGCGGGAGAAGTCGTTTGCGTTTGCTATTAGGGTTGTGGGGCTGTACAAGTGTTTGGTGAATGAGAAATAGGAGTTTGTTTTATCAAAGCAGTTACTTAAAAGTGGGACGAGTATCGGGGCTAACGTGGAAGAAGGTATTGGTGGAATTTCTAGGAAAGACTTTCGAGCTAAACTGTCTATTGCTTATAAAGAAGCCAGGGAAACCAAGTATTGGCTCCGACTACTCCATGCAACGGATTATATCGATGAACATGCCTTTGATTCTATGATAAAAGATTGCGAAGAACTACTAAAAATACTATATGTAATCGTCAAGAAAACAGGTGAATAATGAAGTCATAATTGTTCATTGTTCATTGTTCACTGCTAACTGTTAATTGAAAGAAGTTATGGCTTACTATATCCAACGCGGAGAGGTTCCGCCCAAACGACATACTCAATTTCGGCAGCCCGATGGCTCGTTGTATTATGAAGAGGTAATCGGGGCCGAAGGCTTTAGTGGCATATCGTCTATTGCTTACCATATCAACCCACCTACGTCAATTGATAAGGTGGGGGATCCAATGAATTTTGGTATTAACTACGCTGATGAAAAAAATATGCAGCATCGCCACTTACTGGGCAAAAATATCCAAGCTAAGGGCAATTGGCTGAGTGGTCGGCAGTACGTGATGGGAAACAACGATGTACGCCTAGCGATTTGCCAGCCTACCGAAAACATGCGTTACTTCTTCCGGAATGCCTCGGCTGACGAACTGGTATACGTGCACGATGGCGAAGGTGAATTGCTTAGCCCCTTGGGAAGTGTGAAGTTTACCCAGGGCGATTACGTGCACATACCTCGTACTATCACTCACCAATGGAATATCAACTTAGACAAACCCTGCCGCTTTCTGGTGATCGAGAGCTACTCTGAGATAAAGTTTCCCCGAAAATACCGTAATCAGTTTGGACAGTTACTAGAGCATAGCCCGTTTTGCGAGCGCGATCTGAAGATCCCAGAGTTCACAGAAGCCAAAGATGAAGCGGGTGGCTTTGAAGTAAAAATCGCGAAGCACAATCAGTTACAAAGTTTTACTTACACCCATCATCCGTTTGATGTGGTAGGTTGGGATGGTTACATGTACCCTTACGCCATTTCCATCCACGATTTTGAGCCGATTACCGGGCGTATTCATCAGCCACCACCAGTGCATCAGATGTTTGAAGGACATAATTTTGTGGTTTGCTCCTTCGTGCCTCGGCTGTTCGATTATCACCCTCAATCTATTCCAGCTCCGTACAGCCACTCTAACATCGATTCAGATGAAGTGCTGTTCTACGCCGAAGGCAACTTCATGAGCCGTAAGGGGGTAGAGCGAGCTTCGTTTACACTGCACCCTGGTGGAATGCCCCACGGTCCGCACCCCGGCACCGCCGAAGCGTCCATCGGCAAAAAAGGCACCGAAGAATTAGCGGTAATGGTTGACACCTTCCATCCGCTTAAGCTAAGCAAACAAGCCCTAGAGATAGAAGATCAGGAGTATATTTATTCGTGGAAAGTGTAGTTAGTCCACAGCCCGTAGTCGACTGTCCACAGTTCTTTTATGCACCTCGTATTTTCTGTGGATCGGGCGCCGAGCGCTATTGACCGTGGACTGTTGACTAAAAGCTAAAAAAGTATGGACG
>CAKZYJ010000333.1 GCA_937884755.1 uncultured Flammeovirgaceae bacterium
AACTACGACAAGCCTCACGATGTATCACTGGTACTGAATTATAACATTAATCAACGGTGGAATGCTTCGGCTAATTTTGCGTATATGACGGGGCGGCCCATGACCATTCCGGCGGGTCGTTTTGAATATGATGGCATTGTAATCCCAGACTACACAGGGCGTAACGGCGCACGTACCCCCGACTATCACCGATTAGACCTATCAGTAAATTACGAGCCCCAACCTAAGCCGGGGCGTCGTTGGCGCAGTAGCTGGAATTTCGGATTATATAACGTATACGCCCGTCGCAATCCCTATTCCGTCTTCTTCCGTCCCAATGCTGATAATCCTAATACTACTGAGGCAGTACAGCTATCTATTTTCGGTAACATTATTCCCTCTATTACTTACAATTTTACTTTCTAATAACCATGAACAAGTTAAAATCCTACTACTTACTAGGACTACTTAGCTGCGGACTATTAGCTGCCTGCGAAGACGTAATTGAAGTAGAAGCTCCTGAAGGGGAGCCCCGGTTGGTGATAGACGGTTGGGTCTATGATGACCGAGAGACACAGACCATTGCCTTAAAAAATTCAGCTCCTTACGTCGTGTCAGGTGATCTGCCGTCCGAAACTGGAGCTACGGTATCTGTGAAAACTGAAGCAGGCGAAACATTTGACTATACTGAGATTGACCCCGGTAGGTATCAGGCCGATTTTCGGGGCACCATAGGGCAAAGTTACACCTTAGTAATAGAAACCAGTGAGGGACAACGCTACGAATCTACCCCTCAGACATTGTTTTCGGTAGCTCCACTAGATACAGTATACACGGTTTTTAGGGAATCTCCCGAAGTGGAAAACGAAGGTTACTATCCGGCGTGGGAATTTACTGATCCCGAAGGTTCGGAAGACTACTACCGATGGAAGTTCTACATAAACGATACGTACCAAAGCGGTGCCGAAGATATTGCCGTATTTTCCGATGAATTTGTGGATGGTGAACAGATTAAGGTGACGGAGTTTATTTTAAGCGAGACTCTAGAGGTAGGAGATATTCTGATGCTAGAGCAACTTTCTATTTCGGCTGAATCTCAAGATTTCTTAACCCGGGTACAACAACTTACGGTTGGAGTTGGTGGACTGTTTGATACCCCTCCTGACCCAGTACGGGGGAATATCACCAACGTAACCGATGAGCAGAACTACGCTCTAGGTTTCTTTGGTGCTTCATCAGTAGTACGCGCCTCAGCAGTAGCCGGTGAATAAATTCTAACAAATTGTATTATGAAAGAGAAAAAACGTTGGTCAGTAGCAATAGCTGTAAGTTCAAATCGAGCATATTATCAGCAGTTTGAACAATCAGTCAGAAATTTAGATATGAATGAGAATGATGAAAGACGTACGTTGGTTAGTAGCGACTATTTAGATAGGTCTGTCTCGTAGGATGGCTATGGCTCCTACCTTATCTACTCAGAAAGTCCGGGAGAAAGTAAGTCAACTACGTTACCTAACGTATCCAAAACCTCGAATTTCGTATTATCAGCCGAGCCAATATAAAGTTTAATACGTTCGCGACTCTTGGAATCGTAGAGAAATAAAACCACATCTTTTGTCTCTTCTCTGCCTATTTGTTCGTAATCGTTAACTTCGGGTATGTAATCTTCGTAGTTAGCGCATAAGATAGTACTCTTGAAAATTGTCTATTTGTCAAAAAATCAATTTTATTTTTAACAGTCTTTAGGAAGATGAAAAAACTAAAAAAAGTATTTTTATTAGGCGAGCGTTCAAACTAAACCGGTAACTTCGGTGTCTAGGAAAATACTAGTGGAGCGAATTCACTATTAAGGTACGTTTGTGTCAATACACCTCGCTAGAACATTTGTGTAAACCATAACTATTATGAAGAACACTAAAGTACTACTCTCAACGATCTGGATATTTCTGACGGTAAATTTTATTTTCTGTGATGTATTTACACTCATGTACTCAGAAGACTTACAGCAAATCTTAAACGGGAAAGCGGGTGAAATCGAACTAACCCAAGAATTCTTACTTTTATTCGCCATCATCATGGAAATTTCCATGATGATGATTGTTCTCTCGAGGCTACTTACTTACAAACTCAACAGAATACTCAACCTTATTTTTGGATTAATACTGGTATTGGTGCAACTCGGTAGCTTATTAGCTGATGACAACAGTTTACACTATATCTTCTTTAGCATTATTGAAGTAACAGCTCTACTGTGCATCGTTTGGTTGGCATGGCACTGGAAGAATAACCAGGTCCAATCTGAAAATAAGCCTATCATGCAATCGTACGCATGATATTTTACCTTTTCTCGAAATATTTTTTAGTGGGTGTACGTGCAGACGCCCGCAGCACTGTCATAACACTAGATGAAAACCCATAATGACCGTTAACTACCTTACTTAACATTAACTGAAGCACTGCAATGATAACACCGGTATTCGTATTTAGGACTTCCGTTACGCATCAGAAAGAAGTGAATTATTTGCGTCCGTTACTCAACGCACTGGTTGACTGTAAAGGACGCTGGAATTTTGACCTAGATGATTGTGATAATATCCTTCGAGTGGAGGCTAAAGAGCCCCATCCAGAAATTATTTCTTCGGCACTACAAGCGCAGGGGTTTCTTTGTGAAGAATTATGAGCGTCTTATGGTGTACTCATACGATGGAAAAATGAGGATTGCTACAGATGAACCAAGAACATTTCTTTCGCATATTGTACCATGCGCTAATTCAATCTAAAGAGTAAAAATCAATAAGAAGTCACGCCATGATTACCGATTACACCAATATTATCTACGACCATTTTTCCAAGCGCGTAACCCGAGCTACCTATCAACTTGATAAGGAGCAAAACTACTTAATGCGTCTTGCTACTCCTTTGTCTCATTATCCTTACAAGAACAATAATCTTATGATTATTTACTTTAAAAACGGTGCTGGGGAATTGCAGTGGAAAGACAAAAGGGTGAAAGTTGATCGGGAAAAATTTATTGTTACCAATCCAAGTATAGGCTGGGAATACGTCAACCCAAAATCGCGACCTATTGATGTCCTCTGTATTGTAATCTGCGAAGCACTTAGAAAACAGTTTCATTACTTTGAGTCAACTTCAACGATGCAGCAGTTGGATAATCCGTTCGGCCAAGTCAACATAGACTCATTCTTTTTAGAAGAACCGTTGGGGGCGGCACACTACAAATCCGGAAAGCTTCTACAGCGTATCCACCAGTTCAGCAACGAGTCAGCGTTTCATCTAACCGATCCGGAAGAACTCTCCATGAATGTCTTAACATCTATTTACGAGGATCAGTATCACGGGTACGCTCTGGCCAAACGTGTTCAAGCGAAGAAACCATCAACCCAGTTAGAGACCTTTAAAAGGCTACTAATAGCTTATGAGTATATTCACGATAATATCAGTGAGCCTATTTCTTTAGAAGAGCTTGCAAGGGTGTCTTTGCTTTCCAAATTCCACTTGTACGATTCGTTTAAAAACGTCTATGGTCAAACGCCTCATCAGTATATAAACCGACTGAAAGTAGCTAAAGCCAAAGAGTACATTCAACAGGGAGAAAACTCTATCGGGGAAGTAGCCGATTTGTTTGGCTTCAACGATATATGCGTATTTAGTAAAATCTTCAAGAAGATTTACGGAAACCCGCCTTCACATTATCAGAATTAGCAGTTTAGCTGCCTCAAGCTACTTTCCTCGCTAGTCAGGATTTATCCAATTTCAAAATCTCGATTTTTTGACAAAGGCTCTTTGAAACTAGGTCGTAGCTTTGGACTCTAGCAATGCAATAAGTAACCGCAATCATAACATAAACAATAGACCTATGCGATTTACCTATAATAGATTTCTTATTCTTCCACTACTACCATTCCTGCTGAGCGGATGTGCTAAAGACTACGCGGAGTACATTGAGAAAAAGGCTAGGCATGATTACCGCGTAGAAAAAGATTATCACTGTGCTTTTCTTGATTGTATTGAGCTTACGATGGATATCTACACCCCGAATGCAGGTAAGAAGTCCTATCCCGTAATTATCATGTTCCATGGCGGAGCTTGGATGCTGAACACGAATGAAATAATGGATGAGCCTAGTGCCTACTTAGCCTCCCAAGCGGAGTACGTCATCTGTAATGTTAACTATCGTTTGCTACCTCAAAGCAACAATACAGTAAAAATTAATGAAATTATAGAAGATGCTTTTGGGGCAGTGCTATGGGTAAAGCACCATATTGAAGAATACCAAGGCGACCCCGAACAGATTATTGTCACTGGCGATAGTGCTGGAGGGCATTTGGCCTCGATGATTCTGTTGGGTGGTGATAATCTTAGTTCCAAGAACTTTCAACAAGGTGTACTGGCCTTTACTCCGTCGTGGTTACCAGACGGTAAAACTGCCGAACAGATTAAAGCGGAGAATGGACTGGAAGTACAAGCGGGTATTATTAATTACGGGGCAGTTAGTGTGTACAATAAAGTCAAAAATGAGGCTTTTGAGGAGCAAAATCTATTTTGGAATCAAGCTAATACCCAAGCCCGAGGGTTTTTCGGCGACTCAATCGACATTGGCGATCATCCGGAATACTACCGGGCGGTGTCGCCCGTATCTATCGTTCCCAGTAGTAACGAAAAGCCACTGCCGCCTCTCTTCCTCACGGTAGGTTCTGAGGACAGGCTGGTAACTCCCGAAATGGTAAGAAGCTACCAAGATACACTCATTGCAACTGGTCATAGCGATGCTGAACTCTGGGTTCATCAAGGGCGCCCTCATGCTTTTCTAGATTCGGGGTCTAATTTCTTTCTGGGTACTAACTTCAGAAAAGATGCCGTGCCCGCCCTCAACCGGATGATTCATTTTTTGAACAATATTTTCTATTAGAAATCAACTAAATCGCTATGAAAACAAAAAACCTAACCTGCGATTTGGAACAACGAATTCTTTACTTAGGCTACCAAAAGCTGGAAGAGGAAACGATGCTTGAGAAGCTTCGCGAGAAGATAAATCAGCCACAGTCTGAAGATAAGTACCGTAGTAGTACCCTTAGAGAGTGTTCTTTTAAACACATTATTATCAAATCTTTATCTGTGATCGCTTTCGTTATTAGTGCCACTAACCCAGGCTGGTGCCAAACGGACGAGGAAATTATAAGCCAGTTTGAGAAAAAAGAATGGGTCTTAGACAACGGCTTTGAGCTACCCTACTACACGTTTACTCCTACTGCCCCAAAGCCAGCGAACGGCTATCCGCTTATTGTAGGTTTACATGGAACGATTGAGATGATTGAAAATGGCGAAGGTGGTCATCTTATCCGCCGGGAGGTGATAAAAGGGTGGGTTACTCCTAACGTACAGGATACGTACGCGCCCTACGTGCTGGCTCCGCAAGCATACTTAAATTGGCCAGAGGACGGTGAAGGCTCGTGGGGCGAAAAAGATGTAAATACTGCGCTAGATGCCATTATTCAAACACTCATCGATGAAGGTGCAGTAGACCCCGACCGGATATATGTATTAGGTCACTCGGTAGGTGGGTTTGGGGCTTGGGTTTTTCCTACTTTCTCGAAAATACCCGTGGCCGCTATTGCCCCCATGAGTGGATTTTGGATAGAAGAAGAAGCCAGAGTTCCCTTAATTAAAGCCGCCCGGGAGATTTTCCCAGACATCTCAGTCTGGGCATTTCATTACACTCGTGACCCTGAATCACGCCCTACTCCAACTCGAGAAGTAGTTGAAGTCCTGGAAGAGGAGGGAATATCTTTCGTCATTAACAACCAGCCCTATCCCAATAACAATATTCTCAACAGTACACACCTCTACACTGAGTATACACCCCAAACGTTCAACTGCACGGGTGTAGAGTGCCATCAGGTTTGTGATGTTGCTATACCCGACCCTGTTTTTATCGAATGGCTCTTCCAGCAGCGTAGAGGTCGTCCTCCAGCTAAGGCTATTCAGATTACTAATATTGACACCACTTCATCCGTTAGTAGCGTTTCGTGGGCCATTGAAAACCAAGAAGATTCGGTTGCCATCTATTTTCAACCTGTGGGTAGCGAAGAATGGACATTACTTGGAAAAGCTCTCAGCAGTGCCGGAACCTACTCGCTTACTAGCCTATTGACTACACCAAAACCGAGAGGTCGAATTCGGGTGGATGCCCTAACCACGAATAATAGAGTCTACGGTAGTGATACTTCGCCCCTAGTAACACTGCGAGGAAAACTGATTACCGATTCCCCCACCAAAGTGCCTCATACTAAGATAGTAGCATATCCCAATCCGGCTAAGGAGGTACTATATTGGCAGGGTACTGATCGTTTTGACGAAAGTACCTACTGTATTCTAGATGTACTAGGTCGCACGGTAGCCAAAGGGCGGGCAGAGGCTAATGGAGTATCAGTATTTCAATTAGCCAGTGGTATCTACTGGTTAGAACTACATTCATCCCGCCATACTGGAGAGACCACTCGCATCCGTTTTCTGAAACAATAACCTCATTAACATTTATACATTGGTATTTTTCTTCTTAAACCTTTTTGCCAAAAAGAATATGACAACAACGATTATCACTTGTAGCCTCTGCCTATTCACCGCCAACGTACTATTAGCCCAACCAAGGCCACCAGAAAGCCCATCAGTTTACAAAATCCCTCAAGAGTTATCAGCTGGTGAAGGCTTAGATCCAATTGAGCAGCCAGATTCAAGTCGAAAAGTTTACCAGAAGAAGGTTTACAATGGAGATGACTTGGCTATTTATATCATAGCCATTAGTACGGGGATTACCAATGAGTTTCAGAGCTTCCCGATGGAAGAGTTTATCTTCTGGATGAATGGAAAAGCCGTGGTTGAACCCGCAAACGACGTTCCCTTTGAGGTTCATTCGGGCGACTTTTTTGTACAGGCCAAAGGATTTGAAGGAAAATGGAATTTCGTTGACAATGGGGGCTTACACCTCGAGCTAGCGCTAATGGCCAAGGATAGACCCGACTCCACCATCAAGTCGCCCATCAGTAAAGCTATGGTAATTGACCGGAATACTATTTCCGGTG
This sequence comes from uncultured Flammeovirgaceae bacterium, assembly GCA_937884755.1. Lineage (GTDB taxonomy): Bacteria > Bacteroidota > Bacteroidia > Cytophagales > Cyclobacteriaceae > Tunicatimonas. The sequence goes on from CAKZYJ010000333.1 coordinate 7,080, forward strand.
TCTCTGAGCTGACCACCGAAAAAGAAGTTGTCTACCGAGGAGTAGAGCTGATGGTAAATATGCTAAGTACTGAGAAATTGGTATTTCAGAACCTGTCTCAGGAGCGTATGATCCACGTACTAAACGGTATTCTAAGTATCAACACTGAAGGTAGTAATGCTGAACAGTACTTTTATCCGGGCGACTTCTTTGTGATTCCGGCGGGTTTTCGTGGTACCTTAGTTTCTAATAGTTTACAAGCCCCTCGGATGCTAGAGATTTTCAAGAATAAGGATTCCTAGTCTCTTTGATAAATCGTCAGGTCAGATCTTCAAAGCAAAAAGTAGCTAAGAAATGATGAAAACTATTCCCTTAAAAGATGGCGAGACAGAGTATTTGCTAACGGGCGAAGGGCCGTCAGAAGTAATACTGTTCATACACGGTTTAGGGGCTAATCTTTCTCAGTTTCAGTGCCAGCACGAGTATTTTAGCCCAGATTATCGGGTTATTTCGGTAAACTTACGAGGTCACGGCAAGTCCAGAATATTCAGTAAACCAACCCCAACGGAATTTGAACTGTATAAAATGGCGCTAGATGTCATCGCAGTACTAAATGCTCTCAATATTGATCGGGTACACTTTGTTGGTAATTCTATGGGTGGAAACGTCGGCTACGAAATTCTCAAACTGAAACCTAGCCTATTTAGCTCTTTTACCACATTTGGCACTACTGCCCAGCTAAGTACTTCTAAGTTCACTCTTTGGGTTATGAACTACACGTATAAAATATTGCCTACAAGGGTTATAGGAACTCTAGCCAAAGCAGTGGGTCAGACTATTGCATCTAAACAGAACATCAAGAAAATGATGTCACAGGTTAGTAAGTCCGCATTGCTTTCCACTCTTCCCAATATTGCTAATTTCAATTACCTGAGCGTAATAAAGACCTCAAGCGTTCCCAGTATGATTATCAAAGGCGAGTTTGATAGGAGCATCAATCAAGCCATAGAAGGCACTATCGCTGAATTTGAGAAAAAAGAAAACTTTAAACTAGCTGAGGTGAAGGGGGCTGGTCATTTCGCCAACCTAGATAACCTGAATAGGTTTAACCAGATTCTAGGTGAATTTATCAATGATAGGAGTAAAACAATGACTCGCTCGCCTTCACATCTTCCGTGAACTGTTTTTACCTCCCTAATTTCTGAGTAAGAAGTACGCTCTGTAAACGAATGTTTAACTTTAATAATTACAGTAATGAAGAAGAATATAATTTTAACAACCATCCTAGTATTTATTTTACTAGCCTGTAGTGACGATGAAGATCCGAAAGGTCCCCTGCCAAGTGAATTTGGCAAAGCCACACTCGTACTCAACGACAAACCTTTGGAATTTACAGTGTCAGCTCGTGGTTGGCAATGTAACTCTGAAAACCTTGAAATATCTTTAAACCAGAGTAGTGCAAATCTTGAAAGAGGAACGTCGTTCTTCGTAGGAAATATTCCGGCCAAAGAAGGACGATATACACTGCGGAGGGGAGATACTAATTCCGGTGAATGTGAGTTGGATATTCCTTTCGGTTCAGCCCTGACGTATAGTGGCGCAACTTTAGTAATGCTGTATGAAATACTGGAAGATAAAGGTCCTAACGAACTTGTCATTACCCGCTACGATTCGGCAGCGCAACGGCTAGAAGGGCGCTTCCAGGTGGCTCTAGCGGTAGAGGATACATTATCACCTTTTAGTAAGCGCGAGCGTCTGGATACCTTACGGATTACTCAGGGTACGTTTGTTACTCCTATTTCGCCGCCGGAAGAGTGAGTAGACTCAATCACCAACTACATTGAGTTTCAGGTAAAAGACAATGTTAAAATGATTGAAATGAACAGAAGTGGATACTTTGTAGATCTTGATAATTCAGAGCTGTTTAACAAAATCGTAAAGGATGCGAATACTTGAAGCACCGTTAGTTCTATTTTCTATAGTATGGACTTTCCAGTCGTTTGCAATTTTGAAAATTGGAGCGATAGAACGTCTTCTCCCAATCATGGGTATCCTTACATTAATTGCTCATCTTGGTTGGGAAGGATACCAATGGCAGATGGTCATAGTTTACGTGATTATTGTTTGCCTAGTGAGTAGCCAATTTTTTAGCATACAAATTAATAATAAAACGGGGAAGCTGATTCTTTTGGTTTTCGGAATACTAGGCATTCCTATTTCGTCTTGCCTTTCCTACCTGATTCCGGTATTTTCAATCCCGGAAATGAGTGGGCTGTACCATGTGGTTGCTACCCATGAATCGGTAAAGAATGAGTTGGATTATAAAGTTTGGCTCCCCACCGAACACGGGAAAGACCGAGAAGAGGGGCACGAATTAAAGTCTAAGGTCATCATTTCTTTTTTGGGTAGAGAACTTAAGAATACAAATGAAAAGATAGATTACCGTGACGAAACCATTGAATGGATAGTAAAGCCTGCCAACAATAAAAGCTAAATAACAGTAGTCTCCCGTTTACCCTAAACCAAACCCAATTTATGGACAATGCGATTGCCTTTCTACTGTGCATAATATGCCAAATATGGCTGTCTTCTTCTTGCGGAGAAGAAATATCCACACCATCTAATTCTTTAACTAGAATAGAAAAAAAAGTCATCAAGCTGGCTAAAGACAGAAATATTCCTTCCATTGAGGTATCTATTAATACCAAAGATGATTCCGTAAACTTTACCTACCACCATCCTGATGTAGAAAAACAAGAAGTATACGGAATTGGAAGCACTACCAAATTTCTGGCTGCTGTACTTATTTTCAAACTTATTGAAGAAGGTAAACTAGATATTGATGATCCTATCACCGAGTATGTAAGTTCGGTAGACCACATAGAAAACATCCAACGTGTCACCGTTCGGAATTTACTAAATCATAGTAGTGGAATTTCTGACTACTCAAAACATCCGGAGTGGATAGAAAAAGTTATAAACGAGAACCCACCTAAAGATTTTGATCAGAAAAGACTACTAATTGACTCAAGTCTTGCCAATACCGGAACTTTTTCGTACAGTAATACAAATTATTTGTTTCTTGAAAAAGTCGTAGAGTCCATCACAAACCAGCCATTTAATATTGCTTTTGACGACTTCTATCAAAACGTGGGTTTACCTGAAATTAAAATGGGTAATTCTGATCCCACCCTACAATCCTTCTTCGCCCAAACGGCTGAATCAAGCCAAAGCTCATCGAGGTGGAAAGAATACCACGGCTTTGCTGGAAGCGCCTACTCTAATCCTAAGGAACTGAATCGTTTTTTACATAAACTTCTGGTTGCTAAAACTATCCTAAGTGATTCTACTATTACCCAGATGAAAAAATGGATACCTATACAACCTGCGCCTATCCCTATTGGATCGGGAAGTATTGGGGAGTACGGTAATGGAGTGATGAGATTACAGTACAAAGGGAAAGAATACATTGGTCACTACGGTGGTACGCTAAAATATCAGTCGTTTGTATTTTTTAACGAAAAGACCCAAACTACAATTAGTGTCACCACCAATTGTAGTGGTCGGTACTACAACAATGGTTTTTTTCAGGAACTAATACCTAAAATACTCGATGGCAAATAAAGCAGATACATCACCCGATAAATTAAGTGAGTTGATAGAGCCCTATTACGATAACGTAGCAAGATATGCACTGCGAAGGAGAGAAATTGACCCCGTCGATTGTAAGGTAATCTTAACTTTTGGCTCAACCTTCACCTCCGTCTCATTCTGGCTTAAATCAAAGTGCAGGATAATGCCATTCCAGTTTTGGGAGGTTCCAATAGCGGTTGTTTGAAAAAATCTAATGTAGTTAATAGTCATATTGGCCAACTTGCTATTACTATCTGTCCATTCTTCCGAACAAGAAAGAATTGACAGGTATCCTAATATCAAAGTAAATACAGTTAGCTTTCTTATAAGAATATGTTTTTGTTACTGGATGTAGTATGAGAGCGGAGTTAGCCCTTCTCATTCACCGACGTTTGTCAAAAAGTCAAGTTTAAACTAACAAAGATGGTAAAGCTGCTATCTTAGTTCAGATAGTGCGAAGGAGGTTTTCCACAGATCTTCTTAAAAACTTTGCTAAATACAGAGATATCGTTAAAACCAAATTGGTTAGCTATTTCTCCAATAGAGTTTTCTCCTCGTTGGATACATTCTTTGGCTTTAGCTACTTTCAGTCGGTTTATATACTGATGAGGCGTTTGACCGTAGACGTTCTTGAACGAATTATAGAGATGGAATTTAGAGAGGGAAGATACATTCGATAGTTCCTCTAAAGTGATAGGGTTATTGATGTTATCGTAAATATACTCGTAAGCTATTAGTAGCCTTTTAAAGGTCTCTAACTGGGTTGATGGTTTCTTCGCTTGAACCCGGGAGGCAAGAGCGTACCCGTGATACTGATCCTGATAAATAGATGTTAGTACATCTATAGCAAGCTCTTTCGGACTAGTAAATTGAAACATTGAGTCACTGCTCAATTGATGAATACGTTGCAGAAGTTGACCTGATTTATAATAAGAAGAAATTAGAGGTTTTTCTAAAAAAAAGGACGCAGGCGCATCTTCACCCCAAGGATCATCTAACTGCCGAAGGGATGATGATGTCTTGAAAAAGTGGAATTGCTTTCGAAATTTTTCATTAATTACCAAACTGAGCACATCAATAGGCTTTGCTTTGGAGTTGATATATTCCCAACCCAAACTGGGGTTAGTGATGATGAATCTTTCTCCTTTAATTTCTACCCTTTTATTCTTCCATCGTAGCTCACCCACGCCATTTTTAAAGTAAATGATCGTAAGATTGTTGTTCTCAAAAGTATAGCTAGAAAGTGGTGCGTGGAAGCGCATCAGGTAGTTCTGATCTTCTTTAAACTGAGGCGGTGTTTTTGTCGAACGTTTAGAAAAATGATCGTAGTAGGTATCCTGATAGTTCATAGTCATAAATTTACTACGTGCTTTAAATATAGTTGAAATGTTTCGGCCTGAAAAAATAGGTGATCAAAGCAACAGTACCTCTTAGTTTATCTACAATGCTCATGTAGCGCATTTCTTCTACTTTGGGGTCAATAAAAGCAGTTGCGGTCCCCGCTGGGAAGAAGACCAATGCGCCGGTATTGGCCACCGAAAACCGTCGTGGCGCAATAATGCACAGTGGCCTTAAAAGAGGCTATCTTCAGAAATTCTTTTCTGTTCATATTGATGAATTGGTTTGTGGTTAGTTATTCTTGTTCTAAAAATTACAACGATCACTCTGGTGATACTTAATGCTGAGAAATAGTCGTGGTTTAGTATGGTATCTCTTTACTTTGCGCAGTATAAACCGATGGAATATCCCACACTTCGGTAATCTTACCATTGACTATACGCCATATAACTACCACGTCAACTTCTATCGGTTGATCTTCCAAAACCATCGTGTTTTTACTGTGCAAAACGACGAGTTCATCGCCAATGGCAGTAGCAGAAACCGGATTAACGTGGAATGTGCCATCAGTACGTCCACCCATTTTTTCGAAGAATTCTTGAAAACCTTGTAGGCCAACATAGTCTCCCTGGACATCCGGTAGTAGGGGGTTGAAGAAATGCCAAACGGCATCTTCGGCAAGTGTATCCGCTGCCCCGGCTACGTTTGTTGGGTCAAATTTACTTAAGATAGCGATATTCGGGTGCTCTTGATTCATAGTATAATTTTTATGTGATTAAATATTATTTTTTTGCCTGGAAACACTTTGGCCATTATCTAAATAAATTGACTAACAGGAGCTTTCTATTTCTTGTACACTCTTATGACAGTAACGAAGACTATAACACGTATTTACCTAGTAAATTTTTTGGCGTCTTAAGTTAACCGCTACTACCAACAGCACTCCTCATAAGAAACTATCTTATTTTTTTGACAATCTATTGTCAAAACTGACCAATAGTTTTGCATCAAAATCATGGTCTTTCCTACGCAGATCTGGTAAATATGAGGCTCAAAGTGAGTTTACACGGATGCCCCATATCCTAGTGAGCGTATACTAAAGATTACCTCTGACACTGAAAAATTTTATTATTATGAAGTACTCTAGCACCAAGCTAGCACTAATTAGTGCGTTATTATTCATCCACACTATGTAAGACGAGCCGGAACGCTTTCGTACCGACGTAGTGCAGTTCGTAGAGAAGTATTTAGATTAGATAGAACATAAAATGATAGGTAACTAAAGCAGCTAGGACATGGCCATTCAGATTACGTCTTGACTGCCTCATCTGAAATACAACACTATCAAAAACATTGATGCGGCTATTTTCTTACTGCAATCATCATATGCGGACTAAAGGGTAAAAGATAGCTATCATTTTCGGTAATCTGAATCAGCTCTAGTAAGTTTTTTCTTCTTTTCTCATTCAGCATACTAGCAAAGAAGCTTTGATCTAGCCAAGCCATACCTTCCACCGCATAGGTATTAATATAGCATAAGCCCTGCGCTGTAAACTCCTCTTTAAGTCCCTCGGGTTGATGATAATAGGCCTCTGCTAACAGCCAGGGAAAATCAGTAGGCGGATTATGAATTCCAGTCGTTAATTCTTCCTTACACATCTGGAAAAATGATCTCTTATGGATTAATCCGTGAAGAAGACCAACCAAGGTAGATGCCGTGTAGTTTATGGCGAAGCCCAACAACACCCCATCTCTCTTTAAAATCCGCTTCGCCTCACGAATAGCTTGTGCCCGATCTTCTTTCTTTTGAAGGTGATAGAGTGGACCATGCAAAATGAGGACGTCAGCGAAATTATCAGGAAAGTCTAGCCTTCGCGATTCTGTATGATAAACAGAGAATTTATTTCTCAGAGTGTTAGCTCTTTCTTGCGCAATACAAATATGTTTTAGCACGGGGTCAACCAAATGAACATGATGCCCTTTTTTAGCTAGCCACTCGGCATACTTTCCCGTGCCGCCTCCCACATCAACCACTGTAGCATTGGTGGTGGTCATGTATTTCTCAATGAGCGATTTGATTCTTTCAAACTCAAATACCCCCATTCCTTTCTCTAGCCTGGTTTCTTCAGAGGCTCGATTATAGAATAGCTCTATATTTCGGCTAATTAGCTGTTTATGTTTCATCTTATAAGTGGTAGATTGTCTACTATGAGTTATCAATCATATCGCACAATACGTTGAAGCGACTAATTAATAAGTCAGTGATTCGTTTTAAGAACTTGTAGGTAGAGAGGAGACATAGCTATCCAAGGCACCAAAAACTGGAAGGTCTTAGTGCATAGCGCACCTTTTTGGTTGTGGGCGCCGTTTCAAAATCTCAGATGCTATGTTAGATGAAGCTTAACAGGCCATAAAGATATAAATATGAGGCCAAACTCCCGCAAAAACCTACGTTTTGTTCGATAAAATAACAGCGGACGAAACGTTTCTATACCAGGTTTAGGATGGGTAAGCTTCACTCGACGTACTCAAAAAACTACTACAGTAGTTGTTGACGTAACAAGCGTAGGACTTTACCAATTTGGGTTTCTACTGTTCTTTTTGAAAGCTGAAGCTGCGGGGCAATTGCTTGATTAGTTATACCTTCTAACCGGTTCATTTTGAATACTTATCGAGACTGGGTAGGCAGGGTCTCAATAGCCTAGTAGATACGATCTATACTCTCTCTTCCATTAAGTCTATGAAATCGGTTATATTCTGGGCTTGGGCAACTCACTGCTCGTGCCGCCGCCGGGTAAAGCTCTGCTCTTGTTTATTGAAGCAAGCATGGTATACACTTTTATAAAGATACGCTTTAATAGCGCGCTCTTGCCTAA
>CAKZYJ010000334.1 GCA_937884755.1 uncultured Flammeovirgaceae bacterium
TCACCCAAAACGGTCAACCTATTTCAGGCATAGACACACAGTGACCCTCAACCCTCTACCTTTCACCCTCAACCCTCCCCCGTTCATCCTTCTCCACGCCCGGGGGCAGTTCAACTATTTTTAGATTGCGGAAGTGGATTTCGGCACCTTCGGATTCCAGGCAGAGGTAGCCTTTCTTCTGGGTGGCATGACTGAGGCCGTTCACGAACTTTCCGTTAAACGATAGCTTCACTACTCCGTCTATACAAACCACATCGTAGGTATTCCATTCTCCCCGCCCTTTGGCTCGGTGCTCAATGGATTTGCTGCGGGTACCCCGGGGGTTATCCGGTTGGGTTTCCACTCCGCCCACCCCGAAGAGTTCGCCCTGCACGTAAGCCTCTGGGGGCTTCTTGCCGTCGCGCAGGTTGAGGTTTACCCAATCCAGTTCCAGCATCTGTACTTCTACTCCGTCGGGTAACCGATTTTCTTCGCCGGGAATAGCGCTGCTCCAGACAAAAATACCCGAGTTACCCCCCGCTTCCATATGCTTCCACTCTACGTGCAGCAAAAAGTTCTCGTATTGCTTAGCCGAGCGAGCCACTCCAATGGGGTTGCCGTAGCATATCAGTTCTTCGCCTTTCACCTCCCAGGTGCTATCACTGGTGTTCACATCGATCCACTGAAGAGGCTCTTCGTTCTCACCGGATTCGGAGATCACCTTACCCCAGGGTACTTTCTGACCAAACTCAAATTCAACCGGAGACGACTGGGCGTAGGTTACCCCGTGAACGCTTAGTAGCAGAATTGCCCCAAGAAATATAGTTGTGATGGCTGAGAAAGTACGGGTGCCACCCACCCAACTAGGTCGCTTGATCATAATACTTTAGTGATTCCGGGTACAGCTACGCCCGGACCGGGCCAATCCAGATTCCAACTGTATTGATCAACAGGCGGCCCCAGCACGTGGCTGGAGTTTAGGGCCTCGTCCCAACTCAGGGTTTGCCCGCTGTAGGCTGCCATCCGGCCTAAGATCGCCATCATGGTGCTGTTGGCCATAAAATCTCCGTCGTTCTTCGGCTTTCCCGCCCGGATAGAAGCAAACAGTTCGTCATGCTGCGTCTGGTAGGGGTCGTTTTCTTCGCCCTCATACTGCCAGCTATTTTTACCGGTGATCTTAAATCCATTTCTACCCACGTAGGCATTCCCTTCCGTACCAGCAATCTCTACGGTATTTCGGTTGGAGCAATTGGCCTGCTGACGGCAGAAATTCATACCCCGGATTTCATCTTCGTATTCATACTCCACGGCAAAGTGATCGTAGATATTCCCCCACTTTTCGTCTACCCGAGCCTGCCTTCCGCCGGTTCCGGTAGCACGTAGCGGTACCTTATCTCCCAGTGCCCAGGACATCATATCCAGACTATGCACGATCATTTCTACAATGAAATCACCTGAAAGCCAATTGTAGTAATACCAGTTACGCAGTTGGTACTCCATCTGGCTCCATTCGGGTTGCCGTTCTTTATACCAGAGAGTGCCGCCGTTGCGGGTAGTAGACACAGTTTTAATCTCGCCGATGGCCCCGTCCTGTACCCGGCTAAACAGGGCTCGCCGGGGATTGTCGTAACGATAGGTAAAGCCCGATACCAGCGCCAGATTGTTTTCCTTCGTTTTTCTGATGGCAGCCATTACCTTACGGACGCCGGGAGCGTCTACGGCCATGGGTTTTTCACAAAATACGTGTTTACCGGCGTCTACTGCTGCAGCCAGGTGGTCGGGCCGAAAGCCCGGAGGAGTAGCCAGGATAACCACATCCACATCCGATTCAATAACCTTTTGGTAAGCATCAAAGCCTACGTATTTATTCTCCGAAGCGACTTTTACCTTCTCCGGGTGGACTTTGAGCAGGTTTTCGTAGGATTGCTCCAGCCGATCGGAGAAGGCATCAGCCATCGCGGTCAGCATCACATCTGGGTCAGCATGGAGGGCCTGACTGGCCGCTCCGGTACCTCTTCCGCCGCACCCTATCAAGCCTACTTTCAGGGTGTCGTTTGCCCGGCCCGAAGCAGGTCGGGGAAATCCTAGATTCAGTGCGGTGGTGCCACCAATGACCGCCGCCCCGGTAGATTTGATAAAGGTTCGGCGGTTGGGCTTTTCAGGGCGAGATGATTCCATCATGATAGCTGGTTTTAGGTTGCGATATGGGTTGGCTCGGGCACAATATCCCGGAGTTATCCTCAGTCGGTAGGCTTAAGCTAATAAGAAATTGCCGGGACTCAAAATGGTGGTGCGGGAGGCTTGGGGCTGGGTGCTAGGAGCTTAGCGTAGAGAGGATTGAGATTTAGCCCACCGTTCGCATCTCTAATAGAGATTGTTTATCTTCCTGAGGTATTTTACTCTTTACACTACATGGCCCGTAAAAGCTTTAAAGAAAAACTGACCCACCCTAAGGCGCAACGGAGGTTTACCGACCGTGAGACCCAGCAAAAAGCATTTTGGAATACACTGCAACGCCACCGCGAAGCGAACTTTGCCAAGCATCACATACTGATGTACTACGGAGTGGGTGGCATTGGTAAATCTCGATTGCAGACGCACTTGATAGAACAATTAGAGAAAAAGACTGAGGATAAAGCCAGCCAAGATGATTATCTGATAGCTCGGTTGGACTTTGACGAAGAGAACTTAGCACTTAGCCCACTGCAAACTCTGGATGAGCTACGTTTCCAAATGAGAAGGGACTATAGCGTGAGTTTCAATACCTACGATATTGCTTACCTCATCTACTGGAAGACTGCTAACCCCCGAATTAAGTTGGAAGTACAGGCTCCCAAGGTCTTTGCCAATTCAGATATCCCTATGGATGTTCTTAAGGTTATAGAAGAGCATGAGGTAGCTAAGGACATAATAAAGGATATTGCCGAAACTGCGCTGGATTGGACTACTTTAGGACTGGTGAGTAAAGTAGGAAAATTGCTGGAGAAAAATATTCCCAAGATACAAAGGTGGTGGCAGGAACGAGGCAACGAGGAACTAAAAGCATTAAGCCGGATGGAGAAACCTTCGGAGATTGCTGGGGCCTTGCCCTACTTCTTGGCGTTGGATATCCAGGCTTACTTGCAGACGCATCCCGATCGGCAAGCAATATTCTTCCTGGACACTTACGAAAAGCTGATTGGCGACCGTCGTAGCGAAAAAGAATGGCGTAACTATGACGACTGGGTGCGTACACTAATTTCGGAATTACCCCAAGCAGTATGGGTGCTAGGTGGACGGGAAAAGCTGCGCTGGGAAGAACTGCACCCCAGTGAAGAATGGAAAGGGCAGATTGAGCAGCACTTGATAGGCGACCTTTCTGAAACGGATGCTCGTTTGTTTCTAACATCCTGCAAAATTAAGCAACCAGATATTGTACAGCGCATTATAACCAGTTACGTTGGCTTGCCTTTCTTTTTGGATTTGATGGTGGACATTTACCAAGAGGTAGCTCAGAGTCGTAATCCCGAACCGAAAGACTTTCCTGAGCGGCATGAGGAGGTGTACGAACGCTTTTTGCGACATATTACCCAAGCCGAGGCCGATACCTTTAAGATTCTTTCCTGTTTGCAAAACTGGGACAGTGAATTACTGGAGGCTTTGCTAAAGGAGTTTAACCAGGCCTACCATAGCCCCTCTGCCTTACAGCAGGTGACCCGTTTCTCCTTTGTAGCCCCCAATCAGACTGGTGATGGCTTTAGTATGCACCAGCTGATGCAGGATCACTTCTATGATCAGTATACCCAGGAAGACCCAGAGCAGGTACAACGTATCCACGCCTTTATGTTCACCTACCTGGAACAGCAATTAGAAGCAACTGAAGAAGTAGAGGAGCGAAAAACATTGATAATTCGTATAATTTATCATGCGCTGGTGGTAAAACAAGCAAATGAATTGTATGAATGGATTACAAAACAAACTGATGCAATAGATATAGCTATGCATTCCTTTTTTTATTTAGAAGTACATGAATCTATCAGACAGAAACTAGAAGGATATTCGTTCGCATTAGCGAATTCCTTATTGATAATTGGAGCAGCACTGATAGCCAGAGGCAACTACTATGATGCCGAACTCTCAATTCGTGAAGCTGTGTCAATTAGTAAGAAGGATTTAGGCAAGGAGCATCCAACATTAGCCTTGGCTTTAAATTTATTGGCCGGATTATTCGTACAACAAGGAAAATATGAAGAGGCTGCCCCCCTTATTTACCAAGCCATCTCAATCATTAGAAAAGTCTCGGGCGAGGAGCACCCAATGTTAGCCCAAGCTTTAAATAACTTAGCCGGGTTATTTGTACAACAAGGAAAATATGAAGAAGCTGAACCCATTATTCGCCAAGCTATGTCAATCAGTGAGAAAGCCATGGAGGTTGGGGATATTAACGCAATTTTGATTCGGAATACCTTAGCAGAAGTACTTGCACAACAAGGAAAATATGAAGAAGCTGAACCCATTATTCGCCAAGCTATATCAACTAGTGAAAAAGTTTTAGGCAGTGAGCATGTAGCTATAGCTAAATTATTGATCAGCTTAGCTCTATTGTTATCTAATCAAGCTAGATATAAAGAAGCCGAGCCACTTCTTCAACAAGCAATATTGATCAATGAGAAAGTTTTAGGCAGTGAGCATCCTACTACGATTGTAGCACAAAATATTCAAACTTCAATATTTGTACAACAAGGTAGATATAAAGAAGCCGAGCCATTTCTTCAACAAGGAGTATCGATCAGCGAAAAGGTTTTGGGCAACGAACATCCTCAAACAATCTTAGCAATAAATAACCTATCAAACTTATTAAGAGAACAGGGTAGATATAAAGAAGCTGAGCCACTTCTTCGCAAAGTTGTAGCAACGAATGAGAAAGTTTTGGGAAGTGAGCATCCTAATGCAATTTTGGGAATGAGTAATCTATCAGTGTTGCTCTACAATCAAGGTAATTACGAAGAAGCCGAGTCACTTTTTCGCAAAGTTGTAGCAATAAATAAGAAAGTTTTAGGTAGTGAGCATCCTCAAACAATCTTATCAGTAAATAACCTTGCAAACTTATTAAGAGAACAAGGCAGTTATGAAGAAGCTGAGCCACTTCTTCTTCAAGCTGTAGAGTTGAATGAGAGAGTTTTAGGCAGTGAGCATCCAGTACTAGCTCAAGCTTTAAATAATTTAGCTGAGCTGCTCAAAGATCAAGGTAGGTATGAGAAAGCTGAGCCCTTGTATCGTCAAGCACTGTCCATTTGTCAGAAGGTGCTTGGAGCATCTCATCCTCGTACCGGTCTATTATTAAATAATTTAGCCACGATGTTGCAAAGCAGCGGTAAACACAAAAAAGCTGAATCTCTATTTCAAAAATCTTACAAAATTTGCCATTCAAGTTTAGGAGAGCATCATCCTACCTCAAAACTTATTTATCGCAATTGGCAGGCTTTATTGCGCAAGATGAACAAATAATTGAATGATATGGAGTAAATTATTTTCTAATTGTTAGAAAATTACCGAAAGCACTTCCCCAAACGAATCAATCACGTGAGTGCTGGGAAGTTCTCGAAGGGCTTCGCGACTGAAGGAACCAGTGGTGACGCCAATCACGTAGGGGCAACCAGCATTTCGTCCTTGCTCCATATCCGAAGCGGTGTCGCCGATCTTGGCTACATGTTGGATGTCGTCAATATCGAGTAGATTCATGGCTCGGAAGATCATATCGGGAGCGGGTCGGCCGTAGGCTACCTCGTCGCTGGTGACGCTGGCGTCGATTTTATCTCGCCAATTGAGTCGTTCAATAATGGCATCGGCAATGGGGCGGCTAAAGCCAGTGTCCAGCGCAATCTTAATGCCCTGCTCGTGTAGCTTCTGCCAGGTGTCACTTACTTCGGGTAGTTCTCGCACGTCAGGACTAGTTCGGTAGTGGTTGACCATCATTGCTACAAATCGGTCATGAATTTGGTCGACATACTCGTCGGTAATACGAGATTGATCGTCTAGTTTCTGTTCTAGCAATAATTGGATAGCAATAGGCTTGGGGTAACCCATAATATCGCGGGTTTCCTCATCCGACACAATGATTCTTTCTTCGGCTAGGGCATCCTGCAGGCTGCGGTGTACTTCGCGGTTATCCTGAAGGGTGGTTCCGGCCATATCGCAAACGAGTAGTTTAATTGACATAGGTCTTAGTTGAAAATTGACAATGGATAATTGAAAGTTATTAGTGCCGAAAAGTAAGACTAACTGCGGATGAAAGTATGAAGAAAAAGGAAGAAACCTTTCTGATTTGGATTACCAAATTGCTAAGAATCACTTTGTTTATTATTCGGTGCGGATTAGGGCTACCCAGTCTTTTTCTCTGTCAGCGGGTGGATAGCCAATATTCACTTCGCCGGTGGCGGTTACGTTGGGAATGGTTCCTTCTTGTAAATCTCCTCCCTGGCGGGGATCGTACCAAAGTACCGAAAATTCTTTTTCCGAACTGCCAATGTTCAGCGACGGGGTTTGCTCGGCATTGCGTACGTACACAACGTATATCTCATCTTTAGCAGCGAAGCAGTAGGAGGCGGTATCCGAGGTGAGTTCGTCAGCGGGTTGCATTCGCCAGAACGGAAGGTGATCTTCAAAGAAAGTGCGAGCGTGGCGGTTCTGATCCCAGAAGATATCGCGGCTGCGGAAGTCTTCGGCGGTAAGGTCGGAGTTGGGACTGTCGTAACCAAAGTACCACTCCACCCCGTAGCCGCTGGCCATTAATGTGCCCCAGAGGGCATTGGCCCGGGCCAAATCGTGGGTAGGATCTTCATCGTCGGGCAAGAGGGCAAACTGGGCGTTTCCGGGTTCGTCAACGGCCAGGGCCCAGGCTTTTCCGGTAGAGTCGGATTTGGCTCGCCACTTCAGCACGCGAGGATGCACATCCCAAAACTCCTTATCCCGCAACTGTAGCGAAGCCCCGGTAAGCGGCGACTGATCACCGATGAGCTGTTGATAACGATCATCCTGATTAGGGAAGGTGTGGATAACCAGGTGGTGCTGGTAGGGATCGAGCTCGCGAAGGTAAGCAGCGACTTTTTTCACTTCCTCAATCGGCTGGTTATTTTCTTCCCCCAGATTCCAGTTTAAGGCTAGATGATGACCAAATCGAGCAATAAGCTCGCGGTAGTAAAGCTTGCCCTCCGTACCGAAGGCGCCGTTGTCCATTAAATGGTCGGTTTCGGTTTCATGGGTTTTGAAGTGGAGAAACATCCCTTTTCGCTCGGCGTAGTCAAATATCCGCTCCCACTGCTCCAGTTTGGAGACATCCAGCCGGGTACGGTGAAACAGGGTGGCCCAGGCCTCCTTATTCTGCTTATCATTGGCGTACTCTTCGTATTCCGCTTCCGGTACTTTCAGTAGGTATGGATATACGTTGCGATCGTCGCCATCTACGTTGAAGGTGAGGAAAGAAAAGACGTTCAGATACTCCGAGGCCAGGTAGTTAATCGCCCCGAGTAAGTTCTGACCCTTACCTTGCTGCCACGAAAATTCGGACGCTTCTTCGTCAACATCCTGCCGATGCGGTTCCCAGTTTTTTCTCAAACCCAACGCATTAGGGGTAGCATCGATGTCCTCATAGGCCAGCAGGTTTTCGGGAGCGTCTACGCCGAGTTTGATGAAGTAATCGCCGGTTTCTGCGTACTTCAGGTAGCGTTCGCCCACGTAGTTCAATCGACCTTGGGCTCGGTTATCCGGTAATGATTTATCGGAGTCAGCGATAGTAAAACTCCCGGTTGCCCCATCCATGAATCCGGCACTGGCTGCTTCGGTGATGTCTTCCTGCACCGCAACTTCTTCTCCCTTCTTAAAGGAAACCGTATACGACCATTCACCGGTTTGATCGGGAGTGAACCTGACCATCCACTTGTTGCCAGCTTCGGCACTGCTTTCGGCAGCATTGCCGTCAGCGGCATAAAAGCCAGGTACTAGGTAGGATTGATCGCCGTTGGTAAAGGTCACGTCCAGGCGATAGTCCAGGAAGGGGTTTTCATCGGCCAGTTCGCTGGTTTCTGGCCCCTCAAAAATCAGATTCACTTTATGCCACTTCTTTAGCTCTCCTTGAATAGCAACATCGGTTGATTGGCTACAGCTGGTTAGAATGATGGTTAGTAGTAGGTAGACTGGTGTTAAGCAGGATGATTTGGTAGGCATTTGATTGGCTGCTAGTTAGTTAAATTAATGGTCGCGGATTGCAAACCCGCTGCATAGGGAGGACGGTATTATAAATCCCGCCCAGCGTATAAGGGACTTCGGCATAGATTCATAGTTCAGGTGTGATAAAATTCTTCTTGAACACCTGAATACCTGAACAATACAATACATTGAATCTACTCTGCCGAAAGCCGTACACGAATGGTTTCTCCGTCTTCGGACATCAGGTGGGCTGGAATACGTATCTCCAGGCGTTTGAGTCCATCAATCTGCCGATCTAGTTCTAGCGGTGGTGGATCTAGCGAGATGATGGAAACTGTCAATTCGGGATGGGAGAGGTTATCCAGCTTGAGCTGTTTACCATCTTGGGTTAGCGTAGCTCCGTCTTCGGTAATGTCTACGTCGGCGGTAGTCATCAACTGCCAGGTGATGTGCTGGGTAGCATCGCTGGCTTTGATCTGGTCTTCAATCAGCAATGACTGGTCGCCCTCTTTCACAAATCTACGGGTGGCGCTGGCTACTTCTTCGCCAAACACCTCCGACATATCAATGGTGGCTTCGGGTTGTTCTCCGTCCTGAAAATCGGTAATGGAAGCAAATCCATCTACGTGGTGCAGTGCGTTATTTACGGTAATAGTACTGTGTCCGTAGTTGTTCTTGGTCAGCAGCGTCCAGCGTTCGCACTCCTGGCAGCGGCCCCAGAGGTTAAAGCCGGTTTTCTCCAGATTGTGGTATCCCTGGTTGCCCGGATCAACCACCCAGCGTACTCCGTTCACTTCAAAGATGAACGAACCGGCATCCATATTGCCGTGGTTCACCGAACCCCGTCCGCCTTTTCCTCCGAAGTAATAATTGTGCGGGTTACCCTTCTCGGTTCTAAAGAAGACCACCGGATTGGAACCATCGCCTTTCCAGGCCAAAGGTAGCGGCTGGCTATCTTCCTCATCAAACTGAGACAACCACACCAGTCCGGCCCCCGCCCAGCGGGATAGTTCGCCCATTTCGGCTGGGTCGCGCAGGAAGCGTTCTCGTTCGTAGTAGATACCGTTGCCAGTTTTAATGGCAAACCAGGCTAGGGTCATATCGCCGTTCTCGCTGCGCCGGTCGCCGCAATCGGCAAAGTTGTAGTACCAACCCGAAGGAGCCATGCTCAATAAGCGAAATTCAGCACTCTCTTTAAAAGCGGGATAATCGGCCAGACCAAAATCGGTACCGAAGGCACTTTCCAGCATGGAAGCAGTGAGTACCGAAAAGCTAGTGCCGTAGCGCCAGTAGGTAGAGCCTTCGGGATACACTCCGTCGGGACCGTATTCTTCCAGGGCGTGAGGCATTCCTTCCAGGGCACGGTGAATAGTTTCAGCGGCCAGCTCCGGTTCCTGCTCGGCCACCACCACTGAGGCCGCGATCATACCCCCGTGGCACACCTGGTTCCAGTTGTTGTTACCATCTACCCAACCGGTGTTACCTTCCTTATTGTAGCTAGGTTTAATTCCTTTTTCAATGAGGGCGGTTTTGGCCAGCTCAACGGTAGACGCTGGTAGGTCTTCTCCGGCCCAGTCAATGGCCAGAGCTACCGCCAGCGACATTTCCGCCACATCCAGATAGTGGGAGGGGTTCCAGTCGGAGAAGTTGCATACGGCAGTAACTTCGTCGTTGATTCGGTTCAACACTTGCTGGTCCTGATCTATTCGGTAGACTATCCCCAGTATATTTATGCGATAGAGCATCTCGCGAGAGGTGCCAAGCAGTCGGCGCCCGACAACGTTGCGTTCCAGCAGAGGTTGCTGCTGAATTTCGGCCGCATTTAGCTTGATGGCTTCGTACATATTCTTTACCACCTCATCAGACTTCACGTCTTTTTTCAACTGCTTTTCAATAGATGGGGTAAGAATCAGTCGGGGACTGCCTTTACGCAGTTTCTTCTTCAGGTAGGCAACATCCATCGGGTTTTCCAGCTTCACCGGATCGTCGTTTGCCGGATTATCGGTAGCGATGGAGCTCAGTGGCATGACTATGGCCAGGCAGCAGACAATGAATAGGTAAATGATTTTAAGTCTCATTAGGTATTAGGTTTGTGTATTGTATTGGAAAGATAAATGATTTTTAGTTATTCGGACTTCTCCGGAGTTCGTAGAGATAAAGTTGGCTCGGCTCCGGCCAGGGTTTGGGGCGAGGTTTATCCCGGTTTCGGGGCAATGTTTCCCACTTCAGTACGTATTGCAATGGTTCATCGGTAGCTTTTCCGCTATCCTCGGCAGTTCTTACCTTCAGGCCCGGAAATTTACCTTCCACGGCTACAGTAGCAGCAAATGGCTGAGGTTTAAGCACCTTCCCGCTTACTTTCAAATCCTGGTTGAGCAGAAGCGTGCCTGCACCGTATTTGATGTGATCGTAGCCCAACTCGTAGAAACCATCTTCCCGTCGGTTAAAGGGGCCAATAAATACTTCTTTGTTGATGCTACCATTACCCGAAAAATACCAACGATAATCCCAGTTAGTTACCTGCTTTATCTGCCACGCTTCGCCCATAAGGCGAGCGGTATAGAATTGCAGGTTTCCGGTAGCATCGTACTTGTGGTAAGCAAAAATTGGTTGGTTATCTTCATCCAGACAGAGCTTAGCCGCTAAGTTAATGATACCACCCTGAACAGGGATAGGGTCAACGACTACCGACTTATTATCCACCGTCACAGGTAAATCTACGGGTTGGCCGTAGGCATTGTACCAGTGTAGCATGTCGGGGCTTTTCATGTAGGAAAGATCGTGATTAGTAGAGCAGTCCGGAGTATCGCGCCATACCCAGTACATATGGTACCAACCATCTTCCCGCAGGCTTGGTCGGGAAGCATACGCATTTACCGAGTCTTGTCCGTCGGTTAAGGGAGTATCCACCAAGCGGGTCCACTGCCGGGTGTCGCTATCGTACTTGTTGTAGATGTCGTTACCGTTGCCGCTACCCCCATCCCGGTAGCGGAAGATCAGTTCGTTCTCAACAGTATTCAAAAAAACCGGATAGGTACAGCGATTTTCCTCAGTGCCCACCATTTCTTTTATCTGGACTAGCGTGCTAATGTCCCCGGGTTCAGTACTTCTGAAATAGGTTAATCCGTTCACGTGCATATTTCCCGATAAGTGGATATATCCTTCATTATCTAAACCTAGCGTGAGATAATTATGGCTGTCCCAACCTAGTATGGTGCTGGTTTCTTCCCAGGATTCTCGGGGGTGCGGAGGAATTTTATGCAGTTCAAAGGTATCCTGATGCAGGTAGCGTTGCCCGACTATCATGTGTCGCTCGTCGTTATAGTAAGCGATGTATTGCCGATCTTCCTCAGTCAACAGACTGAAGCCTACCGGGTGCCCCGCCCATACCTTATCAATTTTAATGACTCGCTCAATGGTAGCCTGCTGGTTCCGCTCATCAATCACTACTTCTTCTTGGTCACTTTCAGTAGATGGCTGAGCTACGGCATGGAAGGTAGCTAGCAGCATCGTTGATATTAGTAAGTTAGAGTAACGTTTACAGTGTAGGACGTTTGAGGTTACGAAAGGAATGTAGTTACGGGCTGGTATGAAGTGGCGAAGCGGAAGCATGGTTGTATTAGTGTTGTAGTAGTAGTGGATAAACTATTAATAAAATCGTTCATATTCTATTGAATCGCCAGGAATCTTTGGTTTCGATCCAATAGTTTGCCTTCGTTCGGGGGTAGCATTAAAAAATATTGCTGAAAACTATCGTTGGATGCTACCACTGGGGTAGAGCATCACCTAAATTGTCCGTATCTTAGCTACGGTTTAACGGCGAGTGGATGATACTACATGAGTTTCCCGATCTGCATTGGCTGCGGCGTCAGGTGGAGCAGAACTTTCAGTCCCGGCAGGGGTGGAGAGGAGCCGTTTTGCCCCAACCGGGCTGGCCGAGTGTAATACTTCAGGTAGAAGCCCAACGGGTTTACCGGGACCAGATTGTGGGGCCGGTTTCCCTCTTTATGAACCGTAAAGGTAGTAGCCTGGTGACTACCGGGAATACCACAACGCAGATACCCTACGACTGCTTCTTTATCACCAATCAGCAGCAAGAGTATACCTTGGCTACCGACGGAGATCAGCCGGTAGAAACCTTCAATATTCATTTCGGCGAACGCTTCATTGATGAACTGTACTACAGTGCGGTAAATCGCTCCGAAAAACTGCTAGAGAACCCGCTTAGCCCCATTGGTACTTCGGTTGGGTTTTTCAACCGGCTACACCGGAAAGATACGATTACTGAGCAAGCTATGCAGCGATTGATGAATGTAGCATCCGACGATACGCTGTTGACCGATGAGATATTGTCCGAGTTAGTGCTGCACTTACTAGGGTTACACCAGTACGATCTAAAGCGAATGCACGATCTGCCTCCGGTAAAAGCAGCAACCCGGGCTGAGATTTATCGCCGCTTACGGGTAGCGGTAGATTATATGTACAGTTTCTATCATCAGAATTTAGCGCTAGACGAGCTAGCGGAAGTGGCCTTACTGTCCAAATTTCATTTTCTTCGCCTGTTTAAAGCCGCTTTCCATCGAACCCCTCACCAGTTTATCACCCGACTGCGGTTAGACCGAGCCAGACAGCTACTTCAAAATTCCAGTCAGTCGGTACAAAGTATTGCGGAGCAGATAGGGCTGGGCAATGCCAGTTCATTTAGCCGGTTATTTCGACAGCAAGTGGGCGTTTATCCCACCGAATACCGGGCGAAGGTTTCAGTGCATGTTTGAACTTTATCTCGGGAGGTAGACTGAAAAATCAGTCATTTAGTAGGTATACCTTTACAATCAAAGCTATTGATTACGCAGTTATAGTTGTCTAATTTGATGAAGAACTGAAACAATAAAATTGTTGCTCTTAAAATCTGTAACCTGCTAGCTATCAACTTCTAGGAGAGGGTATAATATTTCCCATACATTATCGGCTACAATCAGGTGGCCTTCGGCGGTGGGGTGGATGCCGTCGGGTAGGTTGAGCTCAGGTTCTCCGGCCACATCCTCTAACAGAAAAGGTATCAATGCTACATCTTGATTTTCGGCTACTTCGGGAAATATCTTCTGAAACTCAGTGGCGTAATCCGGACCCATGTTGGGCGGCACCATCATGCCAGATAAAATAATCTGGGCTTTGGGATACATCTCCTGCACTTTATCAATCATAGTGTTCAGATTCTTGCGGGTTTCTTCCGTACTGATGCCCCGTAAACCATCGTTAGCTCCCAGCTCTAGCACAAATACATCAACCGCTTGCCGTTCCAGCACCCAGTCTAATCGGGTATTGCCACTGGCGGTGGTTTCTCCGCTTAGTCCGGCATTTACTACCTGGTAGGATAACCCCAGCGAATCTAGTTTTCTCTCGATGACCGAGGAAAAAGCTTCGGACGGATCGAGGCCGTAGCCAGCAGTTAAACTATTGCCGAAAAATAAAATGACCGGTTTGTTCGTCTCCTCTTCCGTAGTCGGTTCGGTTTTGGCCTCCGAGGTGTTCGAGTTTTCTGTTGCTTGCTCAGATTGAGGCTGACAGCTAAAACCCAAGAAGGCCACTACTCCAATGAATATGATAATACAAAAACGCATACGAAAATCTTTTATGAATACTTACCGTAACTTAACTATACCTTAATATCAGTTTCAAATATAAGTG
This sequence comes from uncultured Flammeovirgaceae bacterium, assembly GCA_937884755.1. Lineage (GTDB taxonomy): Bacteria > Bacteroidota > Bacteroidia > Cytophagales > Cyclobacteriaceae > Tunicatimonas. The sequence continues at coordinate 13,852 of CAKZYJ010000334.1, forward strand.
ACTAGAAAAGATTGGTTAACGATTCACAACCTATCTTTCATCGGGTATAACGAAGTATACTTTATTCAGTTATAGTAGCATCCCCCAATATATTTTAGCTTAACAGTATGAGCCAATCTATTTTAGAAGTAAACCAACTTAGCAAAACCTACCGTAGCGGCAGCCGCCAGCTTACCGTACTACACGATGTTTCATTTGCGCTTGACCCAGAAGCTACCTGTTCTATTGTGGGATCTTCCGGCAGTGGTAAAACCACCTTGCTTGGCTTATGTGCCGGCTTAGATCGGGCTACCTCCGGGTCGGTAATCCTGAACGGAGTAACGCTGGATAACCTGAATGAAGATGAACGAGCGGAAGTGCGGGGTCAGCACGTGGGTTTTATCTTCCAAAGCTTTAACTTGATGCCTACCCTCACTGCGTTGGAAAATGTAATGGTTCCTTTGGAGTTGCAGGGCAAAACCAACGTAGGCCGCTACGCATTGGAACTGTTGGATAAAGTAGGGTTAGCCGACCGCCAGCACCATTACCCTAGCCAACTTTCGGGGGGAGAGCAGCAACGGGTGTCTATTGCCCGAGCGTTTTCTAACCAGCCGAAAATTTTATTTGCTGATGAACCTACCGGTAACCTGGACGAAGAAACCGGACAGCACATTGAATCGCTAATCTTCGACCTAAACCGCGAAGCCGGAACTACCCTAGTGATTGTTACCCATGATTTAGGACTAGCCGAGAAAACCCAACGCATCCTTCGCATCAAGGGCGGACGATTGATTGAAGATCAACTAGTAGAAAATGTCGTAAACCGAAAGGCGGTATGATAACAGAAGTAAATTAATTATGGAGGACTACAGAATAAAAGCTAAAGGGCGTATTTTAAAAATTGATCTGCCAGAAAGATTTGAGAATACAATTGTAAAGGTGACAGTCATAAAAATAGCTGGTAATGGGTCAAAGTAGTTTTTATAGTTATCTTTGTCAGAAACGTATGATTG
>CAKZYJ010000335.1 GCA_937884755.1 uncultured Flammeovirgaceae bacterium
AAGCAAGGATAAGGTAGCCACCGAATCTCCTGGTCAGCCGCAATATGTATTGATTTTCTGAAGGAAGAACTATACTAAACGCGCTTCTCGACTTTGTTGGGCTAATGGAATGATCAGGTTATTCCCTCAGCAGGCCCTAATGACTTCTTCAACCAGATAAAGCTTAGAATTATTACAAATTTCTTGCTGGACTGGGAGACTATCAAATATTGCCTATTTTCGGGTATTAGCTGATAGCACTATGCTCAATGTAATTCATCAAGATGAAGATGGTCTGCACGGTACTCATACTACCTGGACTGCGTTTCAGGAGTATTTGGGTGAGTTTGTCTATGGGGGTATTGACGGTAGCGTGACCACCTTTGCGGTGGTAGCTGGGGCTGCCGGGGCTGAACTAAGTTCGGCGGTGGTGATAATTCTGGGCTTCGCTAATTTGTTTGCCGATGGGTTCTCCATGTCTATCGGCAGTTACTTATCTACTAAATCGGAACGGGATAATTACTATAAACACCGTAAGGTTGAATACTGGGAGGTGGATAACATGCCCGAAGTCGAACGGGAAGAGATTCGGGAAATTTATCGAGCTAAGGGTTTTGAGGGAGAATTACTGGAGCAGGTAGTAGCCAAAATTACCGAGGATCGTGATCGCTGGGTAGATATTATGATGAAGGAGGAACTGGAGATGATTGAAGAGCAGAAATCACCATTCACAATGGGGTTAGTTACTTTCATCTCTTTTATTGTGGTTGGCTTTATTCCGCTATTGATCTATGTCTACGAATACTTTTCTACGAATTCAGTGGATAACGAATTTGCGATTGCCTGCTTTCTCACCTCTTTGGCATTTATCGGCATTGGTTTGTTAAAAGCAGTCGTAACCCAGACCAATCGTTTTAAAGGTGTATTGGAAACCTTGATTTTGGGAGCATCGGCGGCATTTTTCGCCTATTGGGTGGGTGATTTTTTGGAAAAACTCATTAACTAATCTAGAAATTGTTCTTGTTGTTGTCAATTAAAAATCAATAACTTACTGCTAAAATCAGTGTCAAAAGAATGCGGTTATTGTGGTTAGTCATATTTTTTCTGTTTACCACATATCCTGGTTGGAGTCAAAACACTACTGGCAGTATTAGCGGAACTGTACAGCAGCAAAACGGAGAAATTATCCCAGGTGCTACTGTACTTCTGCTGGACACTAAATTCGGAACAGCATCCAATCAGTTCGGCCAATTTATTTTTTCAGAAGTACCCGCCGGTACTTTTACTTTACAAGTGAGTTTTGTGGGTTATAATGTTTTCCAGCAATCGGTTCGAGTACGACCCGGGCAAAGCAGTGAAATTTCTGTCACCTTGACTGAGCAAACTTTTTCCTTAGAAGGGTTGGTAGTTACGGCTCAGAAACGGGATCAATTAGCCCAGGAAGTTCCTATTGCCCTTACCTCGCGAGACGGAGATTTTCTCAAGCAGACTAATATTTTTGAATTCAACGCACTGGCTGATTTTATTCCAGGTTTACAAGTGCAGCTTCAGAGTCCGAACAATCCGAGTTTTGTTGTACGCGGTATTACCAGCGACGATGGGGATTCGCGACTGGAACCAAGGGTTTCGGTTTTTCAGGATGGGGTTTCCATCAGTAAATCCCGAGGATCGGCCGTTGAACTGTATGACATGGAGCGGGTGGAGGTACTCAAAGGCCCACAAGGCACCTTGTTCGGGCGTGGTGCTCAGATCGGGGCTATTCACCTTATTCAAAATAAACCACAGCGTGAGCTAGATGCTGAGTTACGCGCTGGTATCGGAAATCTAAATCAAGGACTGGTTTCGGGTTACATCAACGTACCGGTAATCGCTGATACGTTGCTGGTTCGCGTTGCTGGTATTCTTAACCAGCGGGATGGCTACATTCCCAACCTTTCGGGTGGCAACCTCAATGGGAAGGATACCAAAGCGGTTCGCACCTCGTTTCGCTACTTTTCGGGCGATGAGACCGTCGTTGATTTGATCGTAAACTTTCAGCGAGACACTCCGTCGGGCACATCTTTCAAAAGTGGCACTTACCCTCCGAAGGGGGGGGATACCAGCCCATTTACTTTCGCTGATATGGAACGCGGTGAAGGTTTGTCTATTGATCGTACGGTATGGGGCACAACCTTGCTGGTGAATCATTCGGTGAATCCGTCGCTGGATTTGACTTCAATTACTGCCTACCGCGAGTTCGATGCCTATGAATCCTTAGATGCCGATGGCACAATAGCCCCTGCTCTCTGGTTTTCTGAGCGAGCTTTGGGTAAGCAATTCAGTCAGGAAATCAGAGGTGCTTACCGACATTCATCTGGGTTTAGTGGATTCGGGGGAGTTAACTTTTTTTGGGAGGATGGATCACAGCAGTTTGGTCTGGAAACCGATGAGCGTAGCTTGTATACTTTATTTACCCCGGCCATTCGCGGTTCCATTGAGTCTTCAGGAGCTGATAATACCGAAGAATTGTTAGCTCAAGTTCCTGAAGTAGCTCTAGTTTCTCCCGAAGGAGAGGCTAATCTGGTTTCGGCTCTTCCTAACGTACCTGAGGTCTTTAGTATTTTTGCTGGGTTGCCACTAAACTCTTCTCATTCCGAAGGTCAGACTAACTTTGGAAATAATTATGCCTTTGAACTGTTTGCGGATGGTACTTATTCCATCAACAAAAAGCTAGATTTGACTTTGGGTTTACGAGGAACTTATGAAAACATTACCGGAGCTATTGAATCGCAGGACTCAGAAAACTTCGGTACGCTTAGTTTTGTTCTTCGTAACCCACCTAATAACTTGTTCCCACCCTCTCGAGGCCGGGTTTCTCATAGTGAATCTTTTTTTTCGGTAGCGGGGCGGACTGCAATCAGTTACAAACTACGAGACTACTGGAATATTTTTGGAAGCATTTCCCGAGGCCGCCGACCCAATGTAATTCAGGTGTTAGGTTGGGAGGTAAGTGTACTTAACGACGAGATCGTATGGAGCTACGAAATAGGTACGAAGCTGCTAGCCAGTCAGGCTCGGTGGCAATGGGATGCTAACGCCTATTACTACGATTATCGAGACTTTCAGACCAGGGTAGCTTCCCTCTCGTCGGACGGATTAGTGTTTGAAACCCGCGATGTTGGCAACGCCAGTGCATTTGGGTTGGAAACTTCAGTTCAAGGACTGCTTACAAAATCCATACAGATCTTCGGCAATTACGCATTCATTGATGCTGCTTTTGATGATACCGACGTAGATGGGCGGGAGCAGGAGCTAGCGGGAAATACGTTTCGTTTAACCCCCCGCCACTCCGGTTCGCTCGGCACAAACTTGACTTTTCCGTTACTGAATTGGGGGATTTGGTTCTTTCGGCCTACTTATACTTTTCAGTCTAGAGTATTTTTTGAAGAAGAGAACCAGCCAGGTATTGAGCAAACTGCTTATGGTTTACTTAATATCCGAACCGGATTTAGAAATCGTGATCAGAGGTTTGAAGTAGCATTTTACGTGAATAATGCTTTTGACGAAGAGTTTCTGATTGATGCCGGAAACACTGGTTTAGCTTTTGGTATACCAACTTTTATTGCGGGCCCGCCCCGCCTTCTAGGCGTGCAGCTAACTTCTATGCTGAATTAGCGTTGGTAACTAGTAGTCGTAAAATGAGGCAAATCTTCTGTGTACATACATTTCGAGATGAATAAGAAATATCTTTTCTGAAAAAATACCGTAAAAATTAAACATCTACGCTTCACAATTCTTTATCCTAGAAATTTTATGTATGACCGAGACTGAAAAACCTAAAGAGAAACTAAAGTGGTCGGAGCTACCTAAAGGTTTCCAAAAACTATTAAGGCGCTCCTACGGTGAGTATAAAGAGGTCCTATTTGATCCCTCCCTTCACCCCGCTGCACGTAAAATTCCCACGTGGGAAGACTGGCTGAATAAGCACGATATTGCTAAAGATTCCGAGACGGAAGATTGATACAGTCTTTTATTCCTGAAAACCCATCTGTACTATAGGTTAATGCAGAGAATTTATTGAGATTCAGTATGATCTATACACTATAAGGTGCTCAAAATTTGCCATTTAGGCAGTATGAAATCTGGGTGAATAGAAAAACTGAATTTAAGTTTGCTGTAGTTAGAAATTTGAAGTAATTTTCGGATACTTATTCACCTCTAGGCTGATAACTGAGCCATACAAATACTAAGTATTTACCCTCATTTTGTGGGCTGTGAATCCACAAAATTGAAAAAAACGACCCGAAAAATTTGTCAAGTACATTCTATTTTACATAATTTATACCCAATAATGGTGAACAATCTAAGAATAAACCCGTTATTTGATTCAGTTAGTTAATAGAACTGCTTTTCTTTTGTCCGTATATCTGCTTTACTACCATAGATGACAGTTCTCATTATGCTAGTTAAAAGCTAAGCTTTTCATAAACCCAAATCTACTCAGTACAATATGATTAAATACTTAAACCAGAAGTACAATCTGATATGTACAAAAATTTATTTTTAATATCTATTAGTCAAATTTACATTTTACGCATTAATTTCTGATCTATGGAAGACACCGCAATGCAGGATGCTGTTATCATTGCCGAAAATGGCATTGAGCAAGGAACAGTAAACGTCAACGAGATTCAAGTTCAAAGTGAGCTTCAACGATTTATTCCCCCCCTCACTGCCGATTCTAAACAACAATTAGAACAAAACATAAAGTTAAATGGCTGCCTTGATCCTTTAACGGTTTGGAAAAAAGACAGTGGCGACATGGTACTAATTGATGGTCATAACCGTTTGGATATCTGTCAACGTAATAATATTTCGTTCAAAGTTCGGCTTCATAATTTTTCTAGTAAAGAACAAGCCAAAGACTGGATGCTTAACCATCAGTTGGGGCGTCGTAACCTGAATCCCGATCAGCTTAGTTACTTTCGGGGTCTCAAATACGAGCGCATGAAGAAAAAGCGAGGCGGATACGACAAAGTACTTTCTAGCGGGCAGAGTGGGGACAAGACATCAGAGATACTGGCCCGAGAGTTTAATGTCAGCGACCGTACCATTCTCCGGGATGCTGAGTTTGCCAAAGGTTTGGAGCTGATCGGAAAGACTAATCCTGAACTAAAACACGACATCCTTTCAGGAAACGTAAAAGTAAAAAAAGGCGATGTGCAACTGATTGCTCAGGAAAAAGACGTTAGAAAAGTAGGCAAAATCAAGAACGCTGCTGATCTCTATAATAAAGCCCAGGCAATTCGTCGTGCTAAGCAAGCTCACAAAGACAAGCAGGCCATGCTACAAGAAGATGCCCGCATACAAGAAGCAGCTGATGAGTTAAAGTTGAAAGACCCGGTATTTTCTTCTAAAGAAGAGCGCTTACAGATGCACAAAGGCCGAATTATTTCCGCCATTAATAAGGCTATTCAGCGAAAAGATAAAGCTGCGCTGAAACAGGCTAAAGATTATATTAAACGAATTGAAGACGAACTTTTTGGTAAGTTCGCCAATGCTTAGCATTTTCTTCAATACAAGCCGTATGAGACAACAGCCCGAGAGGGCTGTTTTTTTTATCTTACCTTTTCTTCTACCCAATTTTTCGTTTTTTTCAGCACAGATTCATTATCGTAATCTTCGTTGTAGACACCTCTTACCAGATAGCCGTAGGGATGTAGTACAGTGTTCTGATCAAAAAGAATTTTCAGTATGCTCAGGTAGGGGGTAGGGTACAGCTAAAAAAAATAGTGAAATAGTGTAACGACCAAAAATCAGCCTAATAGTTTAGTTAGGCTTGGGGCATACTTTGTTGATAATTCTAAGAGCCGGCTGGTATCCTAGTTCCTCGGCTCGAGTTAAATTCAGGCAGGCATCGTTAATTTGGTGCAGCCGGTGATAAACCAAACCTAAGTTATAGTAAACCTTAGCGTTTTGAGTATTCAAAGTTAAAGCCTCATTGTAATCTTGAATAGCTAACTGAAATTTTTGTTGCTTGTAGTAGACGTTTCCCCGGTTAACGTAAGCTTTTTCCAGTGATGGGTTGAGCTTAATCGCCCTTGAGTAATCAGCTAAGGCTTCTTCCAACCTTCTTAATTTCTCTAACGAAAAAGCCCGTTGAAGAAAAAGATCAGCATCGCGTGGCGAATGAGCAATTGCTTGGGAATACTTTTCTACTGCCTGATGATAGCGGCCGAGTTGGTGGAGTAACATACCACTGTGAAGCAGACTGTAGGGAGATGAGTTCTCTGCTTTTTCATTAGCCAGTAAAGTAGCCTCCGCTAAGTCTAGCTGCTTAGTTTTTCTGGTTAAATACGAAAAGTTGCTAAGAGCAACCGAATGATCCGGTTGTAATAGTAATGCTTGGCGGTAGTAGTTCATTGCCGCTAGGGTATCGCCGCTTTGCTCAGAGGTAAGTCCCAGATTGCTGTAAATATTCGGGTCTTGAGAGTTTTGAGAAAGTGCTAGCTCAAAGTGTAGCTGAGCTTTAGGATAATTTTTAAGCTCTAAATAGCAAAGCCCCATCATATTCCAGATATCAGTCTGGATATTTGATTGCACCGTAGCTGCCGATTCAGCTATGAATTCAGTACCTTGCGAAGTAGTTTGCTGGATTCCCCGAAAGTAAACGGCAGTAGTTTCTCCTAAATTATTCTGTAACAGATAGATATAGTCTTGTAAAGCATCTTCGTACCGCTCGAGGCGATACAGCAGTTGGGCTCGTTCAAATCGAGCTTCTATCTGCTCGGGAACGAGGAATAACAATGATTGGTAATCAGTGAGTGCGTCTTTGAAGTTCGCTTCGTGACGATGCAATCGGGCTCGAAGCCAAAGAGCATCCTGATAATTATACTTAAGCGCTAACGCCTGGTCTAATTCCGCAATAGCTTGTTGGTATTGGTCTTCAGATTCTAAGCGAATAGCCTGACGGTAGTGCCTACGGGCTTCAACGTTTCTCGATCTCTCTGCTAAGGTAGCTACTGAAGTTTGAGAAGCAGTATCAATTGCCAAATCCTGCGCATAAATAGTACTGGATAAGGTTATGAGAAAAAGGGGAATCCAAACTTTTAGGGTCATATTGATTTAAGGAGCAGGCTGGTTTAAGAAAACCTGTAAGAATGTGAACTATGTAAACTGAAAGGAAAGGCCTGTTTAGTAGTAACGCTACATGACCGTGAATAAGTTTACTTGTTTTCAGTATTCGGCACCGGTTTGTGATTTGCCACAAACTGCACTATACGTTTTGGATCATCGGAAATGAATAGCAGGTCGTGATAACGTTTGCCGTAGGACAGCTTTTTAACTAGTGGAAAGATCATGGATTCAATTTCGTACCATTTTCTTCCCAGAAATATCATGGGGCTTACATAATTGAAGGAAGCGTAATGATTTTGCGCAGCATCCATGAATATTTCTTGAACAGTACCTGCACTACCAGGGGCAAAAATTACCCCGTGCAAACAGATAGCTAGTAGTGTATCTTCCCGAATGCTATTCGAGAAATATTTGGCGATATGGGAAGCAAACAGGTTGCTAGGCTCGTGACCGTAGAACCAAGTCGGAATTGCTAAGCTGGTGTGGCCAGTTGGAAATTTTTCAATCACTTTTTTAGCCTGACTCACGTAAGTTGGATCAGAATAGTGTGGGGCAACTTCAAGCATAGCGATGGCTTCCCGTAAATCAACGTCAGACTGAAAAGCGAAATACGCTCCCAGATTGGCCGCTTCCATAATGCCAGGTCCACCTCCTGAAACGATAGTGTACCCTTTTTCGGCCAACTGTTTAGCAGTTCGGGTTACCAAGTGAAAGAAACGATCGGTACGCAGAGTACTATGGCCTCCCATAACACCCACACAGCGCTTTTGAGTTAATCCGTCGGGTTGGAAATTTAGAAAATCACGAAGCGCGTCGTCAATTGCGTGATCGTGAATACGCTGATATAAAGCCTCGTTCACCGGCGGGTTAACCTTGAACTGGGTAAAGTAGCGGTATATTTTTAAATCCAGGCTTTTATCATTTTCCGGGTGATACCCTTCCATTAGTTCTCGCCAGGTGTAGAGGCTACTACGGTAAGGCTCATAGGGGAGATGGGTTACTTTTGGAAAAATGATCGCCCCTTGTTCTAACAGATAGCTTTTTTCTTCTTTTTGGAAGTCACAACCTAAAAAGACCGTGTTTTCAATGATAGTCTTTTTCCAATCTATATCATGATTTTTAAAATCAACCAGTTGAAGTGTACAGTTTTTAAGCGAGTTATTATGATGCAGATACTCCTGCAGACTTTCAATTTCTTGAAATAGAGAATCTCCCAAAGAGCTATACATGGTGTGAATTTAACCTGAAAATTATACCCATCTGAAAATAGTAATATTCCATAAGTGATGTAAAAGTATGATACCTAAAGCCACCTTCAATCAGAAAATGTAATGCTTTTACATTTTATAGCACTAGAACATGTACCTTAAAAATAGTATTAAATCCAGCTTTTATGCGTTTGAATACCATCTAATGCTAGATATTTATATAAATAATTATAAAAAATATTTTTTTTATTACATAAATGACATATCTTTGAATATACGTTAGCATATAAGATAAACTATTGAGGAATGGAAGCTACTGAAAAATACCCAGAACTGATTCGCCGCCCGGAATGTGCCGAAGAGTTTTTCAATGAATTTAAAGGGGTGATGCCCGATAGCAGTTTACTCGCTGGATTCAACTTTGCTTTAAATTGCGATAATTTTCATTATGCCTTTAATCGCTACTTATTAAACGAGAATAAGAGCTTCTATCGGATAGGCCAGAATATGCGTCAGTTTTACGCAGATAATGAAGGCAATCTGCGTCGGGCTGCTCTCTATTCGGTTTTCATTCAGGAATATCTGGATGCAACTCAGCAACTACTCTTGAACCGAGAATATTACGAATTGATGCCTCGTTTTGAAGAAGCCAAAACAAAAGTGACTAAAATGGTAAATGAGCTGGTAGGGCTGGCCAATAAACCTTCTTAAAAGCTCGCTTCTACCATAGATAAAATACCTAATATACGGTCAGGTATACTTAAATGCCTAGTGATAAATACCTGAAATTCAACTGCTACTCTAACTTTCCGTTGGAAGTGAGCGTTTAAAAAGTATAATTTAGGTAGTAGTTTATATGGTAGAAGCAAAAGACCAGTCTGCTCAGGCTGGTTTTTTGTATTTATTATCAACCCTGCTCTCAGCCCCCTTTTTATTTCCTTATGTTGGTAGAAAAATGCTGATTAATCAGCAATTACGGCGTTTTGTGTAAAATTCACTAAAATCTTACATCTATCTCATCAATTCAGATTTCTATCACATTATGTAAGATTATATAACTTTTCGGGGGAATAATCCGAATTCATGCCTATTTTATTGACCTTACAGCAGTAAATTTTAGAATTTTAAAGATTTAATGCATTCGTATAAGTCAATTATCATCCTGAACTAATTGTTTTTATTACGTACCATTTTCAGTCATTTTTGAGTATTAGCTCTCTTACTTTGGGTTGTTTTTTCAAAATTTCTGTTCTTGATACGGAATTAAAGGAAAACTACCATTTTCACTACTATTGCTCTCATTCAGGTTCATGAATAGAATATCCTTACTCTTACTTTGGGGGTTATCGTTATTTACTACCCCCATGGTTGCACAGCATTCCCACTTTCAGGCTACTCCTCCGGCACCCTACTCATCAAAAGTAACTCAGCCAGATGGAAGTCAATTAGAAGTTATCGGTCGCGGAGATGAACATCGGAATTGGATGGAGACTACCGATGGCTATACAGTAGTAAAAACTACTCAGGGTGTTTACGAGTACGCTATTCTTAGAAATGGTAAATTGGTAGGAAGCGGTATTGCAGCAAAAAACAAAGAGGAAATAAATCCATTTTTAACTGGCCAACTCAGCCAAATACCAAAGGGAATAGCTCCACCCCATGAATTTTCAGAACAGAAGAAGAGCTTGCTTCAACCGTTAAACTCTGGAGCAACTGCCAGATTGGGAGCAAAAGGGGCAACTCCGGCTTCAGGCAACGTAAAGCTCTTAGCTATTTTAATTGAGTATCCAGATCTAAAGCATCGTTACGAAAAAGAATCATTTGAGAAACTCTTTAATGGTCCTTCCAATAAACGAACTTTTAAGGAGTATTTCCAAGAAAACAGTCACGGTAAGTTTAATCCGACGGTGGATGTAGTAGGCTGGTACGAAGCTAAAAATAACTACGACTATTACGGCGAAAAGCACGGTAAAGAAAGGGCGAGAGAACTGGTGGCCGAAGCAGTCGCTGCAGCAGAAGCCGATGGTATTGACTTTAGTAAATACGACAGTGATAATAACTTCTACAGTGATGGGGTGATTGTAATACACTCCGGGCAAGGTGCTGAAGAATCAAGCCAGAATGAATACGTATGGTCTCATCGCTGGTCTATCAGCCCTCAGTATTTAGATGGGGTATTTGTGCAAGATTACACAATACAGCCGGAAACCAGAACTCGTTACGGAGGAACACAATTAGTTCGTCTCGGAATCTTTTGTCATGAGTTTGGTCACCTGCTTGGATTACCAGACCTATACGATACTGATGCATCTGATGATGAGCATCATGGAATCGGAGAATGGGGGTTAATGGGGTTTGGGGGCTGGCTCGGACAGGAAGATAATCCGGCAGGATTGAGTGCATTTTCTAAAGAAATGCTAGGGTGGGGTAAAGTTGAGGATATTACTGACAAAGGCGGAAGCTATGAACTTAAGCCGGCAAATAGTGATGGAAAGGTTTACAAAATCAGAACTCCTAATTCTAACGAATACTTTCTTCTTGAGAACCGCCAACAGAGTGGTACCGATCGTTTCTTAAACGGTAAGGGGTTAGCTGTATGGCATATCAATACTGACCAAACCCGAAAATATCCGGGGAGTATTCACGTGAACAATCGAAAAGACCGCAAAGGGGTGGACTTGGAAGAAGCTGATGGGAATAATGATTTAGATAATAGGAGAAACCGCGGTGATGCCGGTGATTTGTTCCCCGGAAGTAAGCAACGAACATCATTTGATCAGGGTTCTGATCCTAACTCTGATCTTTACAATGACAAGGGAAACGGAAAACAAAGCAAAGTATCTATCGCTAATATCAAGCTGAGTGGAACTACCATTACGTTTGACTACAACAAGCCTGACGACAAAGGAACAGAATGTAGCAAAGCAGTAGCAGCTAAAGAAGGAGATAATACATTGCCAAAGACCGACTACTGGTACACTTTTACCATGCCCCAAGCCGGCCGGTTAGTAGTTACCAATGCTAATGCAGAAGTATTCCTTAGCTGCGATGATAAAAATGCGTTGGCTACTTCGAGAGATGGAACACTAACAACCGGATGGCTAGACAAAGATGATGTCCTGAAAATAAAATTTGGAAGTGGGCAGCCAAGTTCTCTGCCACTTAACTGGAAACTATCGATTGAAACCGAAAAAGCCGATCCTGAGCTAACGGTTGATGCAGTGGCAGATAAAACCTACGGTGATGCTGCATTTGATCTTAACATATCTAGAAACGGTAGTGGAGGAATTAGTGCTGAAAAGGTGTCTGGCCCTATCTCGGTTAGCGGTACCGAAGTGAGTATCAGTGGGGTGGGAGAGGCCAAAATAAATGTGAAAGTAGCTGAAACTAACCAGTATGCAGCATCCGAAGTGGAGGTTTCCTTCGCTATCAATAAAGCAAAACCGGTTATTACTTTTGAGGAAATTGACGATAAAACCTACGGCGATGAGCCGTTTGATTTAAAGGCTAGTGTTGTTCCTAATCTACCAATTACGTTTAGAGTGCTCAGTGGTGAGGCTGATTTGCGAAATTCTACACTAACTATTACCGGGACCGGTGAGATTACAGTTGAGGCTTCGGTTGGTGGAAATGAGAATTATCAATCGGCTAAAGTTTCTCGGGAGTTTGAAGTCAGAAAGGCAACCCAGACCATTACTTTTGCTACCCTAGCAGATGCGGTTTATGAGGAGGGAAAAACAATTAGTCTTATTGCGGAATCTAGCCAGGGTCTCCCAGTTTCCTTTTCGGTACAGTCTGGCAATGTATCATTGGATGGCTCAGAACTGACGGTTCAGGGTGCAGGAGAAGTTACGATTGAGGCTCAACAATCAGGAAATAGTAACATAGCAGCCGCTTCACCAGTAGTTCGTACCTTTCAGATTTCTAAAGCACCGCAGCTAGTAACCTTCACCAAGATTGAATCAAAAAGTCCGTCTGACGATCCATTTTCACTAGAAGCAACCTCCAGCGCTGAAATTCCGATGCAGTACCGAGTCATTAGCGGAAGTGCTACATTGAGCGGCGAGGTATTGTCCATCACCGGAAGTGGGGAAGTAGTAGTAGAAGCTTACAATGATGGTAATGAGAATTATCTGCCAGTAGCAGTTCAGCAATCATTCGTGGTGACTGAGCCAGGTAAACTCACGCAGACGCTTACAGTGGCTAGTCTGCCGGATACCGTAAACGTGGGCGATGAAGTTGAACTTGATATTACAGTTAGTAGCGGCCTGAATCCTGATATTGACTTAGAAGGGCAAGTGCAAAGAGAGCAACAAAAGCTCATCTTCAATCAAGCCGGTGAGGTGACTCTGACGGTGTCTCAGCCGGGCAACGAGGAGTATAATCCGGCAGCCTCGTTCATTCATACATTTACAATAATTAATACCGCCGTAGTAGAAACTCCTTTAGGAGTCACCGAGCAAACACTTAGTATTGAACCGGTGGCCAATCAGGTATACGGAGTGGAACCTATCTCTCTTGACGTCAATAGTTCCTCCGGACTTCCGGTTACTTTCCAAGTGGAAGGTCCAGCACAAGTAGAAAATGGTGTAGTTACAGTAACGGGAGCCGGGGAGGTAAGCATTCAGGCTTTTCAGGCCGGAAACCAGGACTATGCTCCTAGCGACACGGTGGTGATGAGCTTTATGGTAGAAAAGGCTTCCCAAACCATTTCACTGGAAATTATTCCAATTAGTAGCAATACTTACCAGGTGAAAGCAACCAGCGATTCCGAATTACCGGTTACGCTAGAAATAACCGAGGGGCTGGGAACCATCGAGGGCGATCAACTAACCGTACTCGAGTCGGGAAGTGTTACCATTGTGGCGAGTCAGGAAGGAGACGAAAACTATGTGGCGGCGGAACCAGTGAGCCAGATACTGGAAGTGGAAATTATTACCTCTATTGGTGGAGAACTTGGCGAGAATCATATCACGATGTATCCAAACCCGAGCGCCGGGGTATTTCAGGTGGCACTGCCAACAAGCGAAAGAGAGTTAAAATATATGATTTTTGATCTGACGGGCGCGAGAATTAACCAAGGAGTGCTCAACCAGACCCAGACGACGATCGATCTTACTGAGTATCGGTCGGGGACCTACCTGGTTCAACTACAGACTTCTACCGGAATACAGCAACACCGGTTAATTAAACAATAGTTGCTAACACTTCACTACCTAGCAAAGCTATTTCCTCCGGAAGTAGCTTTTTTTTTGATCAGTGCTTATTTTCCCAAATGCACTTAAAAGAATTCAAATTATGCTCAAGCAGATTTAACCCACCGCTGATTCTCTTTGCCATTGGTCTGGCTCTGGCTTGTCAAACAACTTCCGAACAAGAGCCTGCATCATTAAAGCCTAACTTTGTCATAATTATGGCTGACGATTTGGGTTACGGTGATCTGGGTTCTTACGGTCATCCAACCTATCAAACCCCTAATCTGGACCGGATAGCTGTCAACGGATTGAAGCTAACTGATTATCATAGTAACGGGCCCGTTTGTACACCCACCCGGGCGGCACTGTTAACTGGTAAGTATCAACAGTTGGTAGGAATGGAGGGAGTAATTTACGTTCGGGGTGAGACGCGACAAACCGGGTTGGATACTGCCGAGGTTACCTTGGCCGAACTGCTAAAATCGGAGGGATACCAGACTGGTATGGTTGGGAAGTGGCATTTGGGCTATCGGAAGGAATACAATCCTATTCACCAGGGATTTGATTTTTTTCGAGGATATGTCAGCGGGAATATTGACTACCATTCTCACTACGACAATGCCGGAATTTACGATTGGTGGAACGGGTTGGATTCAATACAAGAAGAAGGTTACGTTACCGATTTGATTACGCGGCACGCCACCGATTTCATTGAAGCAAACCAACAGGAACCATTTTTTCTCTACATTGCCCATGAAGCCCCTCATTGGCCTTACCAAGGCCGCAATGATCCCCCCGACCGTTTCCCGAATACTGAATTTAGCGGATTAGGTTCGCGCGAAGACCGTAGGGGGGCTTATCAGGAAATGGTAGAGGTAATGGACGAAAGTATAGGAAGTGTGCTGGCTACGCTGGATAGCCTCAATCTCACCGAAAACACCTTCGTTTTCTTCTGTTCGGATAATGGTGCGGTAGATTCTCTCGGAAATAACGGAATACTACGAGGCCACAAAACGCAATTGTGGGAGGGTGGGCACCGGGTTCCAGCAATAGCCTACTGGTCAGGTACTATCGTTCCGGGAGAAAGTGGTTCCACTGTGTTAAGTATGGATGTGCTACCGACTTTACTCTCTTTAGCTGATTTAGATGTGCCTAATGATTTTCACACAACTGGCACCGATTTATCTTCGGTACTGCTGAAACAACAGTCATTACCCGAACGAACCACCTTCTGGCGTTACCGCGATCAGCGAGTTGCTCGACAAGGAGACTGGAAGTTGCTAGTCCGAAAGGATAGCACCTATCTCTTCAATCTGGCTAGTGATATTCATGAGCAGAATAACTTGGCCGAACAACAAAATCAAATGACTACTGCGTTACTAGATACATTGCGAGGGTGGGAAGCGGCAATTGATCAAGTTCCACAAAAAACTGAGTGAACTAGAATGAATAGCCGAAGGTAATGGTTACTCGGCGGATGGTACGCTTTTCCTGAATTTCCGTTTCACTCTGCCAGCCTTCAAAACTGTAGGCAAAATCAGTTTTTTGCAACTTGTAGCCTCCGGCAAAGTGAATGGCTGATCGGGCTAAATTGATTTGGTATCCCAGTCCTCCGTGGATAAATAATCCGCCCTGTGTCCGTTCGTAATCAATATTCGCTACATTATCAGTAGCCCACGCCCAGCTTCTACCAATACCCCCAAAGTAAAACGGGCTTACTTTTCGATCTAAAATAATCCCGCGGACATGCGCGTAAACTGGCAAAGTAGCTACACTTCCGTAGGCATCGTATCCTAAACCCAGACCTGCCATCAGGTGGGGAGAAAAAACGTAGCCATTAATAGTATGGATAGTAAAAGTGCCATTGGCATCGTAATCATTGTTACCTACCTGAATACCCAACTCGGCCATGTGAAAATATCCGGTGGTATCCCGGGTAAAGTAGGGGGCAGGCTCATTTTCTGGTACCGCCCCAAAGTATATTTTTTTAATGGTATGGTAAGCTAAGTGAGTTTGTGACAATGAATCGTGCGCCAGTGTCAGATAATTCTCAAGAATTGACATCTGCATGCGTCCCGAAATCTGCTGACCGCTCTTGAGAAAAACGGTGACTAAAGGTTCTGAGCTTTGAGCTTGCAAAGTAGTCGGAAGAGCTAGAAGCAAAATAAAAGATAGAAGTATAGCGATCTTCATGGAGGAAAAGGTAATGGTAAGGTTGAGATAAATAAACTACTGAAGTTTGTCCCCAACCTCACCGAGTCAAAGATTAAAGTGCTGCTAAGGTCATTTTGCTCAGTAATTGCAATTCAGCGGGGTCGGAGTAATCATACTGGTATAATCCATCGTCTCCAATCACCATTAATACTCCATTCAGCGGAATAACATCAAAGGCGTGGATGTCATCAATATGGTCTAGCTGATTGCGGACAATCTGTCGAGAGTTGGTAGCATCAAATACCTTTAATCCAAATTCTCCCTCACAGATGAACAAGGTAGTGCCATCAATGGCCAGCCCGTGCGGATGATCTAACGCATAACTTTGAATCAACTGAGGGTTACTAACGGTTTCAATATCAATAACATCTAGCTGATTCTCTCCGCCCCAGCAGGCGGTACCGTCCCGAAGAGTCACGTACGCTACCGTATCGTTTGCCACCACGGGGTCGCAACTACGAGCGTGAGTAAACTCCGACTCAAACTCCGGCTGATCAGGATTGGTGTTACTATAAATGAACATGCCATTTTGGGAGCCAATAAACAGTTTATCCTTGTAGGGGAAAAGGGTCTCGATGCCAAAGCCCACATTAATTTCAGTACCCTCTATGGGGTCATCCAGTTGGGTAATATCAAACACCTGAAGATTGTTATCATCTACCGCGTATAGTCTTTCAAAACTGATTGCAAATCGAGCCATAGAACCGCCAATCCCAGTTTGTGCTTGAGTTGTACCTCCGCCTGACCGATTAGCCACATCTGCCGAAGCGAAAGAGATTAAAGTTGCATCATTCACCCAGCGCTCGGCTACTACGCCGCCCTGAAAACGATATAATCCAGGGGCAAACTCATCCAGTTCACCGTCCAGCACTTCTACAACTTCTCTTTCTTCCCAACTCGTTAAAAACATTTCTTCTCCTCCCGTTGAGGTAGACCAACTATTGAAACGAGGGAAAACATTTTCCAGGCGTTTGGTAATCTTTACATTATCCAGATCACTAATGTCAATGGCTAGCAGATCAATAAAACTATCGGCGTAGAGTATATTACCCTTAGCGGCCATATCAAAGTTTCCGGGTATGGAAATGAAACTTAGGTTGATTGGGTTGGCTGGATCGATATTATCAACCACATGAATACCTTCTCCAGGTTTGTTGATAAACAGATAAGGAGCCAAGTAGTAAATTTTTCCGGTAGTGCTCAGCACCTCCGGGGGAGCAATAGTAAATGCATCCCGAACCTGATTGGTGGTCATATAGACCGGTTCCAGATAGCGGAGGGTACGTGTTACCTCTACTTTATCGGAGCATTGAGTAAGCATCAACAAGTAAGCAACAGCCCCCAAGTGGAATAGGGCGTAACTTACAAAAACTTTCGGGCGAAAAATTGACAGGTGTTTCATAGCAGTTTTTTCTGATTATTGTACTGCTAAGACACCGTGAGTTTACCTCGCGTTGGAAGCCATGAGAAAATATTTTTTTAGATTCTAAAAACTGACTCCTAAATGAACGGTGACGCGGCGGTAAGTCAGTCGTTCCTGAACCTCTAACGTTCCTCCCCAAAAATCTGATACCTGATAGTTTAGCTCTGCCCGTTGGATCCGGTAACCCATTTGTAAAAATACCGCTCCGGCCCGAAAGCGCCGTTGGATGCCGAAACCGGGATGCAGCATTAGACCACCTCGGGTGTCTAACAGTTCTAACCCAAAGTCGTAGAAACTGGAATGTACCCGACTGCTGCCAACCTCGGCGAAATAAAATGGACTCCACCTCCCGTCGATGAATACACCTTTCGTACGGACAAATAGGGTAGTGGTAGAAACCGGATCGTATTGCATAAACCCTATGCCCACGCTGGCTTCAAGTAAAGGATGAAAAACGTATCCGGCAGCAAAACTAATGGTAGCCAGATTATCTCCCTGTTCTGAGCCGTATTGGATACCAAATAGAAGACTTAGGATAAAGGTGTTATCCATGGGTTTATACACTGGTGGGGGCTCAGGAAGCGGTGGCCCATTTAAAATATACCTGATTTTTCGGTAAGGAACATGCTTTAGCGTGAACTGATCAACTTCTACTGTTAGGTATCCTTCAAAGGGAGATAGCGTTTGGTAGCCGTGCACGAACTTTCCGTTTCTAAGATACACGGTTATTTCCTGATTTGGAATTGAGTCAGTTTGCCCGAAAGTCAATAATACAACTCCAAACAGCAAGGATGTAGTAAAGACAAAGATTTTTATCATGCGACAATATGTAAAGGCTCCGGGTAAAAGCCGCCAGAGCCCGTTACAATTACTTTATAGTGCCATCCGAGTCATCTTACTCAAAAATCTAATATTCTGAGGATCAGTGTAATCGTACTGGTATACTCCATCCTCACCAATTACAATTAGCCGATTATTTTCGGCAATCACATCGTAGGCAAACATGTCATCGATGGTAGAAATCAGGTTGTCTTCCAGTTGGAAAGGGAAATTAGCGTTAAACACTTTCACGCCTGATGCACCTTCACAAACAAAAAGCGTGGAGCCGTCTAATCCTAGACCGTGCGGGTGATCCATTTGGTAGCGGGCTACTTCAAACGGATTGGATGCTTGTTTGATATCGACCAACTCTAGAACATTTTGATCTCCCTCGCAAGCATCACCCGTACGAAGAGTCACGTAGGCTAAAGTGTCGTTAGCGATTACCGGGTCGCAACTAGTGGCGTGCCAGTAGGAAGCTAACATTGTAGGCGATTCTGGTACTACTGTGCTATAGATAAACATACCATTCTGAGCTCCAATAAACAGCCGTTCTTTTTGCGAATAGATGGTTTCGATCATAAATGTGACCGACATTTCGTTTACCGAGGTGGGAGTATTAGGAGCGGAGAGGTCAAAAACCTGAAGATTTTCATCATCGATGGTGTACAAATGTTCTTCGGTAATAGAGAAGCGAGACATGGAGCCACCTCGTCCGACAATGGTAGGCTCTGAACGGTTAAATTCTTGCACTGGAACGTTAGACTGATTGACAAAATCCTGCCAGGCGTGCCGAGTAATGTCCAGGTGATCGATATACTGATAAACTCCCGGTTGCCATAGCGAACCGCTAATCTCTCCCTCAAAGGTTTCGGTAACATCCACTTCGTTCCACTGAGTAACTACTCCCCGCTCGTCATCTGGGTAAAAGCCAAAGCTGTTGAAGCGCGGAAAGACATTTTCTTCCCGATGGAGAACTTCTATCGACTGGTGATTGCTGATATCAATCGCTAATAAGTCAATGTAGCTATCGGCGTACATAATATCACCCTGAACAGCCAAATCATAGTTTCCTGGAATGTTAATAAAACTGATGGGGCGAGGGTTGGCCGGATCGGTATTATCAATGACATGCACCCCGTCACCAGGTTGGTTTAAAAATAAAAAATCATCATGCGAAAAGATCTTACCAGTACCAGTAACCGGCTGCGGTGGCAAAACGGTTACCGCATTACGTATCACATCGGTGGTTGTGTAAACTGGGGTCATTCGGTGGAAACGAACCGTAGAAGTTACCTTATCGGTGCAATGAGAGAGCAATACTGCGCAAAGTCCAACTGGTACGATTAGCGACAGTAATCGGAGAATAGGCGAACGAGAAGAAAGAGTGTTCATTGGTGAATTGATTAAGTAAAAAATTAGGCCTTACCAATTCATACACCCGCTGTTTTAGTTACTTGGATAACGGACAATTATAAGTCCAGATTTTACGGGTACGAAAAAAAAATTTGATTTCAGGAAACTTTAACAGACGATATTTTCCGAATGATTCGAGGGGCGATGGCCACTACCAATCCTAATGCAACGACGAGCATCACCCAGGCAATGTTAAGGGAGAATCCATCGGCAATGAAACCGATCATTGGAGGGCCTATCAGGAAGCCAAAGTAGCCCATCGTAGTCACGGCTGCTATGCCGCGTCCAGGTTCATCAGGGTTAGCGTAACCGGCTGAACTGAAAATGATGGGAATCACATTGGAAAGTCCAATACCTACTAATCCAAAACCTATAATAGCCCCAACTGGAAGCTGAACAAGAACTACAACTAATAGACCGATGGCTGCAATTGAGCTACCCCACTGAATGACGACAGGACGTCCCATCGTCCGGATTATCCGGTCGCCCAGCAAGCGACCACTGGCCATTGTCAATGAAAATGCAGCATACCCCAGGGCTGCTAGTGCGGGGGTAGCGGTCGGTAAGCTGCTGATATGAATGGCTGTCCAATCGGCCATAGCTCCCTCCACCATCAGAATAAAAAATCCTAAGGATGCCAGAAACCAAACAATCTGTTGAGAAGGAAGTACCAGTAAGGGTTTTTTGTCTGACAAAGTTTGAGGTTTGATTTCAGGAGGCAATAGATGGCGAAGCACTAGCAACACCGTAATTAGTAATAAGGCCAATACTAAAAGCATGTGTTGGGGGGGAGTTAAACCCAAAGCCAGCAATCCACTTGCTACTCCAGCGCCTACCAACCCACCGAGGCTGAACAAACCATGAAAAGAGGACATAATAGCGGTTCGGTATTTTCGCTCTACCAGTACCCCATGAGCATTCATGGAAACATCCATCGAGCCGTTTACCATGCCAAATAGAAATAATACTATCATTGTGGCCCAATAGGTAGGCATAAGTAGTAGTAATGCTAGCAA
Source organism: uncultured Flammeovirgaceae bacterium (assembly GCA_937884755.1). Lineage (GTDB taxonomy): Bacteria > Bacteroidota > Bacteroidia > Cytophagales > Cyclobacteriaceae > Tunicatimonas. The sequence goes on from CAKZYJ010000335.1 coordinate 20,387, forward strand.
TACGCAAACGCATATTGAGGTGAATGCTATCACTCGTTTACTTCCGATTTTTTCAACTAGACCACCAGCAACTGGCATAGCCAAAATGGCACCTATAGCAATAATGAGCAAGGTCAAGCCTAACTCGCTCTCATCTAGATCAAACCGCTGCTGAAACCAAGGAATGTGGGGCACCCAACTTGCAAAGCTTGCTCCATTTACAAAAAAAACTAGCGCTACAGCCCGGCGGGCCTTAACTAAGCGCGGGGGTAATTTCTTTTCTGGCAAAGTTGAAAAAATTAATGATCAACAACTATACTGTCAACTCTACAATGTTCCCATCCGGATCGTGGAAGGTACTTTCGTAGTAGCCATCGCCGGTACGTCGGGGACCGTCAATGGCAGGGTATCCATCTTTACTGAGCATTGCAGTCATCCGATCTACTTCCTGCTCACTACCTACCGAGAAAGCAAAGTGGGCGAGACCGACCCCAAGATTAGTTGTGGAACTAGCAAGTTGAGGGCGGTGCATTAGTTCCAGACGAGAACCAGTCTCGAAGGTCAAAAAGTAGGAAGTGAACTGCTTTTTAGGGTTATGGTACTTTTCGCTGCTTTCCGCTTTAAAATACTTGCAGTAGAATTCTTTGAGTGCTTCCAATTGGTTAGTCCAGATAGCCAGATGTTCAATTTTCATTGAGGTGATTTTGCTCAAATGTACTCTATCTTACGGGAAGATCACAGCTTAGGCTTTTTAGAAGTAGTTTGGTTTAGACCTTTGACGTTCGACTCCCCAATATGCTCATCTTTTCCTCTATTTGAGGCAGATTATTATATAATGAGCTATAGAGAAATGGTTTTTAAAAGTGCTACTCTTGTGGTGATTGAAACACATTTATGGCTCTTTCAACCATGGTCAATAGTTATGCTATAATTCCATTCTACTGCAAGAAAATAGCTTCAAGCCAGAGATGGGGTAGCGCTTTACTGCATGAATTCTATTTCTTTTAACAATGAGTGAGTTCGCTTCATGGTAGTAAAGCACGGAAATTGATGGTTGAAGTGTAAACTTAACTACGTTTTTGATGAAAAAAGTAAAAATTGCTCTCATTGCAGCAGGACTATTTTTAACAGCAATCTTTGTTTATTATTTTGTAATAATCATGAATGCACGAGTAAAAACCCCAGATATAGTCAGTGAAGCTTTAAGTCCAGAAAAAATTCATCTTGAATTGGATGATCTGACTAATAAGCAAATAGACGCGCTACTCAAAATTCAAGACCCCAATTTTTATTACCATAATGGATTTGACCCCACTACACCAGGTGCTGGAATCACGTCACTAAGTCAGGGGCTAGTGAAAAAATTTTACTTTGATAAGTTTAAACCGGGCACCAAAAAAATTGAGCAAACTCTGATAGCTATGTATGCCTTTGATGCTATGACGCCAAAGGATACGATTCTTACATTATTTATCAATTATGCCTACATGGGCCAACGCGATAGCAAGCCCATATACGGCTTTGAAGATGCATCCGACTTTTATTTCAAAAAGAAATTTAAAGACCTCGATGAAGATCAGTATTTAGCACTAATAGCTATGATTCGTGCTCCTTTTGCTTTCCACTACTTGAAGAAAAGAGGAGAAAATGATTTAAGAGTCAGTAGGATTAAGAGATATCTGGCCGGTGAATATATTCCACAGGACAATAGTGATTGGCTGTACGACAGAGAACAATCCGAATAATTTTCAAGCATAATACCACTAGAAAATCAAAAATTTAACTCAACAGTTTCTGAGTTTTGGAGTCAATGTAGCCAAGCTAATTTTTAGTAGAAAAATCGCTATTCAGCAAATTACTTTCTTTAATTACTGGTGGGGGAGGAGTTACGGTAAAGTGAAATACATCGGGGCGGGCGTAATGGCCGGTGACATCAAAATCTAATTTATGGCGGACAGTTTCCGCTAGGTTAATCTGGGCTACTAGTAATCCTTGCTGATCGTGAAGAGGGCCTTCAATAAGTTTTCCGTCAGGACCTATGATTAGGCTTCCTCCTCTACAGAAGTCATCCGGCTCAGTTTCAACATACGCTCGGTAGGCTTCCGGGTAGTCTTGCTTACGAAAAAACTGATTACAACCCAATACAAAACACCGGCCTTCTAGAGCAATGTGTTGCATAGTGGTGGTCCAACTCTTACGAGCATCGGCGGTAGGTGCCAGGTAGATTTGCACTCCGGCTTCGTACATAGTCATTCTGGCCAATGGCATGTAGTTTTCCCAACAGATTAGGCCGCCAATTCGTCCAATTTCAGTTTCTATGCTTATTAGCGTATCAGCATTTCCTTCTCCCCAAACCAGGCGTTCCACTCCGGTGGGTTTAAGTTTACGATGTTTGCCCAACAGGCCAACTTTGGGTGAATAGTATAGTAAACTACAGTAGAGGGTACCATTGATTGAGTCCCGCTCAGTAACGCCAATCGTCAGATAAACATTATATTCTTTTGCCATAGCGGCTAATCGGTCGCAGGCTTCACCAGGTACTGAAATGCTATTATCCCAGTACTTTTGGTAAAGTTCCCGGCCTTCGTCGCTGCGCCGGCCGATAGTGGACCCAAAGGTAAATCCCCGTGGGTAGCCAGGAATAAAGGATTCAGGAAAAAGCACTAATTGGCACCCGGCAGATTGAGCTTGCTGAAGCCAGTCTTCAACCCGATCAAGGGTGGCTGAAAGATCAAAAAATACCGGAGTAGCCTGAACGACTCCAACCGTTAGTGCGTCCATACTTTAGGATTGATAAATAAATTCAAAGACACTTCGGTAGGCCCCAATTTCCTGAACATAGTCTAACAGCTTACTGTAGAATAGATGATTACCCAACGTGGCACTATCCCCCAACATCACCAGCTTCTTCTTAGCCCGAGTCATGGCTACATTGGTGCGGCGAATATCACTTAAAAAACCAATCTCTCCCTTTGAGTTGGAACGTACCAGGCTAATATAGATCACTTCGCGCTCTCGGCCCTGAAAAGCATCCACCGTATCAATGGTTACCAACGATTGAACTTCGGCAATATAGGGAAATTCAAGATAGTTTTCGGTCAGTAGCTTTACCTGAGCTTTGTAGGGAGTGATGATACCAATGTTTAATTTATTGTCCAGGAAGTAACTCGGGGTTAGCGACTCAACCAACTCATTCAAATGCCTTAGTAACAACATCCCCTCATCTTCATTAAAGGTACTCAGCGTTTCCGGGTCGGTTTTTTCGGTGAAACCGCTTCCGGCAGTATCAATAAAGGTGAGAGGAGATTGACCTTCCGCCAAAGTAGCAATGCGTACACTATCGTCAGCTTTCAACTGGTTATCGTAAAAATACTGACTGGAAAACTGCATGATGTGCTGGTGCATACGATACTGCGTTTGTAACAGCGAGTCTACTGGGCTACCCAATTGTTGCTGCCGCTCAATACACTTCTCAAAGAGGGTAATGCTAAGCCCTTGCTTGGCAGCCTCGTACGATTTGATAGTGGGCGGCAGCTGATAATGATCACCCGCGAATACAACCCGTTCAGCTTTTAAAATAGGTATCCAACTGGCGGCTTCTAAAGCCTGAGCTGCTTCGTCGATAAATACGGTTTCGCAGCGAAATCCCTTTAGCAAACTACCCGAAGCACCCACTAAAGTACAGGCAATGACCTGAGCTTTAGATAGAATATCAGTCACAATGTAAAACTCTAGCTGTTCAGCTTCATGTTTTAGCTGATTTGCTTCCTGAATTAATCGTTTACGCTGCTGTCGTTCCGAGGCACCATAGTTTCGTTTGTATTTGAATGCGATAGATCGCATTTCTTCCGAACGGCGGCGAAGGCTTTTCAGGTCCTTGTAATACCCGTGATTGGCAATTTGAGCATCGATAGTGCGGTTGAGATTACTTTCTGTCACTCGGGCAGGATGTCCTAATCGGACTACCTGTAATTCCTGCTCACTGAGTTTTTCGGTAAGTAGGTCAACTGCGGCATTACTAGGGGCACAAACTAGCACTCGCTGTTCTAACTGTACAGTTTGCACAATCGCTTGTACTAGCGTAGTAGTTTTTCCGGTGCCAGGAGGGCCATGTATTACAGCTACGTCTTGGGCCTGACGTATTTTCTGTAACGCCTGGTTCTGACTAGCGTTTAGTTCTTCTACGTTGCCTCCTAGCGAATCTTTGACAAAAGTAGCTGGTTGCTGACCCAAAAGAATAGAGCGTAGCTCGACCTGCCGAGTGTCTTTAGTATCGACAACTTTTTTTAAGGCTTTTTCCATTTCCCGGTAGGCCAGCTCATCAAACAGTAAGTCGACCCCCAGGTTACCTTCCCTGACCCAATCGGGTAGTTCCGGAGCGTTCAGGGTGATAGTCATGCTGCTTTTTCGAACATCGTTCACTACCCCGGAAACGGATTGTTTATTGTTAAAGGTGTTAGAAAAAAAGCTTACAATTTTCCCCGACTGAAATACGTGAGAACGCGTAGACTCATCGGTGCGACGAATTCGGATAATTAGCTTCTCACCTACACTGAAGCGCTGGCTTTCCAACACTACTGGATACCAACAAACTCCGTCTTTCTTACGATCTTCCAGACTCGCTAGTAGCACCTTCTGGCGGTAGTACTCTAAATCAGCCTCTTTCTCTAACCGAAGCAACTGAATCTGCTTTTGCAACTCAGCAATCAAATCATTCATAGATAGCTAATAACCTCAGACGGGATTTTGTTAGTTCCTGAGGTATTATTGTTTGGGTCAGAGATGAAATCACTATTTTTACATGATGCATCCGGTACTGAAAAAAATAGATAAAAAGCTGGCTCAGATCCCCTCAATCTCAGCAATTACTGACTATTTAACTGGCTCGGAACTTAATTCATTTCTACTGGAAATTTTTCAAGCGCGAACAAAGAAAATTACCCATACAGAACTACTCAGGCAGTTTGATGAGAATCGCTTTGTTCAACCGGCTACCGTTGATACCATACAAATAAAAAAGCTGGAGCTAAAGGGCTTAGAACTAGCAGAAGAGGCCGGATTTAGCGTAGTGACCCTATCACCGCTGGTGCCCTTGGGTAGTTGTTCGGTGGTAGGTAAAGTAGACCAGAATAACGTAGTTTCAGCAACCAGAGGCACCGAGATAGTTTCGGATGCCACGAATGTGCTAGCACTGAAAATAGCAGCAGAGACAAAAAAGAGAGGTAAGGGTTTAAATCTGCTTCAATACGCTACGGTTCATCGCCACGTAAGAGGACAGGCCTTTGATAATCCTGCTTTTAGTGCTCACTTTAGTGTTTTCTGTCTGGCTACTGGTGGGCTAGATACAGGAGACTTTGCGTTTGAATCGGAGCAGTTAGTAGATCACCTCGAGTGGCATTATCAACTTTTGTCAGAATACTTTTCTGATGAACAGTTGTTAATAAAAATTTTCTTAAAAAACAGGGATTCAAGATTTAAATCACGTTTGGCAGAAAAGTTCGGTGAAGAGATCAATAACGGCAAAGTAGAATGTATAGAGGAAGAAAATCCTAATGATTACTATCAGCAAGTACAATTTAAGATTTATCTTAGAAAGCAGGATCAACTGATAGACATGGCTGATGGTGGATTGGTAGACTGGACCCAAAAGCTGTTGTCAAATCGAAAGCAAAGATTGTTCATTAGCGGAACCGGCCTGGAGCTTGTAGCTAAGCTATCTGAAAAATTAAAAAATTCTGTTGATAGATAGTGAAGCTTTTGGTTTGAGTAAAATAAAGAAGTCAGGCAATATGGATTTAGCGTTTAAAAAAGAGGTGTTTGCTGCTTGCCGGCAATGGTTAACTGAGCGAGTAGATAGTTTGGAAGAAGAGATCGAGCAGACTCGACTAGCCGCTTCAGAAGAAACCAAGAGCTCGATGGGAGATAAATACGAAACAGGCCGAGCCATGCTTCACCTAACTCGTGAGCGCTTGGAAAGCCAACTGGCTGAAGCTCAGAGGTTATACAATGCTATCTCGAAGTTGGAACCAACTACTTCACATGGCAAAGCGCAATTGGGAAGTTTGGTAGCTACTGATCGAGGTTTGTTTTACTTATCGGTAGGCATTGGAAAGATCAATGTAGATAATCAAGCTATTTTTTGTATTTCTACCTCGGCCCCCTTAGGTCGGGTTTTAATGGGTAGGAATACTAACGAAAGCTTTACTTTTCAGGAGAAGCCTTTACTGATTAAAGCCGTAGTATAGTTGAAGTTCTGTTTGAGATTCTGTAAAAAGAAACTCTAATGGTTGAATTATTGAATAACCCTGGAGTGCTAGATTATCTTTGATAACATGCTCATTTTTAAAACTTTACAGCTAAACTCTTACATCAAAATATCATTCACTGGTTTGATTTTGGGAGGAAGATCGGTTTCGCCTAAGAGTTCCCGTAAATCAATCTCAATCGTACGGCAAAGGGCAGTCATTGGCACATCGTTGATGTAATTCTCAAAGGGATCTTCACTATTATCTCCTACCGATTCAATCGTGACGAATATCCAAGAAATTAGCACGGAAAAGGGAACGGTCAACCATACAATAGCCCTATTGCTCATTTCATTAAATTCACTCACTAAGCCAAAGGGGAGGAGAATAACGAAGACCCATACGAATACGGTGCTGAAGAAAGCGTATTGACGGGGAAAAGGGGTATTTTTTATCCGCTCACATTTGCCCTGAAGGTTGTATAACTCTTCAAGGGTTTGCATCATATTCACTTGCCGAAATACGTCTAACTGCTGTTTTTGCGCTAGTTGCTTGAGGGTATCTCCCTGCTTTCGCACTAAGTGTGTAGCCGTATTTGCCTTCTGCATCACTTCAATGTATTCTTCATCGTTCAAAAAGCTTCGGATGTAATCCTGGCACTCCCGGTCGTTTTTAAGTTTTAGGTCAGGGACGTAGGTTAGATTTTTCCGGTCTAGAATCGTGGTTTTGCGCAACTGAATTCGTAATGCATTAATCCAGGCTATGTGCCGGTAGATAAGCTGGCAGTGAAGTGAAGTAACAACCCTGGGGACTTCAGAATCGGTCATGGTGGTATCCTGGGTATAATTTAAGACCTGATTGGCCCAGGTTCGGCTGTAGTTGACAATGCCGCCCCAGATTTTTCTCCCTTCCCAAAAGCGATCGTACGACTGACTATTCTTGAAGCCAATATAAAAAGCTACTGCAATACCGATGGTACTCAGCGGTAAAAATGGAATGCTAACATCGGTGCCCTGTTTTAACAAACCCAAGTAAAGAGCTGTAACCAGTAACGACCACACAGTAAAGAAAAGAAGGTTCCTCCAGGAAAATTTCCAAATGATGTTCCAGCGTATATTTCGGCGTACGTACATAGTAGAAGTTTTTATTTGTCAACCTCTAAATATAGACAGCCGTTCTTGCTAGGCAAATACGAATCCGAGATTTAGGACATAAAAAAAGCAGTACCCATTTGGGCACTGCCGTATAAAGTGAGGGCAGGTTGGAATTAGTTGTTATCAGCGTCAAGCAACACGGTAATATTACTTAGTTCAATACGTTTAATCTTATCATCATTATCTAAATCCCAGATAGTGATTAATCGATTGGCTGACTCTTGCCCAGCATCCGATTCAATAATCTGGTTCATTCCATTCATAAACTCTTGATTGGAAACTTCTCCGTTTCCATCAGCATCCCAGTCAGAAAACTGACCATACTCACTAAACTCATAGTTCACAAACAGATTCTCGGTTGCAGTGGTAAATTCATCCTGATTAATACTGTTACTGTTGTCACGATCCCATACTCTGTAGAATCCTTCAAAGAACTCATTCTCGTTGAGGGCATTGTCACCATCAGCGTCCCAGTCACCGTACTTTATCGTGATTCCGGCTAGTACTTCGTTGTTGCGGTTTCTCTCGCGTAACTCTTTCATCATCTTATATTCTTCAGAGTCTCGCGTAATGGCAGGTTTAGTGTTAACTACAAGCTTGGTTTCTACATCCTCTACCTCAGTTTGTTCAGGAGTAACTGTTGGCTGGTTGGTTTCGGCAGTGGTAGTCTGTTCCACAGCTTCAGGCTCATTCATTTCAGTTTGGCTCGCCTGTTCTTCCGAAGAAGATCCGCAGGCAGCCGTAAGAACTACTATTCCAACACCCAGTGCGTAGGTAGCAAATCGTTTAAAAAAGGTCTCACTATACTTCATAGTTTATACATTGGTTTATAGTTAAAAAAGGTGTTTGGGTGTTAATACGTAATTTTATCCAAAAAATTTATACCAAAAACAACTTTTCTGGTGATTTTACGTGAAAAAAGCTTTTATTTTTTCATAATATCTATGAATTTTTTGGATATTCAGCAGTAATTATGCGATAAATATCTTCACAGAACTCTCTAATTCCATCTTCAAACACCGCAGGAGCGTCTCTTCGGTTAAAGGTGGTTGTCTCACTATACACCTCTTGGTCCAGCGAAAGCCATTTCTCTCCATTTCGGTACACAATCCCATCGTAGCGAATCAGACTGGCTACTTCGGTAAAGGTTGATGACCAGCCGTACCCATCAATAACCACCACGCTGTTGTATCGGTCCCTTACTACCCAGTCGGGGCGGATGCGAAACAGTTGGAGTGTGATACCTTCTTCAGCAACAGTATCGGAAAACTCAACATTAGATACGCTTGTCTCAAAGGTATAGTACAAAGATAGCCGAAGAGTATGCCTAAAATTTGACACATCCATTCGGCCTACCGGAAACTCATTTTCAATATTTTGGTCGATGATAATGGTAAGAGGCTCATCCAATTTTTCATGGAAAGGCTTTAAGTAGCTTTCGGCAGTGAAAAATCCGGCTTTAGGTCGAAAGCAAGACGTGCACAAAGTAACAATAAGTACTAGGGAAAAAAGTAGTGGAAAGGATTTCATAGCAAAAGTGTGGTTGTGGGTAAGAATAAATCAAATTGAATGCCAATCTGTCGTTTGTAGGCTTTCGTCTGGTTTTGAGTACACAGGTAATATAACAATCCCTAAACTAAAGCTTATAAAGCACCCTCTTGATAGATTTGCTGATTAGTAAGCAAAATATTGTACAGTACTTTAGCCTGGTAATGATAAGAGTTCAGGCTACAGAAACATGATTCTATGAACAGATGTATCGCACTTTTTACGTTTATTGTCCTGATTTGCATTTCCTGTGGTCAGGACGAAGAGCCCGTTAATCCCAACGATGGGACTTCTCCAACTTCCGGTTTTCCTGATGGGAATAATACCACTGCTGATAATGGCAACAATGGTAATTCCAATGAGAATACTAGTGGAAACGGAACCCAAACGTCAACGACCGAACCCAGCCTGGAAATTTATCAAAAAATATACGCTGCTACTGATGTGTACATTGAAGGCGATTTTGTGATAATCAAAACCAACGGGCGACCAGATCATAAGAGTCCATACTACGTTGATACCCAGTGGGAAAGTAAATTACACGAGGATTACAATGGTACTAACCAGAAATTCAAGTTAAATCCTAACCGGATTGGTGAGTTTAATTATACCTTCAAAATTCCTTTCAACCGGAAGAAGCTAGCCGTCATCAGGCAACTCCGATGGGGGCAATTGGGGTGTCATTGAATGGGGTGCCATTCTACAACCAGTACGCCGCACCGGATGAGCCTTTGACGAATGAGATTAATTCATTTGATCAGTACAACGGTCATCCGACCGGCAACTCCAATTATCATTATCACATAGAACCTCTGTACCTAACTGAAAAACAAGGAAAGGACGTACTGCTAGGTTTTTTACTTGATGGATTTCCGGTTTACGGCCCCAGTGAAGATAGTAAGCAAGTTTCTAATGACGATCTGGATGAGTACCACGGTCATACCCACGCGACTTCCGATTACCCGGATGGCATTTACCATTATCATACCACTTCGGAAGATCCCTACATCAACGGCAATGGCTACTACGGTACTCCGGGTACATTTACTCAGTAAAATTTCTGGTCTAGTGTTTCTTACACTTTTCAGCTGTGAGCATCGGGGAGTGGGTAACTTCCCGGTTTTGCATATCGATAGTGAGGAGGCAAGAAGTCTGAAAGGATTACTTTACGTCAATGACAGGGCTTTTTCGGGGACCCTCTATAATTCCTTTCCGGCTAGCTCGGATACTTCCTGGGTAAAGACCTTTATCGATGGAAAGGAAGACGGGCAATGGAAGCAATTTTATTCTAACGGTGAGATTCGTGAAACAAGGCATTTTACTCAAGGGAAGAAGACTGGTGAATATCGGGCTTGGTGGCCGGATGGAAGACTACAACTTGTATATCATTTTACTGATGGTGAGTACGAAGGGACTTGTAGAGAGTGGAACAATAAGGGATTGTTAATCAAGGAGATGAACTACCATCAAGGCTACGAGGAAGGTCCCCAAAAGCTCTGGTACAACAATGGAACCATCAAGTCTAACTACGTGATGAAGAACGGCAGACGATACGGATTACTAGGTACTAAAAACTGCACTAATGTTACGGATAGTATTTTTTAGTTTTATTGTATTCGGGCTTTTGGCTTGTGAGCAACAGAAGGAGAGTTTACCCTACTATAATACCCCTGATTTTACTCCAATCTTTGTCAATAGTGCTAGGGCTGCACTGGAACAAGTTCCGCACCGGATTTCTAATTTTTCGTTCACCAACCAGCACGGAAACACTATTACTCAGGAGCATATTGACGGTAAAGTGCATGTGGCTAACTTTATTTTTACTACATGTGGAGTGGTTTGTCCGGTCATGACAGAAAATATGCAAACAGTCAGCCAGGAATTTGAAAATGATGACCAGGTAGTGCTACTGTCCTACTCGGTTACTCCCTGGATAGACGATGCAGATCGATTGGCCGAATACGCTGAGATCAAGAACATTAATGATCCTAATTGGCATTTATTAACCGGCAGTAAATCAGCTATCTATGAGCTGGCTCGTAAAGCTTATTTTGCCGAAGAAGACCTAGGTTATACCAAAGATAGCACCGAATTTCTGCATACCGAACACTTCATTTTAGTAGATCAAAGCAAGCGAATCCGAGGTATTTACAATGGAACACTTGCTTTAGAAATCAAGCAGCTAATTGCCGATATTAATCTTCTAAAAGAGGAATAAATGGAATCTAATCACTCAGTTAAATGATATTGACTAGTCTTAGGCATTCCTCCACTTAATGGTGCAGCCAATCGCTTTCGTTTTGGTAGTGGAAACTTTCTGATCTTGGAGTAAGGCGTTAACGGCATCCTGCACGTAGTGTTTGTCAGCCTTATCAGCATCTTTGTAGTTGTTGTCAATGGTACCAATATAGGCCACTCGATACTTATCTTCTCCTTCTTTTTCTAACACATAAACATGAGGAGTATTGGTGGCACCATAAGTTCGGGTTATCTGCTGAGTTTCATCCACCAGATAAGGGAATGAATAATCTTTCTCCTGAGCTCGGACTTGCATCTTTTCAAAACTGTCGGCGGGGGAGCGTTGAGGGTCATTCGGATTGATTGCAATCACTGGGAATCCTTTGCTTTCGTATTCGTGGTTTAAATCATTAATACGATCCTGATAGAGTTTAGCGTAGGGACATTCGTTGCAGGTAAACACTACAATAAAACCCTGGGCATCCACATAATCGCTTAAAGAAACTGTTGTTCCGTCTACATTTTTCAGGCTGAAATCCGTCGCGTAGTCGCCCACCTTGTATCCATCAGCGTAGGGTGTAAAACTTACCAGACCGACGATTAATACCAAAAACGAGATAAGGATGAAGAATTTCATGATAGATTATTTAGGGTGTAATAATTGATTTACTTGCGAGAAAAGAGTTTCCTTGGAAAGTTCTCCTTCATAGAATAGTTCTGAGCCTGAGCTCGATACGAACAAGGTAGCCGGAATAGCTCCACTCCATTCAGGGGAAATTCGGTCAATCCAGGAATTATGATCTACCTCATCTAGATATACCACTTCGGAGATAATATTTTTTTGTGAGCTATATTTTTCAGCCGTAGCTACTTCAATGTCCAAACTCACTAATAGAACTTTTACCTCTTCAGTGGAATAGGTGGATTGAAGAGAATCGAAGTAGGGAAGCTCTTTGATACAAGGTTTACACCAGGTTGCCCAGAAATTTACAATCAATACTTCTGACTGATTTTCAGAGTGAATATGCTCGTTTAGTTCCTCGAAAGACAAGATCGGAATTTCCTGAGCGGTTAGCTGCGGGCAGCTTAATAGCAAGAAGGCAATATAGGTAGGATACTTCATAGGGTAATTAGATAATGTAAGATACGACAATCAGCTTACAATAGTCTAACCCTTAGTAGAATCTTGGTAGCCTCAAACTAGATTGTCCGGTCTGAATAAACGCCGAAAAATGCTTGGTGGATCAGTCTTTTCTCAGCAAAAAAACTTGGTTTTTGTTACTAGCTCATTGGTGGGCAAAGAGTGGCCTGTAATTGATCTTTAGTCATATCCCAAAACAACGTCTGAGGTTGGTCTTGGGTCATCTGGACCGAAGCAATGGGCGATACTACCTGCCTACGGCTATTCTGTTGTTGGGGGAGCCAGTGATCAGAAACATGAATTAATAAGCCAGTAAGGCGGCCAGTGTGGGCTTCAATGATGGTTTTTTCTACGGTTCCAATGGTTTCATTATTCATATTCTTCACGGTCATACCTACGCAAATGCTGGTTGACAAAAGTAATCCGCTAATCCAATGGTGCATACGAAAAAATTTATGGGGTGAATGATTTTTTAGTACAACGACGTAGACGCCAGAAAAATATGCGAGGAACTTAAAATAATTATACTGGCCGATGTTGCTCGTATAAATCGCCGTTAGGAGCAAAGTAGTGACTAAAGGATTTCCCTTCGTAGCTCAACCGGAACTCAAAAAGGTAGAAGGGCTGAGCCATCGTGTCATCGACAATAATCTGATCCAGGGCTCGATCTTGCAACCGGAATACCTGAACAATTTCCATATGTTGAAACACGCTGGTTCTGAAGGCTTCCATTACTTTTTCTGGAATCTCTTGTTCGCTGATTGGTATTTTTCCTTCATTTGGGTCTTCCCCGAACTGGGAGGCAAAGCCTTCCGGTTGAATAGTGTTACTAGCCCAGTCCTGGGCCTGGCTTACTGAGTAACTGAGTATTAGGCAAATAATAAAGGCTAATGGATTCATAATTTCATTACTTTGCTTACAGTAGTTGAAAAACAATGCCAATAGCCTATTTTATTGATTTTTAATGATTTACCTTTAGCTATATAGCTTGAACTGAGGTAGTAAAGAGCATTATGGGGAATATGTCAACAGCTTTCCAGGTTGACCGGTATAACTTTAAAAAAACAAACATTTTTCTGTTGAACTAAATGAGAGAGTTGCACATTTATTGCGTGAATGGCAATGTTGTGAGCATTCCTTCGTAGTATTGCTAGAACTTGGCTAAAACAGACTAAAGGTGATTCGTTTTTTTCGTTCATTGCTCCGGCAGGAACAGCGGCGGTTGACCCGTCATCCTATTCGGTATATTCTATTCCGACTGATCCTAATTGGCATATTTGGCCTTATCTTCAGTATTGGTTTAATCTACTCGGTACATTCTGGCTGGTTTGGTAAACTTCCAACGTACGCCGAACTAAAAGATGTCCGTAATCATACCGCATCCGAAGTTTACTCTTTCGATGGAGTACTTCTTGGTCGTTACTATATTGAAAACCGTACTGTTACTACCATTGATAAAGTACCGACTGCACTACTAAATGCGCTGGTGGCTACCGAGGATGCTCGCTTCTACGAACATGAAGGAATTGACTACCGGAGCCTGGCTCGGGTGTTAGTCAAAAGCATTCTGCTTCAGAATGAAAGTTCAGGCGGAGGGAGTACGTTGACGCAGCAACTCGCTAAAAACTTGTACCCCCGGCAGCGACATGGTATGCTTCCTATGCCAGTCAACAAAAATCGGGAAGCGATCATTGCTCGCCGGATTGAGAACCTTTATCCCAAAGAAGAAATTCTGATGCTGTACCTAAACACTGTTCCTTTCGGCGGAAATGTTTACGGTATTGAAGCCGCTTCCCGAAGATTTTTTAATAAATCGGCTGCTGACCTGCATACCGAAGAGTCAGCGGTACTGGTAGGAATGCTGAAGGCCACTACCACGTACAGCCCCCGACTGTACCCCGAGCGAGCTCAGCAGCGCCGCAATGTTGTACTCAGTCAAATGGAAAAGTACGGGTATCTAACAACAGTAGATAAAGACTCTCTCCAAGAGTTAAGCCTGGAATTGGATTATAATTTTATCACCCACAATACCGGACTAGCACCCTACTTTAGGGAAAAACTTCGGCACGAATTACAACAGTGGCTCAACGATCATCCGAAAGATGACGGCACTGTCTACAACTTATACACCGATGGCCTTAAAGTATACACCACCTTGGATGCTCGTTTACAGCGCCATGCTGAACAAGCCGTCAAGGAGCACATGAAGGATCTTCAACAGACTTTTGACAAGCATTGGGAAGGTAGAAAGCCCTGGGGAGAAGATGAGACGATGATTCGTCGAGCCATGCTAAATTCCGACCGTTACAAACGAGGGAAACAGGCTGGTAAATCCGATGAGGAGATTAATGCTGAATTTACTCAGCCGACCCTAATGACGGTGTTCACCTGGGATGGTGAACAGGAAAAGACCATGACTCCGCTGGATTCAATTCGTTACTACCAGATGTTTCTGAATGCTGGGTTTCTTGCAATGCGACCCGAGAACGGCCACGTAAAGGCTTGGGTAGGTGGCATTGATCATAAATATTTCCAGTACGATCATGTAACGGCTCAGCGGCAGGTAGGCTCTACGTTTAAACCTGTAGTGTACGCCGCTGCATTAGAGACAGGTGCCGATCCCTGTGAGTACATTTCTAACGAACGCCGTGTATACGCTAACTACAAAGACTGGTCACCAGGTAACTCCGATGGTCACTATGATGGATTTTATTCCATGCAGGGAGCCCTCACCAATTCAGTGAATACGGTAACCGTAGATTTGATAATGAATACTGGGGTTGACCGGGTTGTAGATTTAGCCCAACGAATGGGCGTGCAAAATGATTTACCGTTAGAACCAGCCATTGCATTGGGTACGGCAGATTTATCATTATACGAAATGCTTTCGGTTTACAGCACTTTTGTGAACCGGGGAATGAACGTTAAACCCATTTACGTACTGGGTATTGAAGATCAGGAGGGCAATGTAATTGCGAAGTTTAACGACAAGCCCAATGTCCAGAGAGCACTCTCTCAGCGTACTGCCGAACTGATGGTTGAAATGATGAAGACCGTAGTAGATAGTGGCACCGCTCGCCGACTTAGGTTCCGCTACGGCTTGAAAAACGATATTATTGGAAAGACCGGTACTACCCAGTCCCACGCCGACGGATGGTTCATTGGGGCTACGCCTAAATTGGTAGCCGGTGCTTGGGTAGGAGGAGATAATCGCTTAGTGCGCTTCCGTTCTATCAGTTTAGGACAAGGCGCTAATACCGCTCTTCCGATTTACGGCAAGTTTATGCAAGCCTTTAATCAGGATGCAACATTTAAGAAATTACGTTACGCAAAATTCCCCCAACCCTCTCGGTGGGTGCGTTCCACTTTAGCCTGCGATTTTTATCGGGAAGAAGAGGATAAGGGCTTCTTACGGGAGTTCTTTGCTAAGAAGGAAAATGATGACCGGAAACCCGAACGGGTCTATGAACCAAACCCCACCCGACGCCCTGTCAAAAAATCAACCCAGAGGAAAAAGAAAAAGGGTGGATTAAAAGAGTTTGTTCGAAGTATTTTCGGCGGCAACTAATCATTCTGTTTTTGGTGACTGACAGATCAGTTAGCCAATACAAAGAGTCATCTTTATTATCAGGAATCCAACCATGCTGCGAGGCTTCTCATTATCTATAAGTTTCTAATTTTATCGTATAGCTTCGTAGAGAATGTAGTACATCGGATTATTGAGGTGTACTAGACAATAACGATAGTAACCCCTTTTGTGATTTATTAAGAACCAATAGGTAAAACTTTGGTAGGTAGGTTTACGATATAGAGAAGAAAGAGCAACTATGCCTCAGAAGAAATGTGTTTTTGTGGTGAATCCTATTTCGGGATTGGGAAAGCAAAAGGATATCCCGGCTTTAATCCGTCAGCATTTGGACTCCAGCCGGTTCGAGTATGAAATAGTTTTTACTGAGTATCCCACTCACGCAACTGAAATTGGGAAAAAATACCGGAACCAAGCCGATTATATCGTTGCTGTGGGGGGGGATGGAACTATCAATGAAACGGCTAGCGCATTATTAGGAAGTGATACCGCTTTGGGAATTATACCTTTAGGATCGGGTAATGGTTTTGCTCGCCACTTAAATATTTCTACCAACCCAATTCGGGCCATCAAGCAGCTTAATCATGCCCAAGAGAGTCCTTTAGACGTAGGCTTTTTAAACGAATATCCCTTTTTTAATGTCTCCGGTACCGGCTTTGATGCACTAATCAGTAAGAAATTTGCTCGTCAGACTCGACGTGGTTACGCTACCTATATTCGTTGTGTTTGGGAAGAAATTGCCAATTATCGCCCGCGAAGCTATCGCTATAAGCTGAATGGTACCGAGGTAGAAGATGAATTTTTCTTTATTGCCTTCGCCAACTCCGAGCAATACGGTAACAACGCAATTATCGCCCCGCAAGCTGAAACAAATGACGGATTGCTCGATATCGTAATGGTTAAGCCCTTTCCAGTAGCTTATACCGTCACTTTTACACTGTTATCGTTTAGTAGACTAATACATTTATCGCCCTACGTAGAAATATTTCAGACCGATCACTTTGAAGTTCAGCAACTAAACGATCCATTAATTCACATCGACGGCGAATATGTCGAAACCGATTCGCAGAAACTTGAAGTTTCTCTACGTCCTAATAATTTACAGGTATTACGTCCAATAAATTAATGATTTGGTAATAAAAGCTTAACAGACCGGTAACAACTTCATGAAAAAGAAATAGGTTATTTACATAACCAATTATTGTTGCATTTGATCTATCTTTCATACGCTCGCAACAGGTTCCTCATTTGGCTAGATGCCCGCCATTTAGCGCTGTACCCCTCTCGCTTCTTCTCTTCTCGCTGTTTGTTGTTAAACCTCAACCTTTTCTGCCATGCTGTTTAGTTTAAACAATGCCGAAATGACGGCCAGCACCCTGCTTTACGTTATCCAATTTAAATTTTTACGATATGTCCAAAAAACGCTCCATCGAGGTTGCGGTTATTTCCGATGTACACTTGGGTACTTACGGCTGCCGCGCCAAAGAACTGCTAAGCTATCTGAAAAGCATTAAGCCTAAAATTCTCGTTCTCAACGGTGATATTATTGACATTTGGCAGTTTAGTAAACGTTACTGGCCTGCTTCCCACATGCGTATTGTAAAACAGATTTTTGGGATGGCTGCCAAAGGGGTTCAAATCTACTACATCACGGGTAACCACGATGAGATGCTACGGAAGTTTGAAGGGTTTACCATGGGTTCACTACAGATACAAAACAAGGTTGTACTGGAGTTAGATGATCGTAAAGCCTGGATATTTCACGGAGATGTGTTCGATATTACGATGAAGCACTCTAAGTGGCTAGCCAAATTGGGAGCTATTGGCTACGATACGCTTATCTTGTTAAATGCTTTTGTGAATTTTGTACGGGAGAAAATTGGGATGGGAAGAGTATCTTTCAGCAAAAAGATTAAAAACCGGGTGAAGGGAGCCGTAAAGTTTATTGATGATTTTGAGAATACCGCTGCAGAAATTGCCATCCAAAATGAGTACGACTACGTTATTTGCGGACATATTCATAATCCTGAAATTAAAACAATTCATAACGGACAGGGTAGCGTAGTTTATTTAAATAGTGGCGATTGGATTGAGAATTTAACCGCATTAGAATATAATGACAAAGTATGGTCTCTCTATCGATTCCAGGAAGATACCGCCATTCACGCCGATAACGGGAAAGCGGAAGAAGAAGAAAATATGGATGTATCAGTCCTTTACAAAAACCTCGTAGACGAGTTTCGGTTAGAAAAGTCATGAGGGTACTTTACGCCATTCAGGGCACAGGAAACGGACACATTAGCCGGGCTCGGGATATTGTTCCCATACTTCAGGATAAAGTCTCGCTGGATTTGTTAGTAAGTGGCATTCAGGCCGATGTGTCTTTACCTTACCCAGTAAGGTATCAGCTTAAAGGAGCAGGTTTCATCTTTGGAAAATCGGGAGGGGTTGATTTACTGAAAACTTACCAGAAAGCGGATACCCGCCGCTTACTGAAAGATATTAGAAACCTACCGGTGCAGGAGTACGACTTGGTGATCAATGATTTTGAACCGGTATCGGCTTGGGCGGCCTATTTCAATAAAGTGCCAAGTGTTTCACTCAGCCATCAGAGTGCAATACTAAATAAAAATGCTCCTCAACCCAAGAAGAAAGATCCGGTAGGGAAGGCGATTTTGAAGAATTATGCACCAACCGATAAATCATTTGGATTTCATTTCGCTGAGTTTGATAAGAATATTTTTACTCCAGTCGTCCGTCAGCAATTAAGGCAGGCGGAAGTGAGAAATTTAGGACATTACACGGTTTATCTCCCAGCCTTTGATGATGCAAAGATTATTAAGCGGCTTAAGGGGCTAAAGGGAGTGCTCTGGCAGGTGTTTTCCAAGCATACTAAAAGTGTCTACCAGGACGGAAATGTGAGTATTTCTCCGGTCAATAATGAAGCATTCATTCAGAGCCTTACTACCTGTGAAGGCATCTTGTGCGGCGCTGGATTTGAGACCCCGGCAGAAGCTTTGTTTCTTAGAAAAAAAGTGGTTGTGATTCCCATGAAAAACCAGTATGAGCAGCATTGTAATGCCGCTGCGCTGGAAGCCTTGGGAGTACCAGTGCTGAGTAATTTCAAAAAGAAACAAATATCCAAACTAGAACAGTGGTTAGAAAAGGACGAAGTAGTTGAGGTAAATTATCCGGATATTACCGAAGAGGTTATTGATCTGGTACTTAACCGAGTAGAAGCCTAGTATTCAATTTTAACCAAACCAAACTTTTGACTGTACATTTCTACTATTTACCGCTCGAACCTCAAAGGGCGAAGAAGTATCATTTTTTAGACTATCAGCCTTGAAAGAATTTAGCAAAGAAGTGCTGGATGGTAATTTCCAGTGGGGAGTTTCCACCGCCGCCTACCAAACCGAAGGAGCTATTTCAACCGATGATAAAGGGCCATCCATTTGGGATGTATTTTCTAACCGGCCAGGTAAAACCTATAATAACCAAAACGCCAATCTGGCTTGTGACTTTTACCACCGTTACCCAGAAGATTTACAGATTATCCATGACTTAGCAATACCAAACTTTCGATTTTCAGTGGCCTGGTCCAGAATACTTCCACAGGGCATTGGCAAAGTAAATCAGCTAGGGCTAGACTTTTACGACCGACTTATCGACCACTGTCTCGAGTCAGGAATTCAACCCTGGGTTACACTCTATCACTGGGATCTACCTCAGGCATTAGAGCAGAAGGGAGGATGGACTAACCGGAATATTGTAGCCTGGTTTAGTGAGTTTGTTTCCGTTGTAGTAGATCGATACCGTGACCGGGTAACTAACTGGATGGTGATAAACGAACCTATGGTTTTTACCGGAGCGGGCTACTTTCTGGGAATTCATGCGCCGGGTCGGAGAGGTCTCAAAAACTTTCTATCCAGCATTCATCATGCTACCCTTTGTCAGGCCGAGGGTGGAAGGTTGATACGCGATTTGCAACCTAACGCCTTCATCGGCACTACGTTTTCCTGCTCACCAGTGGAAGCTGCTACCGATAGTGAGCGGGATCAGAAAGCCGCCGAGCGAGTAGATGCTTTGCTAAACCGCCTATTTATTGAACCTTGTTTGGGGCTAGGCTATCCTACAGAAAAATTCACAGTGCTGTCTAAGCTGGAAAAATTCCAGCAACCGGGTGATGAACAGAGAATGGTTTTTGATTTTGACTTTATTGGTCTGCAAAATTATACCCGCGAGGTAATTCGTCATTCCTGGTCTATGCCCTATATTTTTGCCCGACAAGTACCACCTCAGAAGCGAAATGTGTCTACTACACTAATGGGATGGGAAGTGTATCCAAATGCTATCTACCAAATTTTGAAGCAGTTTCATGAGCGTTATGCGTTAAAAAACATCATTATCACTGAAAATGGAGCAGCATTTGACGATAAGCTACACGATAATAAAGTTTCTGACCATGAACGACAGAATTACTTGCGACAGCACATTCAAGCCTGTTTGCAAGCTAAAGCAGAGGGTATACCACTTAATGGATATTTTGTGTGGACCCTGACCGACAATTTTGAGTGGGCGGAAGGGTATCATCCCACATTTGGACTAGTACATGTGAATTTCCAGAACCAGCAACGTCGGATCAAGCAATCGGGTTATTGGTACAGCAAACTAATACAGGAGTATCGGAAACAGGCTCAACGCCTGAATATCAGGGTCTAGTTATTTGAGACTCTGTACGAATGATATTCATTACTTTACTAGATGTTCGTTTGGTAGGCAGGCGTTCTACAGCTTGAGACATCTGTTGATAGAGCTGTTCTTCTTCAAGTTTTTGCTGACCGAGCTTTAAGATACGCTGCCGTAGCTCATCAGCAGACTTCTTAGTATTCATGATTGTGTAGCAGGTAGTTGTAGTTAAGCGACTTATTTCAATACTGTTGTTTCCGGTTAAGGCATATATCAATCTTTTAGTGAAGCTAGTTGTTCTACTTCTTTGTGCGTCAAAAATTCTTGGGCATTTTCCTGCTTAAAAAATACTCTAAAATCTAGATTGCTGAATTTAGCTTTAGATTGCTTTAACCATTCATTATCGCTCACTAACTTCTCGCGGGAAGCTAGACTGGTTAATAAAGCTACTTTGCAGGTTTCGTGGTCTGATAATGGGCTGAGAAGTTCGTTACTGGTCTTAGACCATTTCTTTACAAAAAAGAGGAACTGATGTGGGTTGATGTCCTGGAAAAAGTCTTTTATAAATAGCCATTTGTTAGTGTCATAGATCGCGGCGATATTCATGGCTATGTCCATAGTTTCATGGTAGAGGGTTGGTTCGCCGTAGCCGTTAAAGTTAATTTCAACGGCTCCAAGTTCTTTGTTGTACTCGGCACTAGCCAAGCTGTTGATAATCCTATACATAGTGACGGTCAGTAAGTAAAAAAATTAACAATTTTACATTAACTGTTTTTACGGTAGTGAGGTAAAGAACAGCTTTTGTTCCGGAATACGGATTAGGTATAGGTCAGTCTCAGGATACAAATGTAAGCATAAAAATGAAAAAAAGGGTGAATTGAGGGTAAAAAATGTGTAATAGTAACTGTTATTTTATCGATATTTTTGCAATTTTTTCAAAAAAATATCAAACCGATAGAAGTTGCTTATAGTGAGTAAGTAAAACTATGATCAGGGGTAGTAATTGTATTGTTTCGTATTGGGCATCCTTATTCACCAAAATTCTCCCAATTCAATAAATACTTATTGACATTTCGTAGCTATTCTATAGCTAAATTGATTTGGTCCCAATAAGTACTACTAGCGAATTTGTTGAAGTGCATCTTCAGGTTGAGTAACTGGTAACTGACATACCTTATTCTGACAAACATAAATGGTGGTCTGTCCTTCTACCAGTTTATTTTCCAGTAAAGCTAGTGAGCCCTCAGTATCACCTCCTAAGAATAATACATTGGGTAAATACTGCTGATCTAGGGCTCTACGAGAATCCTGGTAATCATTTCCGACTATGGCCACTTCGTAGGGTTCGTGAATAATGCGGGTAAGCAAAGTAGCCCAGTTAGCGTAAAACTGAGGGTATTCGGTTAAGCTGGAGGTGACCGCAGCTACCATCACTTTGGCTTTCTCTGAATAATTTGTATCAGCAAAGAGTAGCCCCAGTTGCCACAGATTATTAGCCATTTGGGAGTTCGAACCCGGAATAACGTTATCATTGATCTCCTTCTGCCGGGCAATCAACGACTCATGTTCGTCGCTGGTATAAAACAGTAGAGGAGTATCCGGATCGGAAAATTGCGTTAGTACATAATCGGTTAGCGAACGGGCGGTATAAAGCCAAGACTCATCAAAAGTAGCCTGATAGAGATTAATATTAGCTGAAATTAAAAAAGCATAATCATCCAAAAAACCAGGAACTGAGTTCTTTCCATCTTTATGGCTCCGGGTTAGAGGGAGATCGTCGTTGATAATTTCTTCTTGTATATACTTAGCGTTTTTGAGAGCAGCTTCTAAGAATTTTTGCTCACCAAAAGCCCGGTAAGCATCGACGTAACCGTTAAGCATTAAGGCATTCCAGGCAGTAAGTATCTTATCATCCAGGCCCGGCCGAGTTCGTTGGGAGCGGGCCGAAAGAAGTTTGGTTTTGGCCTCTTCCAGCACATTTTCTAGTTCAGGCAGAGCAATATCCTTCGATTTAGCAAATTCAGCAAGACGTTGTTGAGGGTATAGAATATTTTTGCCTTCTTCCCAGTTTCCCATGCTCGTAATATTGAAATAAGCCTTAAACAGACCAGAATCTTCGCCCAGTATCGAATCAATTTCCGTGGCTGTCCAGACGTAAAACTTTCCTTCCTCGCCTTCGCTGTCGGCATCCAGAGAGGAGTAAAAAGCACCTTCCGGCGAAGTCATCTCTCTTTCAACAAAGTCTAGGGTTTCGTACACCCGCTGCCGGTACAATGAATCCTTAGTAAGCTGAAAGGCGTGGCTGTATACACTCACCAGTTGGGCGTTGTCGTACAGCATCTTTTCAAAATGTGGGACCTTCCACTGAGTATCAGTTGAGTATCGAGCAAATCCGCCCCCTAGATGATCGTATAAACCACCTAAAGCCATACGGTCTAAGGTGGTGAGTACGGCCTCTTTAGCTGTATCGTTATTGGAGTAGTAGTGATATTGCAACAGATATTCCAGGTTAACCGGCATCGGAAACTTAGGAGCCCCCTGATTGCCGCCCCACTCTTTATCCAGTTGCGGTTCCCAGGTAGCAAATAAATCGTCGAGTGTCTGAGCCGTATACTCTTTCTTGTTTTCAGACACTTCAACCTGGTCAATGGTGCGTATTCCTTCCGTAACCTGTGCAGCGATGGTCGTAATTCGGGACGAATCTTCCTGGTAGGTTTCTAATAGCTTACGCAACACTTGCATCCACTGGTCTTTGGGAAGATACGTACCGGCGAAGAACGGACGCCCGTCCGGCAGGGCAACTGCATTCAGCGGCCAGCCGCCCCGCCCGGTAAGAAGCTGAGCGGCGTTCATATAAATCTGATCCACATCGGGACGTTCTTCCCGATCAACCTTGATAGAAACGAAGTGCTCGTTCATGTAAGCGGCAACTGCCGAATCTTCAAAGCTCTCGTGCTCCATCACGTGACACCAGTGGCAGGCTGCGTAGCCAATACTCACAATCACTAGCTTTTCTTCTTGCTTTGCCTTTTCCAACGCTTCTTCTCCCCAGGGATACCAATCAACCGGATTGTTAGCGTGTTGCAGAAGATAGGGGCTGGTTTCGTTGATTAGAGCGTTAGAAGAATCGGAGGGTTGCTGGGCGCAGGCGGTTGTCAATAAGAGAAAAGCAAAACCAACGAATAAAACAGTGCGCATTTGATGAGTTATATTCAGTAATAGAGTAAAGGTCTGTATGCCGAACGACAATAGCCAAAAATAAGTTTGATCAGAAACACTTCTTCTAAAACGAACCGGTTGAGGTATCAGCTAAAGATAAACCATAGGAACTTTGGCTTCGTGTAGCATCTTCCTTATATTTCATCATTAACTAAACTTATTGCATGGAAACCACACTAGCTTCCAAAACCTTAGTCTCGCCAGTCCAAAAAGCGAAATCAACATCGCTACTGCTAAAAATACCTGTATTTATCTACGCTACGGTGTTTGCCTCGCTTTGTATTGTGGTAGGGTTGGTATGGGATATTTCCTGGCATATGAGTATTGGTCGGGATGGGTTGTTCTCGGCGCCTCATCTGGCAATGTATTTAGGGGCTGTTATTGCCGGCACATTCTCGGGCTACCAAGTGTTACAAATCACCTTTGCTGGTAGTACTGAACAGAAAAAACAGTCGGTACGTTTCTGGGGAATTTTCTATAGTTCGCTGGGAGCTCTGTTTTGTATTTGGGGGGCATTTGCCATGCTAACTTCGGCTCCCTTCGACGACTGGTGGCACAATACCTACGGCCTTGACGTGACCATTCTATCCCCTCCGCATACGGTACTGGCATTGGGCATGATGACTATTCAATTTGGGGCAATCATTAGCGTTCTGGCCTTGCAAAACCGGCAAGACGCGGTGGATTTACCTGCAGAGTTGAAGGAGCGTCGTCAGCGACGTTTACAACTATTCTACGTGATTGCGGCCGGTTTTTTTCTAACCATGTTGTTCGTGATTACTTCGGAGTATCAGTCAAGGCACGATATGCACCGAACTAGCTTTTACATTATTGGTGGGGGATTATACACCTTTTTGCTTAGTGCCATTGCCCGTTCCTCTCAACTCAGATGGGCGGCAACTACTACAACAGCCGTATACATGCTCATCTTAATGCTATTAGGATGGATACTCCCACTGTTTCCGGCAGAGCCAAAATTAGGCCCTATCCTAAACCACGTAGAACATTTCCAGGCTTTTGAATTTCCCCTCCTACTCATTTTTCCAGCCCTTACTATTGACTGGGTACTACATCGGTTCGACCAAAAGAATGATTGGATGAAAGCCCTGCTGATTGCCCCATTGTTCATTATTGTATTCTTAGCAGTACAGTGGCCATTTGGTGATTTTCTTATGACTCCCTATGCCCGGAACTGGGTCTTCGGTACCGAAACCTGGTACTTTGGAAACAACCCAGATTGGGAATACCGCTACGCCTACGCTCCCTGGATGGTAGCTACTGGCTGGAATCTAGTGACTGGTTTGCTGATTGCGGTGGGCGTATCGATTCTTACTACTCGTTTAGGTCTGTATTGGGGACGTTGGATGCAGAAGGTACGCCGTTAGTTTAAATTGACAAAGATGAATTTACAAAAAGTGTGGATAACCCTGTTGGGTTTATTGGTGGCGGTAAACTTGCAAGCGCATGTAGGTAGCCCGGGTGTGGTCTTTGAAGGCAAAGCCGGACCCTATTCCTTACTGGTAAGTGTCAATCCGCCGGAAGTTATTCCGGGTACTGCTCAGGTACAGATTATCGTAGAGAACGGTGGGATAGATCATATTTGGGTGAAGCCCATCTATTGGTACGCCGGCGATGAGGGTTCCCCTTCACCCGACGAGGCACTTCCTTCCGAAGAAAATCCCAACCAGTATGAGGGGTTGATCTGGCTGATGTCTAGCGGCACAGCTAGTCTGGAAATTACAGTAGAAGGTAGTCTGGGAAAAGGCGTGGCGCTAGTGCCGGTAATGGCGGCTTCAACTGCTCAAAAAGATATGGAGCCTCAACTTGGGTGGATATTAGCTGGCTTAGGTATTTTTCTAGTAGTACTGATGGTAACGATTATCGGTGCTAGTGTTAGCGATGGCACGCTAGACCCCAATCAGGAATTTACTCGCCGTTATCGCCGTAAACGCTGGGTAGGGGCCGGCATTAGCGCTTTTGTATTGGGATTGATACTTTACGAAGGAAATGAGTGGTGGCAAAGCTGGGCAGACGATTACCAACGTTATATGTACAAACCTTATCAAGCTACATCCACTATTCTGGAAGATGAGGGCGGTAGAGTACTAAATTTTGCTATTGACACCACTTATCTATCTTACCGAGGGAGAAGTAGTCGAACCAGTTATCTGATTCCTGATCATGGTAAACTGATGCATATGTTCCTGATTCGGGAAGGTAGTCTGGATGCCTTTGCCCACTTACACCCCCAGCGGGTAGACACCATCACCTATCAGGTGAAACTACCACCCTTGCCCGAAGGAAAATATTTTGTTTACGCCGATATTGTTCGCTGGAACGGCTTTGCCGAAACCATTGCTGATACCGTAGAGATTCCAGCAGAAGAATTACCAACGCGCTTAGCTTCAGTGGGTAAAAATTCACTTTACGAAGATCCGGACGATACCTACATCATCTCCAACCCGGTTGGGTCGCAACAGGCACAATTAGCTGGGAATAATATCGTAATTTGTGGTAAACCCGGAACGGAAACCCCACTTCCCGATGGTTCTACGGCCATCTGGGAACATCAGTCAAGTGAACCACTGGTAGCCGGTAAGCTGTACCCCATGACTTTCGCAATCCAGGACCCCGAAGGTAATCCGGCTGAGCTTGAGCCCTACATGGGTATGATGGGGCATATGGTGGTTTTTAAGAATGATGGTAGTGTTTACGTACATTTGCATCCAGTAGGAAACTACTCAATGGCTTCTCAATCAGTGTTGGAAAGCCGGATTAAGGAAGATCAAACCCTACCAACATTACCTGAGCCCTTACAATTTGCGGATAGTATTGACCAACTTATTGCTTCCATTCAGTCTCTGGAAGAACAGGAGCGAGAAGAGTTTTTGATGGAGGGCATGGTTCATGAAGTTGAGGATGAGACCGGGGAGCATGCCGGCCACTCAACGGTCATGTTTCCCTATGTATTCCCTGAACCTGGGGATTATCGTATTTGGATACAGATGAAGCGCAATGGGCAGGTGCTCAACAGCGCTTTCGATGTAAAAGTAGAATTGTAGCATTTCCAGTGTTCATTTTTCTGCACTTAGTTTAGAAAAGGTACATGGTACGGGGGAGTTAGAGCAAAGAAGGGGAAAAAATCTAGCCAATGTGCTATTTTTGGTGAGACTAATGAATAGTAAGCATGGCTCAGGCTAAGACCTCAGTTCCCAAAAATCAACAATTACTGACCCAGCAAGTAGCCAAACTAGAACAGCAACTGGCCGAGCAGGAGAATCTATTCTATCAGGTAGTAGAAGAGGTGGGCAATGGCTATTGGAGCTATGATATCCCCAGTAATACCTTTTCAGTAAGTAGTGGTCTCGCCAGTTTGCTACAATGTACTGATGACCAAACGCTGGATTTAGACTTTTGGCAGCAGTTTCTTTCTAAGAACGAGTTTAGAACTTTTCAAACGCAAATATCCAGCCTGCAGAAACAGTCTTCTATTCCTATTATTTTTCCGCTCACAATTACTACTAGAAATAAACATACAGAACTAATCTGTAATGCTAAGGTAGTAGCTTGGGATGATCAAAAAAAGCCGCTCTCCATCATTGGTGTTTTTACAGAAAATTCTCAGAAACAAAATCCCTACTTCCGAGATGAGTGGCTTCAGTGGATAGTAAAACACATCCCCGCTGTAACTGTAATGCTTTTCGATCGGGATTTTCGTTATGGTGCTTATGATAGGATAGATAATTACAATTCAATTATTGCTGATAGTATTTTTGGCAAAACCATGTATGAGGTTTGTACTCCGGAAGAAGCAGCGTTTTTTGAACCAATCCACAACCGGGTTTTTGAAGGAGAATTGGTGGAGACAGAATTTAATTTCCACAATAGGATTTACTTTGCTCAGTTTATCCCAATTTATCAGGAACAGAAGGTAGTTAACGGTTTAGTTTTGGCATTTGATATTAGTGCTAGTAGGGGAGTAGAGCAGCATCTAATTCTCTTTATTGAGCAGGCACCGGTTGCTATGGCTATTTTCGACATTCATATGAATTACATTGCGGCCAGTCATCGGTGGAAATCGGATTATGACTTAGAATCAGAAGGTTTGGTTGGTCGTTCGCATTACGAATTATTCCCCAATATTCGTCAGGATTGGAAAGAGATTCATCAGGATTGCCTGCTAGGAAATACTCACCGTAAGGATGAAGATTATTATATTAATGAAAAAGGAGAAGAGCAGTGGATCCGTTGGGAGGTAATGCCCTGGTGCTTACCTGATAATATAGTGGGGGGTATCATAATAATGACTGAAGATATAACTGAGCGGAAAAAATCTGAACTTTCTCTGGAGTATTATCAACAGGGACTAAGCATACTGGCACAAATCAGCGCTAGTCATCAGCTTACGCTGGAACAGCAACTGAAAGAAGTTCTCAGTTCTATTACCCAATATTTCGATTTACCGATTGGCATAATCAGTTGTATAGAAAACCAGGACTATAAGGTCGAGTACGTTATTAGCAACGACGATGAAATACAGATTGAGCCTGGAACTATCTTTCCAATAGAGAATACTTACTGTAGTGTCACCTTCGCTCAAAACGATACCTTAGCCATTCAGGATGTCACGGAATCGGAATATGCTACTCATCCCTGCTATAAAGAATTTCATTTGGAAAGCTACATTGGCTCAACCATCTGGGTAGCCGGAAAAAAATACGGAACTATAAATTTCTCGTCACCTAGTAAACGACCAATTCCTTTTTCGGAAAACGACGTTGATTTTATGCGTTTGGTAGCTCGTTGGGTAGGCACTACCTTAGAACGATACACCAACGAAAAACAACTCATTGATGCTCGTGAAGAAGCAGAAGAGGCTACTCGGGCCAAAACCGATTTTCTTTCTACCATGTCGCATGAAATTAGAACACCCATGAATGCGGTGGTAGGTATGGCTCATTTATTATTAGAAGAAAATCCTCGAAAATCCCAGTTGGAGTCCATTAAAACCCTAAAATTTTCGGCTGACTTGCTGTTATCATTAATCAATGATATTCTGGATTTTAGTAAAATTGAAGCCGGAAAGATTGTTCTTGAGTCTATCGATTTTAATCTCAGGGATTTACTCCAGGGTATAAAAGCTGCTCAGGGAATTAAGGCTACTGAGAAACAAGTAAAACTTAAACTTCGTTGGGATGACGATGTACCGGAGCTAGTGGTTGGAGATGCAGTACGTTTGGGGCAGATAATCAATAACCTAGTGAGCAACGCGGTAAAGTTTACCGATAAAGGGCAGGTTAAGGTTGAAGTAGAATTAATAGAGGAGAAAAATGATCAGTTGGTTATCGGTTTTAGTGTTCAGGATAGCGGGATTGGTATTTCTCCTGAGCAGTTAGAGGTCATCTTTGATGAGTTCTCTCAGGCCAGTTCAAGTACTACCCGGAAGTACGGCGGAACCGGACTGGGATTAGCTATCACACGAAAATTATTAGAACTTCAGGGAAGTGAGATTAAAGTTACCAGCGAAGTAGGAAAAGGATCTATTTTCTCGTTTGAATTGGAGTTTAGTAAAAGTGCCAAGAAGCAAGTAAAGGACCGTTTTAATCCAAACTTACCTAATGAAACCTACTGGGGAAGCCTCAATGGCTTAAGAGTGTTATTAGTAGAAGATAATACCGTAAACCAATACGTAGCAGTGCGTTTTATGAAGAAATGGCAGGTAATACTGGACATTGCTAATCATGGGGGAGAAGCGTTAGAAATGGTAAAAAAGCAGCCCTATGACGTGATTTTAATGGACTTACAAATGCCAGTAGTAGATGGCTATCAGGCTACAAAAAATATTAGAGAGTGGGAAGAGGAACATAAGCAGGTTCCAGTGCCCATCATCGCTTTAACAGCTTCAGCTTCACGTACTACCAAAGAGAAAGTAAATGCCCGGGGGATGAATGATTTTCTGGCTAAGCCGTTTGATCCTAAAGAATTATTTGCCCGGCTTCAGTATCATAGCTCGGTAAACCTTGAGCAGATTGATAAGGAAGAAATTTCAATTCCTCATACTCCAGTATCCAATGAAACTGAAAAGTCAGCATCCCTGAGTCTCAATCAGGAAGTGTTTGATTTTTTGACTGATGGAAATATTGTTGAGCAAATTAATCTGAGCGAAAAGTTGAGTTCATTGGTGAAACGGCTTATTCAAGACGCTGAGCAGTTTTATCAGACTTTTGATCAGGCGAAACTTGCGTATGATTTGCATCGAGTAAAATCGACCTTTACCATGTTCGAGATAGAACCATTAGCCTCGGTGATTAGAGAAATGTCGGATGATGCGGAAGCCGCTGACCTTAGGAAGTACCCTGACTTCATTCCGTTCTGTAAAGAGTTATTACAGAAAATAGAAAAACTTAGGCCAAAAGATACTGAATAAAGCTTTTGAAAGGGGGGCGGACTTTTCATAAAACTCTTTCTATTTTTCAGTACGAAGTTTAACTCATTTATTTCTTGTAATCGGTCACCTTTTCTGGTTCTTTTGCGCCATGAAACAAAGAGTTGCCATCGATATGGACGAAGTTATGGCCGATCCATACGAAAAACTGATTCGGCTGTATGAGGAGGAATACGGAATTCCTATTGACCGAAGCAAACTACCAGGTCGTTACCTGGAAGAAGTAGTTCATCCTGACCACCGTTCCGCTATTCGCCGTTACCTTTTTGCTGAAGACTTTTTTGAAGATTTATTAGTAATGCCTGATAGCCAGGAGGTAGTGCGAGAGATGCAGGATCACTACGAAGTATTCATTGTAACTGCCGCTATGGAATTTCCTGACTCCTTCGGGCCTAAGTACCGCTGGCTACAGCGTCATTTTTCGTTTATTCACTGGAGAAACTATGTATTCTGCGGTGATAAAAGCATTATTAAAGCCGACTATATGCTCGATGACCATGCTAAGAATCTGGAAACTTTTTCCGGGGAAGCGATTATCTTCTCATCTCCTCACAATGCCTACGAAACTAGATTTCCGCGGGTAAATAACTGGCAGGAAGTGGCCGAACGATTTCTATCCAACCAATGAGTTCGTTAGATATTTTGGGCATTATTGCTGGAATTTGCACTACCTTGGCTTTTTTGCCCCAAGCCGTGAAAACCTGGCAATCGCGCTCAGCCGGCGACTTATCGCTGGGTACGTTCATGCTACTGGTAGTTGGGTTAATCCTCTGGCTGATCTATGGGTTTATTATTTTTAATTGGCCCATTATCCTGACCAATGGATTTACATTGATGATCGCTGGGTCAATTTTATACTTCAAATTTCGTTATCCTGGTTGAAGATATCCGCAAAGCTTCATCAGAACTTAATCTTGTCGCGTCTAATATTTAGGAAATAATTCCGTAAATTGCTTGTCGCTCATACTCGAGATTACTTTTTACACTACCCTGATCATGAAATTTTTATTACTAGTATTTAGTGTTACGTTAGCTACATTGATTGGCCTAGTAAATCGCACATCCCGGGTGATTGTAACGGAGGCTGCCGATTGCCGGGTTATGGTACATGACATTGCCGGCAGCTACGAAGGGGATTGCCATAAGGGCAAAGCTCACGGAATGGGAAAGGCCATTGGCAAAGACACCTACGAGGGCGAATTTAAAAAGGGGTATCCTGATGGTGAAGGAACCTACACCTGGATTAACGGAGATTACTTTGAAGGCACGTTCGTGAAGGGGCAACGGGAAGGTGAAGGAAAAATGGTGTACGCCTCAGTAAATGCCGACAGCATACTCACCGGCTACTGGGAAGATGATCTTTACCAAGGTGCCGAAAGTGGTAATTCAGAATGATGTCAGTCAGTACACTTTTTCTGATGTAGCTTTTCCTGATTTCTAGAGTAGGAACCTGAGTAGTAGAAATCTGTAAGAACTGCGGAATCACTGCTCATTACCTCTCAGCAGACAGGTTTGATCCAACCACGAGGTGGCCATAGTGCGTTTGAAATAGACACTAAAAACAGAAAAATGGCTTATATGCTAGAAGCTATATCTCAAGCTAATAGTATAGTTTCTTTCCGCAGTTGCCCACCCAAACCGATCTACATAGTTAGTATCAAAAATGTTATTAATGCCGGCTGAGATGGTCAGCTGATCAAATTTATAAGATACGAAACCATCGAATAGCTCGTAGGCATCTAGGGTAACTTCAGTGCTTTCCGGAGTCTCTCCCACATGTAAGTGGGTTACTTTTACGAGTAGGTTCGGCGTGGGGGTCGCCGACAGAGCAAAGCCAAATTTATGCTCAGGTATCCTTCTCAAAATCACCTCATCATTGAGTGATCTGGTTAAGGTATAATGTCCTGAGAGGGTAAGTTGCGGGATAAAAGCATAGCGACCATTAATCTCTATGCCATCCACTTCTCGCTGTTCATCAAGGTTTACGTATGTACCAGCAGTGAAATCATCGTTGAAGATAAAATCAATAAAGTTTTGGTCTCTTCTATAAAAATATACTACCCCCAGTTGAAACTTCTCGTCGGATAGCCACTTGAATCCTCCTTCTATGGTTTCCGACTCCTGAGGTTCCAGATCTGGGTTTCCGGCATCCTGAGCCAGAAACCCAAAATCTCCGGCATAAAGCTGGTTCAGTGACGGGCTCAAAAAAGAAGTGGCATAAGCGCCTAAAATTTTCAATTTGCTTTTACCCACATTGAATAAGTAGTTAGGGTTTACGTTCCACACAAAATTGGTTCCGTAAAGGCTGTGGATATTCAAGCGTCCGCCCACTTGTACGTTTACATTGGCAACATCGTAAATGAATGAGGCGTAAGGGTCAACCATTGTGAAGCTTTCGCTGGCTGCATCCTCCGGCTCCCAAACCGGGCGCTGAAGGTTTACTCCTCCCAGTAACTTAATTTCATTCGTCAGTTTCTGCTCTAGGAGTACATCAGCTTGGAAGGTACTACCGTTGAACTCACTGATATCACGCTCATTGGGATCTCTGCTTGGGGAGTTGAAAATTCGTTCATTGGTATGGTACGAAAAGTTTCCTTTTACATTACCCCCTGTCCATTGGTAACTGGAAGATAAGGCAATTTTTAGCAGGGTTTGATCTAGTTCAGCGTCATTATCCCTAAAAGCGCCAGCATCAAAATCGCTGGCTATATCATCGTATCCTGCCAATAAGTCCACTGAAAATCGGTTCGTAAACTGATAGCCGAGTCTTCCGAGAAAGTTCAGGCTCTCGAATCTATCGTTATCGAAATTTTCCGTAGCTAGCGTGTCTCTTGCCGCCGAAAAACCGTCAGAAGATCGGTACGTCCCACTTAGCATGTACCGGAGCTTGCCTGAGGTACCATTAACATTAGCGTTAGCCGCGAACGTATTAAAACTACCGTATTCGGCATTCAGCGATCCGGAAGTAGCTTCGTCGGATGGTTTTTTGAGGGTGATATTGATGACACCTGCGGCCGCTCCCGTACCATAAAGCGAGCTTAAGCCCCCTTTCAACACTTCAATAGATTCCACCTGTTCTAGGTCTAACATCCGGAGGTCGAAGGTCTGCGCGGTTCCGGATGGATCGTTAAACGGAATCCCGTCGATGAGTATTAGGGTTTGTTCGCTTTGGGCACCTCGTATGCGGTAGTTGATGTTGGTTCCAAGGGTAGCGAAATTTCCGTCTATTTGAACACCGGGAATTTCGTTGAGCAAATCAGGAATATCTTTCCCACCGTTGGCCTCAATGTCCTCTCGGTTTAGTTTGTAAATTGTCTTCCCCGATTTTTCTACGGGGGTTTCAATTTTGTTACCAGTGATGAATACATCATCTAATTGGACTGTTTGTAGGGAATCCTGGGCTTGGGCAGCAGTAGCCAGACAAAAGGCAACTGCCCATAAAAAATACGTTTTCATGGTTAGACTAGACGTTAAATAACGATCCTCATCATACGGATACTAGAGCCGATAGGGAGGATACCGATAGTATTATGGCTACTTTCACCCGAAGTTTCCACACAATAATTTTTGTCGGCAGGTCTCCTGACTCGTTCAACGCTGGCTTCCTTCCCATCCGCCGGAGGCGAACAGTGGAGTTTGGTTGGGCCAGCGCTTACTGAACTTACAGTTGCGGGGACAGTTCCTGATTTTCACAGGATTCCCTTTTAATTTCATGTATCCCGATTGATACACAAAAACCGAACTGGGTACAAAGGTAAGTCTATTCGCGAGCCGAGGAAGGAAATGGGTATATATATTTTTGAAGTACCCGTAGGCAAGTAACATTACAGGGAATACGTGTGTTTCCGTCGTTGATGTCCTATCTTGCCAATTGAATTATACACATAGTCATTCACTATGTACGGATTAACAATAATATTAATGAAAGCAAACTGGATCAGCGCGGCAGTACTAGGGTTCACTGTCACGGCTTGTTACTCTCCTAACAATCAGTTGGAAGGAAATGAATCGGTAGTGGATGCGTCGGTCGAAACTTCATTTTCTTTTAAGCCCGAGATCACCTACGCCAAAAACTTTACGATAGAGGCCAACGAGCATTATAAATTAGTGACGGTGCGTAATCCTTGGCAAGAAAGTGACACCCTGTTGTCCCTAGTTTTATACCCAACAGGTACAGAGGATCCGGCTATTGAACAAGCCGACTTTACCATTCCGGTGCCTATCGAAGAGGTGGTGGCTACCTCCAGCCCTCACATCGGTTACCTCAAGCTCATAGATGAATTAGACAAAGTTACCGGAGTAGCAGAAGATAAATATCTGTACAATGCTTATATCTACAATAAAGTAAGCCAGGGCGAGGTGGCTCAGGTAGGTTCCCTGAAAAGCAGTAACCTGGAGATCCTATTAGACGTATCGCCCGATCTG
Organism: uncultured Flammeovirgaceae bacterium; assembly: GCA_937884755.1. Taxonomy (GTDB): domain Bacteria; phylum Bacteroidota; class Bacteroidia; order Cytophagales; family Cyclobacteriaceae; genus Tunicatimonas. Next base: position 55,056 of record CAKZYJ010000335.1, read on the forward strand.
GTGATGAGAACAGGCTACGATAACGTGAGAAATGAAGACGACCGGTTAATTGAGTCCGGTATTCCCGTTTCTTACAATATTGAGTGGATGGAAACCACCATGTTGGCCCGGGCGGAATGGATTAAGTACGTGGGGGCATTTTTCAATAAAGACGCAATGGCCGACTCCATCTTCCGGCAAGTGGAACAGGAATACCTGAACGCCCGATTACTCACGACTAAAGTTGAGAATAGACCTTCGGTGATGACCGGAAATAACTTTAAAGGCACCTGGTATATGCCGAGTGCCGATAGCTACTTAACTAAATTGATTCTCGACGCTGGCGGTGATTATCATTACAAAGATGAACAGGCCACTGGCAGTCTTCCCCTTAGTTTCGAGGTAGTTCTTGATGACATGATTGAGGCCGATTACTGGATTGGTCCCCGGGCAGAATCGCTGAAAGAACTGGAGATGATGGACGAGCGATATACGCTTTTTAAAGCTTTTAGAGCGGGAAATGTGTATACGTTCAATGAAAGGATGAGTGAAAATGGGGGCAATGACTACTGGGAAAGCGGCATGACTCGCCCTGATCTCATTCTTAAAGACGTTATTAAAATCTTCCATCCTGAACTACTTCCTAACCATCAACTGTACTACTACAAAAAGCTACAATAATCGTTTTTTTGAAGTTGACTTCAGGTAATCATCCCATACTGAAACCTTGGCTGATCATACTTGTTGCCTTCGGGGCGATTCTCAGCCTATTCATGCTTGATCTGAGTTTGGGGAGTGTGAAGATATCGGTAGAAGAATTACTCAACATCATCTCAGGAAAAGCCTCCAAAAAGTCCTGGGAATACATCTTTTTTAATTTCAGGCTCCCCAAAGCAATTACCGCTATGTTAACCGGGGCTGGTATTTCGGTAGCCGGGTTACAGATGCAAACCCTTTTTAGAAACCCGTTGGCCGGCCCATCGGTATTGGGAATTAGTCACGGTGCAAGCCTGGGCGTAGCCGTCTTTGTCCTTTCTTCTACCGCCATTGGGGCAAGTATTAACTTGCAAGAAACGTTGGGTAGTTGGGGGCTGGTCCTTTTTGCAGTCAGTGGCTCCACCCTAGTGCTGTTAAGCGTGTTATTTGCTTCGGTCCGCCTGTCAGATAGTATTACAGTGCTCATTGTTGGGTTAATGTTTGGTTTCATTACTGGAGCAGTTGTGAATATCTTACAGTACTTCAGTGATCCAGAGTTAATTCAAAATTTTCTCGTCTGGACATTTGGTAGCCTTTCGGGTGTGGCCTGGTCGCAATTACGGGTCATGGGCCCCATTATCACCTTTGCGCTCTTGGTTTCCCTATTGTATTCCAAGCAGATGAACGCCTTACTGTTAGGGGAGAACTATGCCACTGGCGTGGGGGTCAACGTTTCTCGCGCCAGGGTGAAATTGATCCTCACCACCAGTGTCATGGCTGGTACGATCACTGCGTTTACCGGCCCTATTGCTTTTATCGGCGTGGCGGTACCCCACCTAGCGCGTTTACTGTTCCGCACGTCTAATCACAAAGTACTGATTCCAGGCACCATGCTATGTGGTATGGTGATCATGCTTATTTGCGATATTGTGTCGCAGGTACCCGGTGCCCAAACCACCCTACCGCTCAACTCCGTAACGGCCCTCTTCGGGGCCCCCGTCATTTTGGGGATCATCATCAAAAGCAAGAAAATAAAAGGAGCATTCTAATGGAAGATATTCCAATGATCAACCAAGACGCGGCGCATTTTACTGTTCCTATTCTTCAAACCCACGGCTTAACGGTCGGCTATCAAACGAAGCGTACTATACTCGAACTGGAAAAGGATCTGAATATAACTATTCACAATGGGGAGCTTGTCTGCCTGATCGGCCCTAACGGTTGTGGCAAGTCAACGCTGATGCGTACCATTGCCGGGCTACAAAAACCCCTGCGTGGCGACACGTTTATTGCCGAAGTAGACGTAAAAAAGATGAAGCCGCATCAATACGCCAAGCTGTTGAGCCTAGTGTTAACGGATAAAATGCAAGTGGGAGGGCTGACTGTCATGGATCTGGTGTCCGTAGGGCGTTACCCGTACACCAACTATTTTGCCAAGCTGCGACGCAGTGATCATGAGATCATTGAGCGCTCGTTGGATAGCGTCCATCTAAACGATTATAAAGATCGGTTTTTTAATGAGTTGAGCGATGGGGAAAAGCAGCGAGTGCTCATCGCCAAGGCCCTGGCCCAAGACACCCCATTGATTATGCTGGACGAACCCACGGCTCACCTCGATTTACCCACGCGGGTAGAAATCATGAACATCCTTAAACGCTTGGCGAAAGAAACTAACAAGGCAATATTTCTATCGACCCACGAGCTAGACCTGGCCCTTCAGACGGCCGATACGATCTGGCTAATGCACCGAGAAGAAAATCTAAGAAGCGGTGCCCCCGAAGACATGGTGTTATCCGGTATGTTTGAGCGGGTGTTTAAAAGCAATGCTTTTCGATTTGATAAACGCTCTGGCGCTTTCAAAGTGGTGCATCCTACCCAAGGCAAAGTATCACTATCCGGAAATGAGGTACCTAGCACTTGGACTCGGCGTGCTCTGGAACGAGAAGGCTATCAAGTGGTAGACGACCCAAATGGCTTCTTAAAGGTACAATACGCTAATCACCAGTGGCAGCTAAGCGTTGGCGACCATACGCTTCACTGTCAAAATATTGGTGAACTTCTTCAGACATTACGACGCGAAAAGCCCTTCCCAGCCGAAGCTCATCTGCCTAATAAAGATCGAATGGACGCTTAAGGTTCTTTTTGATTGATCACTACAACTTCTTTTTCCGCTTATAGAGAAAGAGGTTCCATTTTTCCTCGGCTACTCCGTGCTTATCCATCTCGGCCCGGGCCAGAGTAAAGAAAAGATCCGATAACCGATTGACGTAGGCCGTAACGTAATCTTCCACACAGTCCGTGTCTTCATCGGCTAAGCTGAACAAGGCGCGTTCTCCCCGTCGGGTTTGGGTACGGC